>NZ_PQBX01000061.1:495771-583715 GCF_002964625.1 Pseudoalteromonas sp. T1lg21
AACCCGACATCTACAAAAAACCTCAAAAGCGCTTTCTCATGTAAGGGCAATTGAAGAGCCGGTAAAATTTATTCGCGAGCATTATCATCGTCAGATCAGCATTGATGAATTAGCAGAGCTTGCGCATTTGTCGGTAAGTGCTTTAGAGCGCCGCTTTAAAAAGCATTTAGCAAAAACACCTAATCAATTTATTAACGAAGTGCGTCTCGAAAATGCCCGCAAGCTACTGATTGAAACGCAACTGCCTATTTCACAAGTGGCCTACCAGTGTGGGTTTTCTGAGCCGAGTTATTTCAGCAAACAATTTCGGCGTTTGTTTGGTGAAATTCCCTCACAAATGCGCTCGCAATTAGGTGATTAAATTGCAGCTCTTGCCATTAAAATAGCCCCTTGCTCTGCACTGGCAAGGGCGGGGGTTAAATGCGCTTTACTGGCATCAGTTAAGTAAGGCGTGATGGCACTGGCAATGCCGCCCATCAAGGTGATTTTTGTAATACCTTGTTTTTCAAAGTAAGCGATATATCGGCTAATGTATGCGCACGCTTCATTGATTAATTGCTGACAAAAAGCATCGTCAGAATGGCTAAATTGGGCAGCAAAAATAAGCAATTAGTTTATCCATCGAGGCGCTGTTATTACAGCAATAGTTTCTAGGGGTTATGCGATGCACAATTTTGGTGGGGCTTTGGTTGTTGTTCACAGTAGCCAATCGGACTATGCTGGTACCTCGTTTATGAGGAATTTCTTATATGGTGCTAACCTAAGAGCTATGGAATGTTAGCGGATGCTATTATTCGTTTATCCGCTGGAACACAAAGTTACCAAGTAAAGGATGGTTTCAAGGTGCTGTTGATTTCATTTTTAATTCAGGCGACTACACGGGAGATCCCCTAGAAGTCATGAAGGTATAAACTATTATGTTAAAGTCTTTTCTAATAATCAAAATGACTCAAACTATGTAAGTTGTTTAGATGAACAGTCAATTGCCAATCACTCCACATTAAACGATGCTTCAAACGACTCAACTACTGGCGGCTCTGGTGGTGGAGGTGGCGAAGGTTTGGGCGATTTGAAAGGAACCAAGTACAGACATGTGTGGTGGCGGCTTAGGTGGAGTATGGTGTTTCGTTCAAGGGGATACCCAACATATTGCTTCACTAGTTAAGAGTTTGTCGTCAATTATTAGAGGTTTAGTGATGATGTTTTTTAAAAAATATTCAGTTATTATATGTGGGCTTTTCTTGTCTGCATGTTCAGAGTACCCTGTAACAGATGGAGAAGTGGTTCAGCATTATTATGATAATGCTGACACTTATCAATCATTAGCTGAGCAATCTTGTTTGATTCCCAGACAAGAAAACAAAGACTTCTTAGTAATTTCTGTCAATGAAACTAACTCTGAATATTTTGATATTCAAAGTACTCTTCGTGCATTGGGAAGAGACTCAATATCCATTTCCAATGTAAGGGGAGAATGCTCATTAGAGGTTATATATGACGCATTCGGCCTAGGAGGTAGTGCTACAGTGTATTCATTAAAATTTAATGTAGTTCAACCTATCCCCTATAATAAAATAGTCCATGCGTTTAAAAAGAGAAAAGATACTAAAGATGATATTAATTTTGATATGAAGTTAAGCAATGGATGGTACTTTTCTTTTTCTCAAAATTAACCGTAGTTAATTTTTAAGGCTCTATTAGCATTAATTGGAGAATGTTGAAAACCCAAGTTTTCATTAAGAATAATCGTTTTTAGTTTTAGAGCTGAACCAAACCCAACAAGGTGAGCTTGGTTGGTTTTCTACATCAAAGCATGCTTTAAAAGATCACGATGGCAATGTGATTGGCACTTACGGAGTGACCCGACATTTACAAAAAACCTCAAAAGCGCTATCTCATGTAAGGGCAATTGAAGAGCCGGTAAAATTTATTCGCGAGCATTATCATCGTCAGATCAGCATTGATGAATTAGCAGAGCTTGCACACTTGTCGGTAAGTGCTTTAGAGCGCCGCTTTAAAAAGCATTTAGCAAAAACACCTAATCAATTTATTAACGAAGTGCGTCTCGAAAATGCCCGCAAGCTACTGATTGAAACGCAACTGCCCATTTCACAAGTGGCCTACCAGTGTGGGTTTTCTGAACCGAGTTACTTCAGCAAACAATTTCGGCGTTTGTTTGGTGAAATTCCCTCACAAATGCGCTCGCAATTAGGCGATTAAATTGCCTCTCTCGCCATTAAAATAGCCCCTTGCTCTGCACTGGCAAGGGCGGGAGTTAAATGCGCTTTACTGGCATCAGTTAAGTAAGGGGTAATGGCACTAGAAATACCGCCCATCATGGTGATTTTTGTAATACCTTGTTTTTCAAAGTAAGCGATATAGCGGCTAATGTATGCGCACGCTTCATTGATTAATTGCTGACAAAAAGCATCGTCAGAATGGCTAAAAACTAGGGGCGCAAATTTGGCAAGCTCTGCAGGGCGCGCTGATATTAAACGCTGACTTAACGCTTGGCTTGAGTCGCAATTAAGCTGGGTGAGTAGGGTATTTATTGCTGCAGAACTTTGCGCAACACCATCAAGTACTGAAAATGCTTTACGGCAAAGTTGTAAACCTAACCAACCACCACTGGCACCATCGCTTAGTAATAATCCGTAGCCACCTAATTCGCTAAATTGGTTTTGCTGTTGGTAACCCGCACAAAAGCCTGTGCCCAGAATAATCACCGCACCATCATGGTGTTGATGCGCGCCTTTACAGGCAATCAGCATATCTGTTGACAGGGTAAATTTGGCAAAAGGGTGCTGCCATTTGGTCATAGCTTGATAGGCAGAGTCGATATTAGCACCGGCAAGTCCGGCATGCACATAGGTGTTTTTCAGCTCGCTTAAGGCAAGCCCAGCTTCATGAAATGCAAGTTCAGTAGCGTGCAGTATTGACTCTTGGCTTTGTTGGCAGCTGGTGGCCACGTTTGCTGAGCCACTTATGGCTTCGCTAAGCAATGAGCCGTTTTCGTTTTCTAAACGAACTTTACACTTACTGCCACCGCCATCAATACCTAAAAAATACATTGCCATGCTTAATCCTTTGAAAGAAGCTTATTGATAGCCTCAGCATTAATTGCACCATTTTCGTTGTGCACGCATGAGTGTACATGCACAGCTGCCTTTGCTGAATGGTTTTTTATTAATTGCCAAAGTGTTGGCGCGTTTTCTAAAGTAACGCCACCACCCATAACAACTTCTATCTGATTAGCGCTGTGTGCTAAGTATGTGTTGAGCTGATTTAGACCATCAACAGCACGTTGACCGCTTTGCCACGGCGTGCCTGCTGTTAAGATGCGGTCAACGCCTAAACTAATCAATTTATCAAGTGCGTTTAACGGGTTTGTAAGGATATCGAATGCACGGTGAAAGGTCACCATCAGGCCATGCTGTTTGGCAGTGGCAACTAAAGAGCGGGTCACTTCTAAATCAAGTTCGCCGTGTTTAATTGCACCAAATACCACCCCATGCGCCCCCGCGTTCGCTGCCAGTGTAATTTGTTTTTGCAATAGGTTGCGACATTCAGCACTAACAAAAAAGTTGCCTGCTTCGGGGCGTATCATCACCACTAACTCTGCACTATTAGTCAGGTTTTTCACAGCACAGTCAATCGCATTAACACTTGGTGTTAAGCCGCCTAGGTGTAAATTACTGCATAGCTCAAAGCGTTTCGCGCCTAAGTTACTAGCCATTGAAATGTTGTTAGCAAGCTGCTTTAAGCTCCCTTCGTTTAGGCATACTTCAAGAAATTTACCATTGTTCATGGGCGTGTTTTTACCATATCTATTACACCTATTTTTTAGTTACTCAATTTGTGAGTGATTAACAAATACATGGAATTTCTAATTATTATTTATTATCAATATTTTAAATGAGATTTTGAGTTTGTTTTGCTGAGCCGGAAAACTGAAAATCGCTGAGCTTAACTATAATTCAGAAAATATAAAAATGAATATAAAATATTCCTAACGCCGATTTTGTCATATCTCTCACCGAATTTTTATTATCACTTTTTGACCGCTCACCCTATTCTGAGTTTGAGTTTAACAAGCTGTTAACTACCGAAAATCAGTTTAAAAACCGACAACAATAAATCGTTTTTGCAGAGGCTAAAACCTCTTATACAAAAACAGAACACACAACTGGAGATAGGCATGGGCAAGCAAACTGTAATAAAAACAAAAGGGCAAGGAAGGCATTTTAAGCGTAATGCAATTTTAATATCGCTACTGGCTGCAATTAATACAAGCTATGCAGCAGAGCAAGCTAATGATGATGTAGAAGTGATTGAAGTACGAGGTATTCGTTCTTCAACCGCAGAAAACTTAGCAATAAAACGACTTTCAACGGCAACAGTTGATGCAATCACCGCAGAGGATATTGGTAAGTTTCCAGATAAAAATGTCGCTGACTCATTGCAACGTGTATCGGGCGTTTTGATTGACCGCGACGGTGGCGAAGGTAGCCGCGTGAGTATTCGTGGTACGTCACCGGATTGGACTCTCACCCAATTAAACGGTAACTATATTGCTTCATCAGGTTCTGGTACTCCTACCCGTAGTTTTAATTACACGTTATTGCCTTCAAGCATGATCAAAAGTGTAGAAGTGTACAAAAGTGCTGAAGCACGCATCGATGAAGGTGGTATTGGTGGTACGGTTATTTTACACACCCGAAAACCGCTTGAGATGGAAGCAAATTCAGGGGCGTTAAGTGCAGAGGTGACTTACGATGATGTGTCTGAAGACACTAAGCCGCAAGTCAACGTGCTGTATTCTTGGAAAAATGACGACGAAAACTTTGGTGTACTGGCCGGTTTTACTCGTCAAGATCGCACCGTAACAACCATCACTAACAACGCATCACACTGGCGTTTTCACTCAGATACCGTTGAAGGGGCAGAGCGCCCAGCGCTGGTAGACCAAGCCACTGGCGAAGTGTACAACAATGTATGGGCACCTCGTGCGATGAGTGTTAATAACTCAAACCAAGACCGTACACGCGATGGTTATCAAGTCGCTGTGCAGTGGGCACCGAGTGACAGACTTGATTTAAACTTTAACTATTTTGGTGCCAAGTTAGGCTACGACCAAACAGGGCAAAGTATTACTTTTGCCGAGTGGAACGATAACCACAACCCGTATTACGGCATTGTACTTGATGGTGATACCGTGGTTGCCTACGGTAATGGCGATAATGGTTTACTTAATGATAATAACTGGGGGGATGCCGATGTAAATGACGGTGTGGCTGTTCGCCGTGGTTTGTTATCGCCGCAGTTAACAGGGCGTGAGCGTTATGGCGAGTCAAAATCAAACACCTATGATTTTGAAGGTACTTATTATGGCGACACTTACAGCATTACAGTAAAACTTGGTCATACTGAAGCAGAAGGCGGAACCTCAAAAGAAACCTACGCCAATATTGATGCACGTTTAGGCTCAGTAAACAGCTGGTTGTGGTCAATTGAAAACGGAAAACCAAGCTACGAAGTGTCGACTGATTTAGCCACTGATAAAGAAGCATATCAATATTACGATTGGTTTGACTCATACTCATCTGAAAATGAAGACTCAGAAGATTACTTTCAAACAGATGTGAAATTTGACCTTGATGGCAGTTTTTTCACTCGTGTTTATGTGGGTGGTAAATACCGCGACCACGAAATTAAAGGCATTCGTAACGACTTTCGTTGGGATGACGGCATTGCTGATAACGGCGGTTACCGCGGTTACTTGCCAGGCACTGAGTGGTTCCATAATCCAGATTTTCACCCAGATGCGCCAACATTGGTAAGCGACCATGTGGTTGATAACAGTGCAGGTGATACAGGCGCATTTAACTTCTTAGCGTTTGACTTTGGAGCGCTGGATGATTACTTAAAAGAAAACTTTAGTCAGACAGTGGTGCCAACACTTTCGGGTACTTATGCTTTAGAAGAAAAAATTTGGTCTGTTTACACCCAAGCTGATTTTGAATGGCAAGATTTCCGCGGTAATGTCGGTGTGCGTTATGTAAATACAGAGCTGAGCACCTTGACCTACGATGATGTAATTGGTCAAGACGATGACGACACGGAGCCAAATGAGCGCAGTAGCGATGGCAGTGAAGTATTACCAAGCTTTAACCTTGCATGGGATGCAACCGAAGATCTAGTGGTGCGCTTTGCAGCAGCACGTACTATGGCAAGAGTGAGCTATTCAGACTTAAGCCAAGCAGAGTCATACGGTCCTCCTGTGAACATTAACTCGCCTGATTCATGGACAGGCCGTGGTAATGGTACCTCGGTAAACACAGGGCTTGAGCCTATGTTATCTGACCAATTTGATTTAGGCATTGAATGGTATTACGGCGATGGCTCTGCACTGGGTGCCACGTTATTCTCTAAAGATATTTCTAATTTACCAATCTCGACGGTAGAAATTGTAGAGCGTGAACATGATTGTTGTAACGGCCCAATTGAAGTCGAAATGAACACCAAAGTGGGTGGGGGTGATGCAAAATCAGAAGGTTTAGAGCTGTTCTTCCAGCATTCGTTCGATAATGGTTTTGGTATTTTAACTAACTATACTTACACAGATACCAGCACCAGCGAAGTCTCGACAGACGGACAAAAAACAGAGGCCGAAATACCAGGCACCGCTAAGCACCAATATAATGTGTCGGTGTACTTTGAGAATGACGACTTTAGTGTTCGTGCGTCATATAACTGGAAAGATGACCGTGCCAACGGGATTCACCAAGGCTACAACTTGTATACCAAAGACTATGGTCAGCTAGATGTGAATGCCTCGTATAACCTAACAGAGGATCTTTCGTTTACCGCGTCAGTGGTGAACCTAACTGAAGAAATAGAAGAAGGCTATTGGAAGCAAAGTAATCGCTTTACCTATAACCAATATTCGGGTCGTCGTTTTTACTTAGGCGCAAATTATAATTTCTAACCCAAGACATGTTGTTTGTTGCAACCTAAAAAGGTACTTTTATTAAAGTACCTTTTTCTTTTTTAAGACAATAATGATTGAATTTGTAGCAGCTACAGAGCAAGACAAAGCCTATTTACTCGACTTGAGATTAAAAACTATGGTTGAGCACTTAGAGAATCAAGGGTTATTTTTATCACTTGAGCAGCATCAAGCAAGAGTAGCAGAACATTTTGAGCACAGTCATTTAGTGTTAAATGATGGGCAATGTGTAGGCGCTGCAAAGTTCATCGTGAGTGATCAAGCTATCAGTTTGTTACAGCTACAAATTGCACCTAAAGAGCAGGGCAAGGGGTTAGGCACTAAGGTGTTAGACGCACTCAAAGCGCAAACAGCAGAGATTAATTTAACGGTGCTAAAAGCGAATCCAGCGTATGGATTATATCAACGGGCAGGGTTTAAAACGCTAGGCGAAGACGACTATGAGTTTCATATGCAGTGGCAGAAATAAAAAAGGGCGCTGTTAAAAAACTAAGCGCCCAATTTTGACTATTTCTTTTCTTCGTCAGGTAAGGTGACGTTTAGCTCAAGTACTGCTAAGTCATCTTCGTTTTGATCAAACTGAACCTGAACTGCATCAGTGTTTACATTCACGTACTTACGAATAACATCAAGGATGTCTTGTTTTAGCTGTGGTAAGTAATCTGGTGTACCACGCTGTGAACGTTCGTGCGCGACAATGATCTGCAATCGCTCTTTTGCTAATGACGCACTGCTTTTCTTTTCTGAGCGGAAGTAGTCAAGTAAAGACACATTAACCTCCAAAAATCCGTTTGAATAAGCCTTTTTTCTCTACGTCTAAGAAACGAAAATCAACAGTTTCGCCTAATAAACGATTGATAGCATCTGTATACGCTTGGCCTGCATCCGATTCCGAATCTAAGATAACCGGTTGACCAGAGTTTGATGCACTAAGTACAGCTTGTGATTCTGGAATAACGCCCAGTAATTTAATCGCTAAGATTTCTTGTACGTCTTCTACCGAAAGCATTTCGCCTTTTTCAACACGCTCAGGATTATAACGTGTTAATAGTAGGTGTTCTTTTACGCTTTCTAGGCCTTCTTCAGCACGTTTTGACTTGCTGTGTAAAATACCAAGAATACGGTCAGAGTCACGTACTGATGATACTTCTGGGTTCGTTGTTACAATCGCTTCATCAGCGAAGTACATTGCCATCATTGCACCGGCTTCAATACCCGCTGGTGAATCACATACAATGTAATCAAAATCTTTTTTCAGCTCGTTAAGTACGCGCTCAACACCGTCACGGGTTAGGGCGTCTTTATCACGTGTTTGTGAGGCAGGTAAAATGTATAATTTATCGACGCGCTTATCTTTAATAAGTGCTTGATTTAGGTTTGATTCACCATTGATTACGTTTACGAAATCATAAACAACACGGCGTTCACAACCCATGATAAGGTCAAGATTACGCAGACCAATATCAAAGTCGATAATAACGGTTTTAAAGCCTTTAAGCGCTAAACCTGTGCCAATCGCAGCACTCGATGTGGTTTTACCAACACCACCTTTACCAGAAGTAACGACAATCACTTTTGCCATGAGATTTATCCTTTAACCAAAGCTGAAATTTCTAATGAATCATTTTTTTGTTGGATTTGTACTGCGCTGCCCCAGTGTTCACCCTGAAGAGAGTCGCTGATCCAATAACTACCATTAATTGAAACAAGTTCTGCTTCTAATTTTTGGCAAAATATATTTGCTTCGTTGTAACCTTTTGCCCCTGCAATTGCACGGCCGCGTAAGGTGCCATAAATATGCACATTACCATCGCTAATCACTTCGGCACCATGACTTACAGCGCCAATCACGATTAAATCGCGGTCTTTAGCATACACTTGTTGGCCCGAACGTACAGTGCCATGAATAACTTGCGCAGGCAGGTGAACGGTTTTTTCAACGATAGATGTATTTGTTTGTTGTTTAGCGGTCGCACCCTTAACGTCTTGTGAATAATTTAACACCGACAGGCCCGCAGCTTTTGCGATTTCGTTTTGCTCTTGAGAGCCATTACAAACCCCAACCGGGTTTAACGAAAGACCACTTAACATTGATTTTAAGAAAGAGAAATCAAGCGCTTCATCTTGTACGTCGCTTAAGTTGATTACGATAGGCGCACCGGCAAAGAACTTAGGTGCTTGGGCGATTTTCTCATCTAACTGCTTACTTAAAAGGGCTGTATCTGCTGAAAATAAATGTAAAACAGATAACGTAAAAAGGTTCCCTTTTAATTCAAAAATTTGTTCCGACATACACGCTCAATTGAATTGTCTGGATTAGCATTATTTAAGTATAAACACAGGCTGAACAAGGCATATACAGTAAAAATCTAATCTATTTTTTCTAACTTATTATATGACTCATGTTATAGTGTGCGCCTTCGTTAAGCAAGATATTATAGGGTCATAATGCTAACTGCGGTGTATAAAAGTATTAAAAAAGCGGATACATACCTTTTTGTAGAAAAAAGAGATGATTTCTCTCGCGTACCTGAACCTTTACTAGAAACGTTCGGTCAACCTAAGTATGTGATGATCATCAATCTAGCAAGCCGTGAAGAGTTAGGCGTGGCAGATTTAGAAACGGTTAAGCAAGCGTTAATTGATAAAGGCTTTTACTTGCAATTACCTCCGCCGGAAGAAAATCTGTTAACCCAATTTAAAAAAGACAAGGGAGTTGAGAGTGATTAAAAAACTTGCCGTTATTTTACTCAGTGCTTCATTAAGCACTTCAGTATTGGCAGAAGAAAAGACACAAGCTGATTTTGACGTTTACGTTGCTGCATTAAAAAAAGAAGCGATTGAAAAGGGCTATGATCAAGCACTTATCGACCAAGCATTCGCAACGGCTAAATTTAAAAAGAAAGTTATTTCAGCAGATAAAAATCAGCCAGAAGTAAAAGAAACCCTCGAAACCTATTTACCTAAACGTGTGCCGCAATGGAAAATTGACCGCGCCCGTAAATTATACAAAGAACACCAAGACGTACTTGAAAAAGTAGCCAAAGAATACGGCGTTCAAGCGCGTTTTATTGTGGCACTTTGGGGCCTTGAAAGTAACTTCGGGAAAATCCAAGGTGGTCACAGTGTAATTGCATCATTAGTCACACTTGCTTTTGATGGTCGCCGCGAAACCATGTACAAAAACCAACTTTGGGCAGCGCTTGATATCTTAAAAGAGGGCCACATTACCCTTGATAAGTTCAAAGGCTCATGGGCTGGTGCAATGGGTCAAACACAGTTTATGCCAACCTCATTTAACGCTTACGCTGTAGATTACAACGGTGATGGTCGTAAAGACATTTGGACCACAGAAGAAGACGCTTTTGCCTCAATTGCTAATTACCTTAAGCAAGAAGGTTGGAACGATGATTTAACCTGGGGTCGCCAAGTTAAATTACCTGAAGGCTTTGATAACGCAAACATTCTTAAGCGTGGCACTAAAACCCGCAGTCAATGGCTAGAGTATTGGAAAAACTCAGAGCGCAGCCTTGCAGACTGGCAAGCTCTTGGTGTGCGTAAAATGGATGGCAGCGACTTACCAAATGTGGACATAACCGCCGCAATGGTAATGCCAGATGATACCAATGGTCGTATGTACCTAGCCTACGATAACTACAAAGCACTTATGCACTGGAATCGTTCGTATTACTTTGCAACCAGTGTTGGTTACTTATCAGATCGCATCGGTTACCCAGCGATTAAGTAATCGAGTAATAAAAGTTAGCAAGTATCAAGGGTAAAGCGATAAGTTTTACCCGAGCAACTTGCTAACTTTACTCTTGTAACTTGTAACTTATTGGGCGTTAAAACGCCTCCTACAAACTTTACTCTTGTAACTCGAAACTTTCCCCTTGTAACTCGCTAACTTTCCCCTTGTAACTCGCTAACTTTACTCTCGCCCCTAGCAACTCGCTAACTTATTCCCCTTTCCCCGGTTTTTTCAAAATCTTGTCTTTAAAATCAAGTACTTTTCCAATGCCAGAGCCTAGTTTCATTAGGCTTTGAAGTTGTTCAGGGCTTAAGCGTTGTAGCTCTGCTGACCACTTAGTAACGGTTTCGAGCAGGTCGTGAATTTCTTGCATTTGCTGTTGAGCAAAGCGCTCATCGTCAGTGTGGGCTTCTTCTAAAATGTTATCGCGAAGAAGGCTAAGGGTTGGGTCTATCTCGCGCTTTTTACGCTCTTCGAATACGCGGTTGGCCATATCCCAAATGCTGCCAGCAGGGCCGTAGTATTCTTTACGGTCACCGGGAATATGATGCACTTTAATTAAGCGCCAAGACTGTAGCTCTTTAATGCCCATGCTGACGTTTCCGCGCGAGATACTTAAGGTATCGGCAATTTCATTGGCGGTCATTGGCTCTTTAGTAATGGTTAATAATCCACACATTTGACCAATGGTGCGGTTAAAGCCCCAACGGCTACCCATTTCACCGCAGTGCATAACAAAAGCTAAGTTTTTTTCAGATAGGCTCATAATTTTTAGTATTCAAAAATTTCAGAAATTAAATGCTAGCACGCTCGGGGTATAACTAAAAGAAATAGCCACTATGCAATCTGCTACTACTAAAGTGTAGATACGCCACATTTTAAATTTAAGTTATTGAATTTAAACAATAGTTCAATTAAATGCCGTAGTGATTAGCTATTTGATGTGGATCAATAATAGTGACAGTTAATAAGTTTATCGTATAGGCTGAAATCCAATAATACCATGGAGGAAGGTTATGAAAGCTGCAGTAAATAAAGAGTACAAAGGTAAATTAACTATCGAAGATATCCCATGCCCAGAGGTGGGAATTAACGATGTGCTAGTTAAAATTGCCGCATGTGGGGTGTGCCACACAGATTTACATGCTTGTCATGGAGATTGGCCAGTCAAACCTAAAATGCCATTAGTACCTGGCCATGAAGGGGTAGGTACTATCGAAAAAGTAGGCGCAAACATTAAACACTTATCAGTAGGCGACCGTGTCGGTGTTCCTTGGTTATATAGCGCCTGTGGCCATTGCGAGTTTTGTTTAGAAGGTAAAGAAACCTTATGCCTTGAGCAGCACAACACTGGGTATTCAGTTGATGGAGGTTACGCCGAGTACTGTGTAGCCCATGGCGATTACGTGGTTAAAATTCCTGAAGGATTAGGTTTTTCAGAAGCCGCACCATTATTCTGTGCGGGGGTTACAACCTATAAAGCGCTTAAAGTGACTGATGCCAAAGCGGGTGATTGGGTGGCAATTGTCGGTGTTGGCGGCCTAGGCCATTTAGCGGTGCAATACGCGAAAGCAATGGGCTTTAATGTAATTGCCGTTGATACCGGCGAGAGCAAGTTGGCACTTGCCAAAGAGCTTGGCGCAGACATCACCATAGACTTTATGAAGCAAGTGCCTTCAGAAACCATTTTTGAACAAGTGGGCGGCGCACATGGCGTTGTGTGTACGGCAGTATCAAAACCCGGTTTTGAGCAAGCTTATAAAAGCGTGCGCCGTGGCGGTAAATGCGTGCTTGTAGGTTTACCACCCGAAGATATGCCATTGCCAATTTTTGATACCGTATTAAATGGTGTGTCTGTTGTAGGCTCTATCGTTGGTACGCGCAAAGACTTACAAGAATGCCTAGACTTTGCTGCTAAAGGTAAAGTTAAAGCCATTATTGAAGAAAAACGCCTAGAAGATATCAACGATATTTTTGACGACATGCTAAAAGGCGATATCACAGGCCGAATCGTGATGACGCTTTAAGCTGAGTCAGTTAATGCTGTCAGGTTTGGTTGAGTGACTCAATTGAATCTGGCAGTTTTTCATATGATAAAAAGCAGGTACAGTAACTCTTTATTACCTTAATACGTGTTTAGGCGAATTTTTCAAAAGAGCGAACTTCGGCCGTTCACAATTGCATTTCTATTTCGTTAAAGTTTATTATTGCATAGTCAGAAAACGATCCTACCGTTCATTATTATCCTAGGACAAAAGCTAGAACCACTGCATTTTAGTAGTATTGGCAATTAGTTAAGAAGTTTGTTAAAAATAGTCTAATAAGAAAAACGAGCTACGCTGTTGTAGAAAAATGCGCGATTAGCTCGCTATAAACATATTAGGTTTCCCTTGATGACTGAGAAAATTGCGATGTTTTATGTTGTAGCTTTTACGGTGCTGCTCGTTTTGAATATCTTCTATAAGAGTATTCCCAGTCAAATTGCTTTCATTTGGTTTGGACCAGTTCCTAAAGATGGAGAATACCTTTCCGCATTTAAAGCTAGAAAAATAAAGTATGCTCTAAGTTGGCTCTTCCAATTCATATACGCTTTTGCAATTATATATCTGCTAGCAAAAATGTTTCCTTGGCTCGAGAAAGAAGTTACCTTTCTTATGTTTATATTTGCTGCAATCATTGGTTGTGGTATGGCTGTTTTAGCTTCTGTAGGATTTGTAGTCTCGTATGTTAAAACTAAATTATTAGGCCCAGAACGTCAGTTTGAAATTATTGAAGAAGAATTAGATGAAGAAGATTGGTAAACCTAACAAGCCAAATCAACGGGACAACTTTAAACTAGCTCCCGTTGCTTCGCTACTTATTTAGCCAGCTTAAAAGTTGCACCTGCTTGGGGCGATAAGCATCAGAACTTGAGAGATCATGGATTTACTTAAACTTATAAAATCAAAATCTAGCTCATTTTCAGGAACTCAATCACAACAAGGCCTGGATGCTGTAATCCATCATATTGAAATTGCAGAGCTTCATTTTGAGCAGGGGCGTGAAAATGGGGAGCACCTGTTTACCGATGTTATTTATAGGTCTAATCAGGCTTTTGAAGGTGCGCTGAAAGAAGCTTATCGCGTCCTAAACTCTTCAGATCCAGCCAGAAAAACTCCGTTTCAAATTGAACAGTATTTTGAAAGTAGTAACGTGCTAAAAGAGCGTGTTCTGAATCAATTCACTAATTATCGAACTGAATGGCGAAATAAATCGACTCACGATTATCAGCTATTCTTCTCTTCACAAGAAGCTTTATTGGCGATCGTGAGCGTCTCAGCATTTTTCAACATTCTTCTTGATCAAATGCTAGAAAAACACGCTTATGAGATGGAAAAGGCTAGATTGAGCCACCTTTCTAAATCGGTATTCTCTGATGTTGATAATTATGAAAGTTTAGGGTTTATGCAGCAATGTATTGAATTACTGACTCATTTTTCCGCAGAGCTTAGTCAAGAGTTGGATGGCATGGAATCACCTAGAGAGTATGAGTTATTAGGAAAGCTATCAGGGTTCATTTCGGCAGCTGATCCAGAGATAAAAATAGCAACGGAAAAAGCGATTGACCATGCGTCTGGGAAGTTGCGTCTTGATCTTCTACTGGAAAAAGGTGAATCCTCAGTGATTGTAGAAATGAAAAGGCCATCTATAGAATGGAAGCGAAGAGCTCGTGAGGGCCTAGAGCAGCTTCGTCACTATCTGATCGCTACAAAGTTGGTTCATGGCATTGTATTTGTTCCCTCAATTAATAAGGGAGCTAAGCTCGAAATTACTGAGCGTACGCTTGAAGCGCCACATGGTGATCTGCACACAGTCATGATCGGCGCTCCGACAATGCTTAACAAAAAAATGCAGCCGACGCAGTGACCTGCGTAGCTGATTTAGGAGCTACCCTATAGAAATTTCTATCTAAAATTTACCTGATACAGTCGACGTTCTAACATACATTTTTCCAAAAACAAGCCACTACTCAAACTCGCTTTCACTAAACAAAACAAAAAAGCGCGGCTTACTTAAGCCGCGCTTTTTGCTCTTATTTCACAATTAAAGTGTGTAGCTAAAGGTTAATTTAGCATTACGCTCTTCACCTGACATACCGCCTAAGAACATTACTAACTAGAAAAAATATTATTAAGATCTTCGTCAATAAAGACACCAGTCAAATTATTAGTTTCTACAGTAGATTTAAACTCATCTGTACAATACAAACGAGAACCACCGGTAAACTTGCTTTTAAAGACAGGCTTATTCTTTACATCGTCATTGACAAAAGCAATCTTAGTATAATCTAGCGGGTAACCATCTAAATATTCACGCTCACATTTAGCTTCATCTTCTTGTCCAAATGTACGCAAGTTAAAAATTACAATTGGTTCACCATCAGCCTTTGTTTCAATGAACTCCCCTAAAGGAGTTAACAAGTCTTTTAAAACTTCATAGGCATTCATTCGAAGAGCAATAAATCCATCCATGATGCTGATATCATGGTTATCTTCTAAGTACTCAGGTAAAAAAGATAGCTCATACCCTTCAGGCCAATACTCCAATAAAGAGTCATTATTCATATGTATATCAAGTAAGAACATGCAAGCATCTTGATTGGATGGCAACTTAGGTTGTATTTTATCTGCGAATGAAAGTATATCCCACTCAACCATGTCGTAAGAATTAGTTACAGGCTTTAATGAAAACAGTTTCATGATTTGCCATCCCATTTAACATTTTTGGGTAACATAACGTTGGCTGGCATCATATGATTTTTAATTTTTATTTTCACGCCACGTAATGCATTTATAAAATCAAGTTTATTTACTTTGGTTCTTAAACTAGTAGACACCCAAACTTCGTAATTATGGCGGTGTAGCCTTCTGTGTGAAACAGTATCAGGTGTAGCCCAATCATCTGATTTGTTTTTTTCAAAGTTTCTCAGCCATACCCCATTTGTCGGATCATTAATACCAATACCGAATGAGTGCATTCTTAAACGAGCGGCATATGTAAGGCGCTGCAAATAGCGGCCCTTACCACACACAATATGATGAGCTTCATGATTTGAAGTTGGTTTTGGCTCGCCTGCTGCTCGCAGAAACTTTGCAAGTTTTTCAGTTGGGTGATGATCTTCTTCTGCTAACTCCTTAACAGAAGAACTTTCACTTTCAGATCGGTAAGACTCTAAACTTTGTTGTGCGATAAGCAAATACTCTAAACGTTTGCGTTCTTTTTGTAAGTGTTCGTAATCTCTTTGAAGCTTTTCTTTAGACGCAGCAGATTTACGGCGTTTATCGTCATAGTGTCTTTTGGCCAGTAATTCATAATTATAAATAGCCATTTCTAAAGGGGTTGGGTTACTTGGTCGATCTGGCATAGGGTATTGCTGTAGTGGGTTCATCCTTAAATCCTTAAATTATCCATTTATGAGCGTGTAAAATAGCAAATAGAATTTTGCGGTGCAATTTTAAACGTGGCATATCCAACTCGCGAAACCAGTTAGTAGAAGAAACGCATTCATTTTTAAATGGGGCGTTGCACTAAAACAAAAAAAGCGCGGCTTAACTAAGCCGCGCTTTTGCTCTTATTTCACAATTAAAGTGTGTAGCTAAAGGTTAATTTAGCATTACGCTCTTCTCCTGGCATACCGCCTAAGAACATGGCTTTTGAGTAATAGGTTTTGTTAAACAAGTTATTTAGGTTTAACTGTAGTTTCCAATCATCTGTTTGGTATTGAATTGCAGCGTCGTACACCGTGTAGCTTGGTACGTAGCCATCAGGTATACCAAACGAGGTTGAATGAGTGCTGCGGTCATCAACATATTGCACGCCTGCGCTAATTGTCAGTGGCTCGGCTAAATCAAACCATTTAGCGTCATAGCTTAACCAGCTGCTTGCTGTTACATAAGGCACACCTTTTTGGCGAGTATCGAAAGATGATGAGTTAGGGTTTTTCTTATCGCGAGCGTCTTGATACACCGCGTTTACGTTAAGTTTCCATTGCTCGTTTATATCGGCATTTAAATCAAGCTCAACGCCTTTGGTTTGCTCTTCACCATCGTAAAAGCTCTTTGGTACTGATGGATCAGACACACCGGCTTCGTAATCTGGGTTGGCATACTCAAGGTTTGTACGGGCACTATCAAATATCACAAGTGAGGCTAGTAGTTGATCTTCAAAGGCTTTTACACGCATACCAATGTCGTTACTGACAGACTCGGCGTCATCGCGGTCAGCTTCGTTACCCGATACACTACCAAGTACGCTGTAAGCTGTACGGCCTTTAGAGTGGTTTATAAAGAACGAAATATCATCGCTAAGTTTGTAGGTTGCACCTAGGTTGTAGGTCATACCGCTGTCTGATGTATCTGCTTCTGGCGTTGGCTCGGCGGCACTGGCGCGGTAGCGCGCATCTACACCAAAATGTTCGTAGCTTTGTTTAATACGGTTAAACGCAACACCTACACGGGTAGTGAATGTGTCGTGAATATAGGCAACATGTTGAATACCCACACCCCAAGCTTGAACCTTTTTATTGTAATCGCTGGTTTTTAGCGGATCGTAATCAAAAAAGCTGCCTTCGCCCCAGTTCGGGTTACGAATATCAAAAATGTAAGGTAATTGACCTTGGTAAATAACCTCACCATCTTTGTTTTTAATGACCTGATCAGCATCGTAAATTGAATATTGTTTAAAACGAATATCGCGGTCTTCGTAGTTGGCGTTTACCAGTAGTTCGTTATCAATACCGGCAAAGCTAAAGTCATAACGCAAGTCAGCAAAGTATTGCCATGATTTTTCGTTTGCTTCTACTTGGCGGTATTCTTGGCGACGCGCGGCAAATGGGTAAAGTACGTCATCAACCACTAAAGGAGCACGCGGATCAGCATTGATCACGCCATTACGGTTCCAATAAACATAGTTATAAGCACCCGTTTGGCGGGCAAAGCTCGATTCGTAATTACGGTATTGTAGTTGCTGATTTAAAAATAAATTATCAGTGATGAAGTAGTTATGGGTTAACTTAAAGCGTAGCTCTTCGCCTTCGTTATCATTTGCCATTGGCGAGATTATACCGTTATGACCAAAGGTGTAAGGCGTTAGGCCATCATTTGCTGCCAGTGAGTCTGCTAATTGTTGGCGTTGCTGTTCGGTTAGTTGCAGGCCTTTTGCCGTTGCATCGTTAATTAAATCGGCAGCGGTTACTTCACCTGCGGTTTTACCATTCACTGAGTCGCTGTTAAAAATACGAATAGGGTGGCCAATTGAATCAACGGCAATGGCATCTTTGATATAAGCGGCAGAAATCATGATGTCTTGTTTGTCGCTTAATACGTATTTTAATGCGCCATAAATTTCATCGCGGTCGTCTTTTAAGTCGCGGTAGCCATCGCTGCGAGCGGTTTTTGCGTTAACGCGATAAGCAATGTTGTCGGTTAATGCCGCTGTGCTATCAAAGCCTAATGAGTAACTATCCCATTGACCAAGCTCTGCATTAACGGTGTGTTTTTCAGTGAATTGTGGTTTCTTTTCAATAAGGTTGATAACACCGCCTGCGCTACCCATACCATATAAACCCGTTGCAGGGCCTTTAAGTACTTCTACAGATTCAACATTGGTCATTGAGCGTGTAGGGTTAAAGGTGTTACCTAGGCCTGCACCGCCGTACATGCCATCGTAAGTATAGTTTGCACCTAAACCGCGGATCACTAAGTTATCGCCAATACCGTAGTTATTACCGGCTTGGGTTACACCACTGATGTTACGCACTAAGTCTTGTAAGTTTGTTGCGCCTTGCGAGTTGATAAGTTCTTGATCAACAACTACAACCGGGGCTGGCGTTTCCATTAGGGTCATATTTGATTTAGTGGCAAGGCCCGAATCAAGTACTACACGGTTTTGTTTGTCGTAAACGGTGATACGTTCAACTGACTCTAAATCGTTGGCGTTTGCATTGAATGCGCTTAAGCAGGCTAGGGCTAAAATTGAGTATTTATGTGTCGTCATTATAGGTAAACTGTCGAAATTTTTCGGCAATGATAATGCGAGCTATTTTCATTTCAAGTTTTATTTATCTGTTTTGGGTAATTTCTTTATTTAGATACAAGTTGCTAACAACTGGTTTTATGGTTGGTAATTTTGTTCACGATATAGATACAAGTGAGGGTTGCTGGCTCCACTCATGCAAAGCCAGCATAATAGCTTATTTAAAAACCTTGCCGTCTTTCATAACAAATTGTACATCTTCAAGTACTGCAATGTTTTCAAGCGGGTTGCCTTTAACGGCGATAATATCGGCTAAGAAACCGCTTTTGATTTGCCCAAGTTGATCATCCATTTTTAGCAGTTTAGCACTATTGATGGTGGCAGACTGCAATGCTTGCAGTGGTGTCATACCAAATTCAACCATACGCGAAAACTGCTTCGCGTTATCGCCATGAGGGTAAATTGCTGCATCGGTACCAAATACCATGTTTACGCCTGCTTTTACTGCACGGCTAAAGCTATCGCGTTGCTTTTTAGATACTTGGCGTTCTTTATTGAGGTTTTCTTCTGCAACCCCGTTTTGTTCCCCAAAGGCAAGCGTGTACTCAGTGTTGTAAATATCCATTGAGAACCAAGTGCCGTGTTTTTTGGCAAGTTTAATGGCTTCGTCATCAACAAAACTAACGTGCTCAACACTGTCTACACCGGCAACAATGGCTGCTTTAATACCACTGGTACCGTGCGCATGGGCTGCCACGGTTAGGCCACGTAAATGAGCTTCGTCAACAATGGCGTTCATTTCGTCTTGGCTATATTGTTGAATACCGACTTTTGTGCCTTTTGAAAATACCCCGCCTGTAGCGCAAAACTTAATGGCATTGGCACCGTACTTAATGTTTTCACGCACTTTAGCGCGCACAGCCCATGGGCCATCAGCAACGCCCTCGGCGGTGTATTTCATTTCTGGTGGTAAACGGTTGTTATCGCAGTGACCGCCAGTAACACCTAAAGACGGGCCAGCCGCCCAGATACGTGGGCCAACAATATCGCCTGCGTTAATGCCATCGCGTACTGCAATCACACTGTAGCCTTCTGCGCCTAAGTTACGCAGCGTTGTAAAACCTGCATACAGTGTTTTTTCGGCAAAGTGTGCCGCTTTAATTGCTTTACGCGGAATCGATTGACCAATTCGCTCACTGCGCGGCACGGTAGGATCGCTCGTTAAATGCACATGCATATCCATTAAACCCGGCACCAAAGTCAGTTCTAATAATTGAATATGCTTATCGCCGTCTTTTAAGTTTGGCTGTTTATTGCTTTGTACAGCTGTAATTTGACCGTTATCTATACTAATAAGTGGTGATTTAATCAGTTTACCTGAATTTACATCTACCATGGCTTTTGCCGATAAGTAGGTGGTTGCGTAGGTATTTAAAGAGGTTAGGCAAGCTAGGCCTAGGCTAATAGCAAGAGCTGTCTTTTTCATTTTTATTCAAAATTGGTAAGTCGAGCCGCCACTCTAGCAATCAGCTTGCAAAGTGTAAATAAACTGCGATAAGTTGCAGCGATACTTGCTAAATAGGGAACTAAACCCTCATAATTTACGCGTACTTAATATAAGGGCAGGGAAAGAATGAAAAACGTAAAACTAGCACTACTTAGTTCGGCAGTGATGTTTGCATTACTTGGTTGTAATGAATCAACGCCAAGCAACGAAAAACCAACTCAAGAAGTGAGCAAACAAGCACCAAGCGCAACGTCAGCCACAGAGCAACTTGATACATTACTAGCAGACTACTTTGAAGCAGGCTTAAAGTTTAATCCAATTGGTGGTACTTACATTGGCCGTAGCGAATATAACGACCAATTTATTGCACCTATTAGTAAAGCAAACCGCGATGAGCAGCTTAACTTTGTTAAAGAATACAAGAACAAACTAGCAAATATCGACAAAGCGCAATTAAAGGGTCAGTCATTATTGAGCTACGAAATTCTAGCCCGCGATTTAGACCTTGCGATTGAAGGCGCTCAGTTTCCAAGTTACTTAATGCCAATTAACCAAATGGGTGGGGCACATAATACCTTTGCTGCATTAGGTTCTGGGCAAAGCGCACAACCTTTTAACACGGTTGAAGATTATCAAGCATTTGAAAAACGTGCTGACGGTTTCATCGCTTGGTTAGACAGTGTTGAACAATCAATGCGCCAAGGCATTAAAGACAAGGTGGTTCTTCCTAAACCGCTTGCTGAAAAACTATTACCACAATTTCAAACTCATATCGTAGAAAAACCAGAAGAGTCATTATTCTGGGGGCCAATTGCTCAGTTACCTGAGTCTTTCAGCGACAAACAAAAAGCACAGCTAACAAGCGCGTACACGGCAATGATCAGCGAGCGTTTAGTGCCTGCGTATCAAAAAATGGCTGACTTTTTAGCGAATGAATACATTCCAAATGCCCGTGAAAGCATTGGTTACAGCGACCTACCAAATGGTAAAGCGTGGTATGAGTACCAAATTAAACAGCATACAACGCTGAGCTTAAACGCCGATGAAATTCATGACATTGGCTTAAGCGAAGTATCGCGCATCTTATCTGAGATGAAAAAAGTCAAAGAGACAGTCGGTTTTGAAGGCGATTTAAAAGCGTTTTTTGAACACCTAAGAACCTCAGATGAGTTTTACTACGATACGCCAGAAGAGTTAATTGCCGCGTACGAAGCTGTAAAAGAAAAGATTGATGCTAAGCTGCCGCAAATGTTCGATATTGCGCCAAAAGCGCCATACGTTGTTAAAGCAGTTGAAGACTTCCGCGCTGAATCTGCTGCGGGTGCATCTTACCAGTCGCCAGCACCAGATGGCTCCCGCCCAGGTATTTTCTATATTAATACCTTTAACCTAAAAGCACAGCCTAAGTTTTTGCTTGAAACCTTGTCTATTCACGAAGCCGCACCGGGTCACCACTTTCAAATTGCCTTGCAACAAGAAATTGAAGGACTACCGCTGTTTCGTAAATTTGGTGGCTACACGGTATTTGCAGAAGGTTGGGCATTGTATGCAGAAAGTTTAGGTAAAGAGCTTGGCTTATTTACCGACCCTTACATGTGGTATGGCCGTTTATCAGATGAGCAATTACGTGCAATGCGCTTAGTGCTTGATACTGGTTTCCACGCAAAAGGTTGGACACGTCAACAAGGTATTGATTACATGTTGGCTAACTCATCAATGGCCGAAAGCGACATTATTGCCGAAGTTGAGCGTTACATTGCATGGCCGGGCCAAGCGCTGTCGTACAAGTTAGGTCAGTTCAAAATTCAAGAACTACGTGACTACGCTAGCAAAGAGCTAGGCGATAAGTTCGACATTAAAGCTTTCCATACGCAAGTTCTGATTGATGGCGCATTACCTATGCCAATTCTTGAAGAAAAAATTAAGCGTTGGGTTAACGAGCAAAAGTAAAATACCCAAACCACCTCAAGGTGCGAGTTTCAGTTGGAATTAAAAGCGATTTAGGCAAGGCATTGATTGCAAGTAATAGTGGTTCTATTGTTAAAATCAATAACGCAGTATAAATCACTTTTAAACCAACCCTTTGGGCGCTTCACAGGCACTTACTCTCATCGTTGTTACTTCTTAAAAGGGAATGCCATTCTTGCAAAGTAACGCCTAGATATTAAGGCACCTGTGAAACGCTGAATTCTGCATCTTGAGATGGCTTGGGTATCGCCCAAACACGCTAAACTTTGCGCGCATGCTGGCTTTACGCTAGAATGCGCGCTGTTTAGGGGCTTTGAGTAATACCATGTTAGAAGATCAATTTTGGCTTAAGCGCTCGCTTGAGCAAATGTCACAACCCGAATGGGAAGCTATTTGTGACGGCTGTGGTAAATGTTGTTTAAACACATTTATCGACAGTGAAGACGAAGATGAATTTACCGCAACGGATCAACTTCGCGAGGGTGAAGAACTCATTTTCACTAATATCGTTTGCCAATACCTAGACAACGACACCTGTGGGTGTAGCGAATATGCGAACCGCCAAACCTTGGTGCCTTCATGTGTTAAGCTCACTAAAGAAAACCTCAAAGATATCTTTTTTATGCCGCAAAGCTGTAGCTACCGTCGCCTTTACGAAGGCCGTGGCCTTGCGTCTTGGCACCCGTTACTAAACGGTGGCAGTAAAGATTTAATGCATGAGCTGGGTATTTCTGTGCGTGACAAAACAGTGAAAGACTGTGACGTAGACCTAGATGACTTTGACCTTTACGTGGCCGAGTGGCCAACCAGAGACATTGATTAATGAGCGCCCTTAAAGCAAGCATTGGCCTGTTAAACCCAAAAAGCCCAACCAATGTGGGTGGGGTATTACGTGCCGCGGGTTGTTACAATGCCAAGCAGGTGTTTTTTACTGGTAGCCGCTATTTACGCGCTAATAAGTACCATACTGATACCAAAAATGTGCTTGAGCATATTCCACTTACGCAAGTTGAAAGCCTAGAGCAAGCTAAGCCTGAAGGTGCCACAACGGTGGTGATTGAGCTTGTTGAAGGTGCAACGCCACTGCCTGAATTTAAGCACCCTGAAAATGCATTTTATGTATTTGGCCCAGAAGATGGCTCGGTCAGTAAAGACGTGCTGAAATGGTGTGATGAAGTAGTGTATGTGCCAACCATAGGCTGTATGAACCTAGCCGCAACCTGCAATGTTGTGCTTTACGACCGACTAGCCAAACTCGGTGGTATTGAGAGTTCAAACGACACCATTTGCAATAGTCGAGACACCAACAACTCACTTAAATGGCAACAAAAAAAGAGCGCTAAATAGCGCTCTTTTTAGATTCAAACTCAAAACTACTTTTTAGTAATTTGTACGTTACTTTCAAGGCCAATGCCGTTGTCGGTAATGTCTGTGGCAAAATACACACCTACAGGTTGGTCGCGTAGGGAATCAAGCTCAGCCATTTCTTCATCACTTAATTGACCCGTTGCAGCAATCGTATCAAGCAAAGGTAATAAGATTTTTTGTACGTCGAATGCCATGTTCACAAAGCCATTTTTAGTAACACTTTGCGACTCTAAAGTCTCGGCAATCTGCGCTGACTTATCACCCGTAAAAATCACAATATGATTGCCTTTAAGGGCCATTTTTATATCAAAGTTAAGTGGCACAGGCGATGGAATGTATTCATTGATCAGTACGGCATCACCATTGGCTGGTAGTTTTATGTTAGCAAGCGGCGGCACAAAACCTTGCGCAATTGAATACAAGCCATGGGCATCAGTAGCCGATAAGGTAACGATGGCATCAAGTTTGTCTATTTGTGGGCCATTGTAGTCATCGATAGTAAATGCAGCGTCTTGAACGCTCACACTCATACCTTGTACGCCATTAGCAAAGCCCGACATCATAGCAAGGCCAGCGGTGCTTACTTCTTGCATTTCATTTTGTAGTGCGACAATTGGGCCACAGTTAAACTCAGCTGACTTAATTGCACCCGTTAATGTATTGGCTAGTGGCAGTACTTTTGCTACATCAATACCATAAGCAACACTCATCATTTGCCCGTCAAGCCCGGTGGTGTGTTTTGGTACAAAGCCACGCACGGCTTGTAGGGTATTTAGTAAGTCTTGATCTGTGCTTTGCAGTACTGCTTTTACGTCAAAGTCGGCGTAGTCGGTGGTAATACGGGTTTTTGTTGTGCCTGATACAGTCGCAGGCCATTTAGCGGCAATGGCTGCAATGTCATCTTGACACTCAGGTGTTGAAATCGCTGCTAATGCATTCGCTTGCTGGGCTTTATCAAGTAGCTCTTTGAGCATCTGGTGTAAGCGAGAGTCTTCTTTGCCTGTTATAGCATTGGCGATACGTTGATGATCAACAAAGCCAACCGAGTTGCCATCAAGCGAGAAAGTTTTAATTAGCTCAGGTAGCTTTTTAGTCTCAGCCAGTGATTGAGCCGGTTTTTCTACGCCAAGGGCAATACGTAAATCTTGATCATTAGAAAGCGCAGTGGTCAGCGTTAAGGTAGCCCAATTGTTGTGCGTTGATGCAATTAGGTTGAAGTTATCTAAGCCTTCAAGTTCAATGGTAAAGCGCGTGTAACTTACGCCTTCAAGGCTTTCAGTTGTATACGCAATACCTGCTTCATCAGCAGATTGCTTAATGCTATTGATAATGCTGCTTTGATCAGCGACCTGAAAACGTACAATCGGCATTAAACCTTGCGCATACATCATGCCTTTGTAGTCATCACCAAAGCCCCAAATCGATTTGAAGGCGTCGTAAGAGCTCAGTGATTGTTGGTATTTTTCCATCAGTGATGCAAGGAATAGGGCATTCTTATCATCAACTGTTTTAAGCTCAGCAATAATGGGCGTTAAATCGCTCGTGCCTTTCATTGCATCTGGCATAAGCGCAAAGTATTTGCTGTACGGAAACGGTTTAAGTTGACCATAAAAAACCGCCGTATCGGCAGGTACGTAGGCAAGCTCAGGTAAATCTACCTCAACACTGGCTTTATTTTGTGAGTACAACAACGCACCTGCAACAATCGCAATTGCGCCCCCAGCAAGAAGCTTATTATTCATAGGATGAATTCCTTTTACTTTAATTAGTTAAAAAACATACCATGAAATAGAAACAAATTACTAGCGGGCTAACGACTAAAACTGATAGCTCACGCTTATTTGCGGGCCGTGGGTAAATGTATCATAACTAAAGAAGTTTTTATTTCCGCGTTGGCCTGTTTGGTAATCTACATACGTGGTTTTATAGCTCATACCTAGATCCCAATGTGGGTTTATTTGATACACCGCACCTAATTTAAAGCTGCCAGTCAATTTAGCGTTTAAGTTAAAACCACCGAGATCCCCTGCGGTTGTTAACTGCCAATGTTCGCTTAATTGTTTGTTCAAGTGAAAGCCAAAAATGAGGTCAATCCAATCTTCATCTCTGTCGACCACGGACACTTGCGACATAAAGTTAGGGTCAAGGTCGAATTCGTAGGTGTTATCCCAACGACGAATACCCACATAGTTAACCCAATCACCCATCGAAGGGCTAGAAAAACGGTACGCAACACTTAATTCGAGCACGGCTTGGCGCACCCGGGCACTGAGCACGCCAAGTTTTGGGGCGTTATGAGATTTACTTAAATCCATATAACCCCAGTCAGCAATAAAACCCCAGTTTGATTGATGATATCCCTCAAGATGGAGCATAAATGCGCTGTCGAGGTTGTTTAAAATGGTATCAAATTCGACTTCAAGGGGGGCTTCTATAGTGCCAATTGCCGAGCTGCCATCAATCGCAGTGGCCATTAAATAAGGCTCTACAGAAAATTGCCATTGGTCGGCATAAACAGTTGGTGAGGCGAATACTAAACCGAAAGATAAAATCGTTAACATACGAGGTTGTTTTAAAGTGAGCATTATTAAATCCTTTTAAGTAAATCACAGTATTAATTATAGAAACGCTGGGCTTTTTTGCATTGATTTGATGATGAAATATTTTCGTTTTGTTATTCAACGCAAAGCACAGTTTTAATCTTTCAGCTATGTCATATTTTAATAACAATAATAACGACATGGAGTAGATGTTTTGCAGGTAACTCATTTTTTTAAAAGCGCTACAGCGATTGCTATGACCGCCATTTTAGCTGGCTGTAGTGTTAAACCTTTGCCACTTGATCCAAGCGTTGGTGATACAGGTCAGCCATTATCGGCAGTTGCACTAAAAAGCGATGTGCAATTTTACGACTTATCACTTGAAGTGTTTCCTGATGATAAACGCATTAAAGGCGTGTCGAAAACGCAGTTTAAAATGCTATCTGCAAGCCAATTTGTTGAACTAAAACTTGATAGCCGATTTTTAATCACTGCCATAACCTCTGACGATAAAACACTTAACTATACCCGCAATGCAGGTCTGCTAAATATCGATTTAGGTAAGCAATACGCTGCGGGCAGCACAGTGAGTGTTGCGGTAGCCTATGAGGGCAACCCCCATATTGCTAAAAACGCCCCTTGGGATGGCGGGTTTGTATTTGCTGAAACCGAAAGCGGCGAGCCGTGGATAGCTACCGCAGTGCAGGGCGAAGGCTGTGATTTATTCTGGCCATGTAAAGATCATTTTGCTGACAAAGCCGATAGCATGCGCATAAGGCTCACAGTACCAAATGGTTTAAGTGCGGTAACCAACGGGGTATTGCAAAGCGTAAAACCAGTCGGTGCACACAAACAACAATTTGATTGGCTGCTATCTGTGCCTGCAAGCGACTATAACATTGCTCTGAACATAGGCCCGTATCAACGTATTGAGCGCAGTTATACCAGTATTAATGGCACTGAGGTTCCGATTGAATTTTGGGCACTTACTAAACACACACAGCAAGCGTCGATGCTAATAGAGCAGGATTTACGTTCTCAAGTCGCGTTTTTTGAGCGCTTTTTAGGGCCTTACCCATGGGGGAATGACAAACTGGGCTTTGTTGAAACACCGCATTTAGGTATGGAACATCAAACTATCAATGCCTATGGTAAAAAATATAAGCGTGATGCAGGCGGATATGATTGGTTATTACAGCATGAGTTAGCTCATGAGTGGTTTGGTAATTTAATGACCCATGAAAAACTCAACGATGCATGGCTACACGAAGGCTTTGGCAGTTACATGCAGCCAAGTTATAGCTTGTATAAATTCGGTGAAGCGGCCTATAACCACAGCATGTATAAGTCGTATTTAGGGCTGAAAAACTGTAAAGCCATTGTTCTTGATGGCGATATAACCTCAGATCAAGCATTCAACCCTGATATTTATGGCAAAGGCAGTTGGACTTTACATACCTTACGCTGGTTGATTGGTGATGAGTTATTTTGGCAAGCCACCCGTGAGCTGCTTTATGGGGTGAACGACACCAAGCAATTGGCTTATCCAATTTCACCGCGATATCGAAATACCGATGAGTTTATTGCTATTGTTAACCGCTTAACGGCGAAAGATTATAGCTGGCTGTTTGATGTGTATTTAAAACAGGCTCAATTACCGGAACTTGATGTTATTCAATCAGCTAACAGCTTGACGCTGAAATGGAACAAAAACTCTTTGCAAGGTAAGCCATTCCCTATGCCAGTTCCGGTGCAAATAAACGGCTCGTTGCAAACTTATTCTGTTGAAAATGGCGAGATTAGCATTGCTTTAAAAGCGGGGGATCATGTGGTGATCGATCCAAACATGAAGGTGTTTAGGTATTTACCAATTATCGATAAATGTAAAGCTGAGCAATAGCGAATAAGCCCGGCATTTATTACTAATGCTGGGCTTATTACTCAACCTAAACAAAGCTCTAGGCTAAATCGGCTGCGCTTGGTAAAGACGCAAATGCACCATAGCGGCTTACTGCAAAAGCGCCAGCTTTAGCTGCATAAGCAATGGTTTGTTCGATATTCTCTGGCGTTTGGCAAAACGCTTTAAAGCTTTGTTTGTTTTCACAGTGCTGACCAATCTTTGACAGCATGCCGCCAATAAACGCATCACCTGCAGCTGTGGTATCAACCACTTTTGTCGCTGGTGGGCTAACTTGGCCTTTAAAGTCTGCGTGATAAAGCTGATTGCTTCGCCGCCATTGGTAACCAGCAAACAGGTTACACCGGCCTTTAAAATGGCATCGATAGTATGCTCAAGTGACATTTCTTGATGGCTTCTTTGATTTAAAAACTCAAGCTCTTCAAATGAGAGTTTAACGATATCTGCCAATGAAATAACATGCCACATTCTATCGAGTGTATGGCGCATACTTGGCCATAGGTTTTCGCGCAGATTCATATCAAAGCTACAAATTGCACCGGCTTTTTTCGCCTGCGTTAAACCATAAATTGTGGTTTGATAGATGTTGTGCTCAGTCAAACTGTTGCTGCATACATGCATGATGGCGTGATTTGCAAACATTGCATGGTCGAAATCGTCTACACGATACAGTAAATCAGCGGCTGGTGGGCGATAAAAACTAAACGAGCGTTCGCCACTGTCATCAAGTGATACAAACGCCAGCGCTGTTTTCGCGGCATCGGTGAATGTACAGTACTGGGTGTTTACCGCATGCTGGTCAAGTTCTTGTTTAATAAAGTGACCGAACATATCATCGCCTAACATGCCGCAAAAGCTGGTGTTTAGGCCTAGTTTTGCTGCTGCAACAGCCACATTAGCAGGTGCGCCGCCTGCGTATTTAGTAAATGACTCTGGTTGTTTACCATCTGATAAAAAGTCGATTAATGCTTCGCCAAAACACACTAAACTCATTATGCATTCCTCAAGGTTAAGGTTCTTAATACTTCGTAGCAGGCACCCATAGTATGGTAGTCGGTTTTACCTGCTGGCGATTTTTCGTCACTGTATGGTTGGTTTTGTGCTGATAAAATGCGATACCACGCACCATATTGGTGATCTACCATATGTTGCCAACTGTATTGCCAAATTTTTTCGTACCATTGCCAATAGCTTTCGTCATGTGTAGCATCAGCGAGTAGGGCCGCTGCGGCTAATGATTCGGCTTGCACCCAAAAGTATTTATCGCTATCACAAATTTGTTTATCTGGTGCAAAGCCATAGAAAATGCCCCCATGTTGCTGATCCCACGCGATGCTTAGGGTTTCATCAAACAGGCTTTTAGCACGCGTTACCAGCCAAGGTTCATCAATATGGCGGTTTAAAATAAGTAACAGTTTTGCCCACTCAGTTTGATGCCCGGGTTGAAATCCCCAAGGTCTAAATAAATGCTGCGGGTCATCTTTGTTGTAATCTAAATCGATTTGCCAATTTTTAGCGTAGTGCTCCCAGACAAACTGTTGGCTCTGTGCTGCCAGTTTTACCGTAAAAGTTTCGGCAAGTTGTTTGGCACGTTTTAAATAACGGGTCTCGTTGGTTGCTTCAAAACACATGAGTAAGGCTTCGCATAAATGCATATTGGCATTTTGGCCACGATAGTCATCTGCACAGCTAAAATCGGCATTTTGCTCATCTAAATAGGCATTATGCTGGGGTTCAAAGTAGTGCTGCTCTAATAAATCCCAAACCTGAGAAATTGTATTTTTGCAGTCGTTTACCCCTGCTTTTAAGGCTACTGCGTTTGCAAGCATAACAAAGGCAAGCCCGTAACAATGGTTAGTATCGTCTAACACAGTGACTGCGCCGTTATCTTCTTGCTTAATAAGCCAAGCATAACCACCAGATGCTTGCTTATGCGCATGTTCAAGGTGGGCTAAACCATGTTTAGTTAGGCTTAAATATTCTGGCTCTTTGAATTCGATGTATGCCATCGCATAGTTAAATACAAAGCGGGTACTCGAAACTAAATGGCGAGTGTGTTTATCGTAAATCGCGCCATTATTTTTAAAGAACTGATAAAAGCCCGCTAAGCCATGAGCTGAATGGTCAACACAATGGGGGTGATAAAAAGCAAGGGTATCTTGGATATGCTGCTTAAGAAAATCAGGGCTTTTAAAGTCAACTGTTGCCATGGTCAATCAATAAATCTGTGTACATTTAGCAACTATAGCAGGAAATAAAAATATTGGAACGTTCCTAGTAAATCTTTGTGCTATTTTTACTTCAATGTGTAGAATCAAAGGTAACTTGTTAACGGAGTGAAAACCACGTGAGTGAAATAAATACAAACCAATCGTTTGTCGCCGATGGTTCGCAGCAAAATAAAAACTACCTGCTACCACTGACGGCAATGACAACCCTGTTCTTTTTATGGGGTTTCATTACAGTTTTAAATGACGTGTTGATCCCGCGCTTAAAAGGGGTATTCGATTTAACCTATACAGAGGCAATGCTGGTTCAGTTTTGTTTCTTTGGTGCTTACTTTATTGTTTCGCTACCAGCGGGCATGTTGGTTAAAAAACTGGGCTATAAAAATGGTGTGCTAACAGGCTTAGTCGTGGCATCAATTGGCTGTATGTTATTTTACCCAGCAGTTGTTGTGCATGAATATTGGTTATTCTTAGGTGCGTTATTTGTTTTAGCATCAGGTATTACCGTACTACAGGTATCTGCTAACCCGTATGTTGTGGCGTTAGGTCCTGAAAAAACGGCGTCGTCACGTTTAAATTTAGCTCAAGCACTTAACTCACTTGGTACTACAGTTGGACCATATGTGGGTGGTATTTTATTCTTCGGTACAGCGGGCACACTAGCTGCCAACGCGGCCACTGCTGAATCTGTAAAAGTGCCATACCTCATGCTTGCAGCAGCACTACTGACCATTGCTGTGGTATTTGCCTTCTTTAAATTACCGGTTATTTCTGAGCACTCAGAAGAGCAAGACTGCAAAGCGAAAGGCCACAGCCTAGCTGAAGCGCCTCATTTAATGATGGGTGTTGTAGGTATCTTCTGTTATGTAGGTGCAGAGGTTTCAATTGGTAGCTTCTTAGTAAACTACTTTGGTGAAGCACACATTGCTGGCCTTGAAGAGCATGCGGCTGCAAGCCTAATTGCTTATTACTGGGGCGGTGCAATGGTGGGTCGTTTCATTGGCTCTGCAGCACTGCAAAAGATTGCGCCTTCAAAAGCGTTATTCTTTAATGCCATGATGGTAATTGTATTACTGTTAGTGACTATTTTCACTGAAGGTAATGTTGCGCTTTACTCAGTACTTGCGATTGGTTTATTTAACTCAATCATGTTCCCAACGATTTTCTCAGTTGCAATCGAAAGCTTAGGATCACTGACCAGTAAAGGGTCGGGTTGGTTATGTTTAGCAATCGTGGGTGGTGCATTAGTACCGTTAGTGCAAGGTGTGGTTGCAGATACTGTTAGTATTCAACAAAGCTTCTTTGTACCAGTGATTTGTTATGCATTTATCGCTTGGTACGGCTTAAACGTTGTTCGCTTAGCTGATAGCTGGAAAAAACGCATCGGCTAACAATTACGATTAATAAAACCCCGCACTGAGTTGCGGGGTTTTTTTGTGCCATTTTTTGCTAGAGCCAACAAAACTTGATGACAAAATGATTTAATGAATACGTATTCAGGGGCGGTTAAAGTAGTTATTTGTAGGAACGTTCCAAGCTTGTTTTTACTGTTATTTATTAAAGGCGACTTAAGAAGTTGAATGTGCTGCCGTTAACAAAGTAATTGATTTTCAAAGAAAGCGTACTTTAATAAAAGGAACGTTTTTCTAGTTTTAGCTTAATTTTATAAGACAAAGAGCTTTAAATTTGTTAAATATAAAGAGGCTAACAACGAAAAAAATAACAAACAGGTTTGTCATGCAAAGCACTCTTAAATTTACCACCAAGGTAACTGTGGCTGCATCACTGGTTTTAGTGATAGTGCTCGGTTTATTCACGATTAATAACTTCATCTCTATGCGCAGCCAAACGCAGGAGCAGCTCTCGCTCGTTCTTCAAGAGATTTCTCAGTCAGTGTCGCAAAACATAGCTAACTGGTTAAATGCTAAATTAGCGATTGTTTCGTCTGTTGCTGATACCTATCAACTTGGCGATAGCAAAGAGCTTACGCTCACACAGCTCAATACTGCTGACAAAGCCGGTGGTTTTAAAAACACCTACATCGGTATCACTGACGGCACCTTTGTATTGAATGACCAATCGGTTGTTTTACCACCGGATTACGATGCTACAACACGGCCGTGGTACAAACTTGTAGAAAACAAAACGAACACAGCCTTTACAGCGCCTTATATTGATGTAACCACCAATGAACTAACTATTTCGGCCGTAGCGCCAATGCAAGCCAACGGTGTGTTTAGCGGTGTTGCGGGTGCTGACATCGACATGAAAACCATAACTAAAATCGTCAACGAAATTGACTTCTTAGGGTTTGGTTATGGCTTTTTACTAGATAGTGAAGGCCGTATTTTAAGCCACCCAGAAACTAAATTTAATGACAAAAACATGCGTGATTTATTCGGCAAGAGCCTGTCGTTACAATCTGAGTTTGTAGAAGTACAAGTGGGTGGTTTAGACAAATTAGTGTCATTCACCAAAATCAAAGGAATTCAAAACGTTGATTGGTATTTAGGTGTGGTGATCAACGAAGAAATTGCTTATTCATCGGTTGCCTCATTTAGAAATATGGCGGCTATTTACATGCTAATGGGTATTGTCGCGATTGTATTAATGATGCAATTTTTGCTTCGTTATTTAATGCGCCCAATGCAGCGCTTAAACGATGCGATTAAAGATATTGCAGAGGGAGAGGGTGATTTAACCCGTCGTCTTGAGGTTGAAAATAATGATGAGTTTGGCGAGCTAAGCCATTACTTTAATGCGTTCATCGAGAAAATTCATACATCAATTGAACAAGTTAAAAATACCACCGTTGAGCTTGAGCGTTTAGTTGAGAGTTTAGTTAACCAAACTCAAGGCACATTAGCCATGTATGCTGATCAAACAAAGCGTACAGATAACGTTGCCACAGCTATTAACGAGCTGACATCAAGCGCGGTAGAAATCTCAAACAGTGCAAGTCATGCGTCAACGTTAGCAACGAGTGCGAATAGCCAATCATTACAAAGCCAATCTGCATTAGCTGATAACTTAACAGCAATTAATGCCTTGTCTCGCAATATGGAGCAGGCACAAAAAACCATTAATAGTTTAGATGCGCACACTGTAAGCATCGGCCAAATACTTGAAGTGATCAAAGGTGTTAGTGAGCAAACTAACTTACTAGCCCTTAATGCAGCTATTGAGGCGGCCCGTGCGGGTGAAGCAGGTCGTGGCTTTGCGGTTGTAGCAGATGAAGTACGTCAACTTGCGCACCGTACCCAGCAATCAACACAAGAAATCGAAGACACTATTTCTCAGTTACAACAAGGCTCTGCGTCTGCGGTTGAGGTAATGACAACCAGTATTCGCGATAGTGAAAAGAGTGTTGAACAAGCTCATATAGCGGGCGAAAAAATGGCTGAGGTTACCCGTGCTATTGAGTCAATCGATGAGGTGAACCACAGTGTTGCAAATGCCACAACTGAGCAAAACCAAGTAATTCAAAGCTTAGACAGTGACATACATTCAATTAGTGAGCTGTCTACTCAAGGTCAAAGTAATCTTAATAACACCTTGAGCGAGTGCACTAAATTAAAAGCCCAGTTCTATGAGCTTGAAAAATTGGTACTTAAATTTAAAGTTTAGTTGTTAAGAGACTGCAATTTTGGATCAAAATTGGCTTAATGCCATAACGTTAAACAGTGTCGACACGGCGGATAAACAGCGCCGTGCCTTCACCTTATTTACCATGGCTTTTTTTGCCATCGTATTAATCACTTCGTTAGTGTTATCTAACTATCAAATTTACGCCTTGCCGCTCACTATTATGTTAGTGGTGAGCGATGTCACTATTGTGCTTTGCATGGTGTATTACTTTCGCACCGGCGCGTTGGTGTCTATTAGTTGCATTATCTTATCGATTATCTTGCTGCTTTGTGTGGCCTTGGTGTACACCGGCGGCAAAGAAAACACCGCTTTATATTGGCTTATGTTTTACCCCATTGTGGCTTATGTCACCTTAGGGTTAAAAGTAGGCAGTGTGTTGGTTGGGATTATGTACGCTAGTGCAGTTGCACTGCTTTTTAGCCCTAATTTTGGCCAAGCACATTACGGGCAAGTTGAAACCTCGCGCTTTTTAGCATCATTTAGTTTAGTGATTTTATTCTCTGCAATTAGTGAATACTTCAGACAAAAAAGCCATCAAAAAATTGCTGACATCACTTTGATAGAAAAACGCGATGCATTGACTGACCCACTAACAGGCCTTGCCAATCGTCGTTACATTTATGAGCATATTCAACCGCGCCTTGAAGCTGAAGCGGCAAACTACTTACCTATGTCGGTATTATTAATTGATTTAGACAACTTTAAATCACTTAATGACAGTTATGGTCATGATTTTGGCGATCAGGCTTTAATAGCCTTTACCTCTATGCTGCACGATAAATTACGTGGCACAGATATAAAAGCCCGTTATGGCGGTGAAGAGTTTATTATTTTGCTGCCAAAAGCAGGGCTTAACATTGCCCATGCAGTGGCTGAAAAACTGCGTAGTTATGTCGCCGAAAAACAGATCCCTTATGATGTGGGGCAGTCTGTGACTATTACGTGTAGTATTGGCATTGCTAGCCTCGAACGAGGCAGCCAATTTAGTAAAGCGATTAAACAAGCAGACGACAACCTCTATAAAGCCAAAGCAAAAGGGCGTAATGTAGTGGTCTCTGATCTAACTGAGATAAGCTAAATGGCAAAGCTAATTTATGTATACGACCCAATGTGTAGTTGGTGTTGGGGCTACAGAGAAACCTGGTTAAAACTAAAAGCGGCCCTTGGCGATAAACTGGCTATTGAATATAAAGTGGGTGGCCTCGCGCCTGATTCAGATGAGCCTATGCCAAAAGAGATGCAGCAGTTTTTACAGCAAACATGGCAGCGTATTGAACAGCAACTTGACACGCCATTTAATCATGAGTTTTGGCATTTAGCGCAACCACGCCGCTCTACTTATCCAGCATGCCGTGCAGTGCTTGTTTCAAGGCAGTACAATAAAGAGCACGAGATGCTCTATGCCATTCAAAAAGCCTACTACTTAAATGCACAAAATCCATCGGACATCAGCACCCTTGCAAGCCTTGCTGAGCAAATTGGCTTAGAAAAAAACGCATTTATTCACGAAATTGAAAGTGAAAAAATAAATTCGTTACTCATGGCCGAAATAAACCAAGCGAGAAGCTTACCTATTCAAGGTTTTCCGTCTTTAGTCCTTGAAAATAAAGGGCTCTACGCTGCTATCCCGGTTAATTATCAAGACTGGCAAAGCACTTATCAGCAAATAACATCCCATATTTAGTTCCTGAAACCCTGCAACTTTTGCCTTATCTTTGCGCAATATAAACTAATTGTTACAGCTGTCATATTTTTGTATTTTTTGCGCAACATGCTTGTCATTTTTCATCGTTATCCTTTCGCACAATAAAACAACCCAACTAGCAAATTAAGCTAACTTAACGAGTAAAGGTGTATGCGATGAAAGGCGTTAAACCACTGATTTTAGCAGGTATTGTAGCGGCATCTGCAGCAGTACATGCAAACGATCTAGATAAAGTAATTGATAAAAGCAGCGAGATAAACAAATCTGCAGCGCAATCACAAACTAAAATCGACAAGATTGCAGATTCAATGCAAGGTCGTTTACAACAATTCAAAGCCCTTAATAAAGAAATTGACGGCTTAACTGTTTATAACGCGCAACTTACTAAGCAATTAAACAACCAAATTGCTGAAATGGACGCGTTAAACGAGTCAATGGATCAGGTATCGGTTATCGAGCGTCAAATTACGCCGTTAATGATGCGTATGATCACAGGTCTTGAGCAATTCGTTGCACTAGACGTGCCTTTCTTAACTGAAGAACGTAGCAAGCGTATTGCATCATTAAAAGAAATGATGGACCGCGCAGACATCACTTCAAGTGAAAAATTCCGCCGCTTACTTGAAGCTTACCAAGTAGAAGTTGATTACGGTCGCACTATCGAAGCTTACACATCATTACTGAATGTAGATGGCCAAGAGCGCGAAGTGGATTTCTTACGCATCGGTCGTTTAGAACTTATTTATTTAACACGCGACGGCAAAAAAGCAGGTAGCTGGGATAAAGAAACAAAATCGTTTGTTGAATTACCAGATTCTGCAATCAGCCAAATCAACAAAGGTTTACGCATTGCACGTAAGCAACTTGCCCCAGATATGTTAACACTGCCAGTCCACGCTGCTGAATAAGAGGTTTGAGATGAAATTATTAACGAAAATGACAAAAATGGCCGTGTTTGCAGCTGGCCTTGGTTTTGCTGGTAGCAGCCTAGCGGCTGAGCCAATGGATTTAGATTCATTACTAAAAACATTAGAGCAAGGTAAAGCACAGCAAAGCATTGAGAATAAGCAACGTGAGCAAGAGTTCGTGGCGCGTCAAAACGAACAAGTACAAATGCTTAAAGATACGCAAGCAAAGCGTGCTGCAATGCTTAACGAGTCTGAGCGTTTAGAAACTCAGTTTGAAGAGAACGAAGTAAAGCTTGCTAACTTAACAGACACGCTTTCAAACCGTATGGGTTCACTTAAAGAGCTATTCGGTGTGTTACAACAAGTAGCGGGCGATTCAAGCAACAAATTCATGACGTCAGTTGTTTCTGCTGAGCTTCCAGGTCGTAGTAACTTCATGGATGAGCTAGCACAAAAAATGGGTTCAACGTCAAAGCTTGCTTCTATCGATGATATCGAAAAAGTATGGTTTGAATTACAACGCGAAATGACTGAGCAAGGTAAAGTATCTCGCTTTACAACAGATGTTATTGTTGAAGGTGGCAGCAAAGCACAAAAAGAAGTGGTGCGTGTTGGTGCATTTAACTTAATCGCAGATGGTAAATACCTAGAGTACACACCGGCTACGAACACAATCAGCCAGCTTACGCGTCAGCCAAGCAGCCGTTACACTGCAACTGCGACTGACTTACAACAAACAAAATCAGGTGTTGTGCAGTTCGCGCTTGACCCTACAGGTGGTTCAATTTTAGGTCTTTTAGTACAAGCACCAGATACTGAAGAGCAAGTTCACCAAGGCGGTACAGTAGGTTACATCATCTTAGGTGTTGGCTTAATCGCTTTACTAATCGCACTTGAGCGTTTTGTATCTCTGATGATTATGGGTAGCAAAATCCGTCGTCAGCTTAAAGACACCGTGGCACGTGATGACAACCCACTTGGTCGCGTAATGAAAGTGAAAGATCAGTACCCAGATGTAGCGTACGACACGCTTGAGCTTAAATTAAGCGAAGCAATCATTCGTGAAATGCCAAAAATTACTCGTAACCTGACGCTAATCAAGATTATCTCTGTGGTAGCACCGCTACTTGGTCTACTAGGTACGGTAACCGGTATGATTAACACCTTCCAAGCAATTACCTTGTTCGGTACAGGTGACCCTAAATTAATGGCGGGTGGTATTTCTCAGGCACTTGTAACAACGGTACTTGGTCTGGTTGTGGCTATCCCAACAGTATTCTTATACACACTTCTTAACACGCGCTCTAAAAACATGCTGTTGATTTTACAAGAGCAAAGCGCAGGTATCATCGCAGAGCGAAGCGAGAAAGGAGCATAAATCATGGTGCTATTGATTGATGCAATCAATGCTCTACGTGATTTCCTCGACACAGGTGGCCAAGTTCTCTTGGTCATCGGGGTCCTCATCTTCGCGATGTGGTTATTGATACTTGAGCGTTTTATGTATTTCTTTGGTGGCTTTAAACGCTACAAGAAAGACGTAAAAAGCACTTGGAGCAATAGAGCAGAGCGTAACAGCTGGAACGCAGAGCAAATTCGCCAAGCGATGATTTCACGCGCTGGCATGCAACTAAATAATAACCTTGCGCTAATCAACGTAATGGTTGCGTTATGTCCACTTTTAGGTCTGTTAGGTACCGTAACCGGCATGATCGAAGTATTTGATGTAATGGCAATCACAGGCACAGGCAGTGCACGTTCGATGGCATCAGGGGTGTCTAAAGCCACTATCCCAACAATGGCCGGTATGGTGGGTGCACTTTCAGGGGTTTTCGCCTCAACGTTCTTACAACGTCGTGCAAAACGCGAAGTGCAATTACTTGAAGACAACATGGTCTTAGACCACTAAACGAATTTTAGGGTGATGTGAGCATCACCCACTAGGAGACTAACAATGAGAGCGCCACTAGGTAACTTATTTCAAGAAGACGACGCAGAAGAAATCAACATGACGCCAATGCTAGACGTTGTTTTCATCATGCTTATCTTCTTTATCGTAACAGCATCATTCGTAAAAGAAGCCGGTATTGATGTAAACCGTCCTGAAGCGGCAACGGCAGTGAAAAAAGAGCGTGCCAACATCTTAGTTGCTATTTCTGACAAAGGTGAAATTTGGATCAACAAACGCCAAGTAGATATTCGTGCAGTACAAGCAAATATTGAGCGCTTAAAAGCTGAAAACCCACAAGGTAGCGTGGTGATTCAAGCTGATAAGAAAGCCACAACCGATGTACTTATCAAAGTAATGGATGCATCGCGTGCTGCAGGCGCATTTGATGTGTCGATTGCTGCGCAAGAAGCATCATAAGGAATGTGAGCGATGCGTTATATAGTTGCATTAATCATCGCGGGTATCGTGACTGTCATGCTGTTTTTAGGCATGCAGGCACTGATCACCGGTGGTGAAGGGGCCATGTCTGAGCCCGTAAAAGGAAACGTACTTGATTTTGTTCGTCTGAAAAAAGAAGAGACAGTGCAAAAGAAAGAACGTAAACCGCAAAAGCCACCAACGCCGAAAGAGCCACCTCCGCCAATGGAATCACCGCAAATGCAAAACAGTGATCCTAACGCGAGCAATGCGAACTTTGACTTTGGTGCCAGTGTTGAAGCCGATGTTAACTTAGCCGGTGGTTTAGCCCTTGAATCAAGTGACGGTGAATACCTACCGATTGTAAAGGTAGCGCCTGTTTATCCGCGCCGAGCTTTATCGCGTGGTATCGAAGGCTATGTGATAGTTGAGTTTACAGTAACTAAACAAGGCACAGTACGTGACCCGAAAGTAGTGAAAGCTGAACCAGAATCACTGTTTGACCGCGCTGCGATGGATGCAGCACTTAAATTTAAATATAAACCGCGCGTTGTTAACGGTGAAGCTGTTGAAGTAGCGGGCGTACAGAACAAAATTTCTTTCCAAATTAACGGTTAGAAAAGAGGAATGCGATTATGAAACCTTTAAAAGTTGCCGTGATTTGCGCGGCTGCTTTCACAAGCAGCCTGGTAATTCCAAGCGTTGTTAGCATGTTACCAGGTGTCACACTGGCAACAGCTTACGCTGAAGAACAAAAAACCAAACGTGTACCTGCACTGCGTGAAAAAGTGTATAGCCAATTAGCACGAGCACAAAAGTTAGCTGATGATGGTGATGCAAAAGCAGGATTAGCAGCCCTTGATAGTATTCAAGAGCGTTCTTCAAGCATGAACTCCTATGAAATTGCCATGATGCATAATTTCTACGGTTTTATTTACTACAACGAAAACGACTTAGATAAAGCAATTGCGTCGTTTGAAAAAGTAGTAAACGAAGATGCGATTCCAGAGACATTACGTGTAAGCACCACCTTTAGCTTAGCGCAACTTGCAATGGCTAATAGCGATTACGAAAAGGTAATCAAATATTTAGCGCAGTGGGATGTGATTAACGACAAGCCTAAAACAGATGCTTATTACGTATTAAAATCACAAGCGTATTATCAGCTTAAAGATTACCAAAAAGGCATTGAAAACATTAACCTTGCTATCGCAGAAGCCGACAGCAAAGGTGAAATGCCAAAAGAAAACTGGTTAATCTTACAGCGTGCTATGTACTACTCACTTAACCAGTCTGACAAAGTGGTCGAGGTACTTGAGCGTTTAGTTAAGCTTTACAACAAGCCTGAGTACTGGGTTCAGTTAGGTGGCATGTACGGTGAAACGGGCGCAGAGAAAAAGCAATTAGCGATTTTAGAAGCGGCATATCAACAAGGTTTCATGAAATCTAAATCAGATTTACGTCAATTATCACAAGTGTATTTATACAACGGCCTGGCTTTTAAAGCGGCGAACGTGATGAGTAAAGCAATGCAAGACGGTGTCGCTGAAAAATCAGCGAAAAACTATGCCTTTGTTGCAGAAGCGATGGTACAAGCAAAAGAGGGTGAAAAGTCACTTCCTTACTTTGCAAAAGCCGCTGATTTAGTTACGCATGGTCAGTACGAACAACGTATTGCAGAGGTAAGCATTAACCTTGAAAAATACGAAGAAGCAGCTGATGCAGCACGTAAAGCCCTAGATAAAGGCGGCTTAGAGTTTGAATCAAATGTGTATGTTGCCTTAGGTATGGCGCAGTACAATTTACAAAATTTTGATGCCTCGATTTTAGCGTTTGAGCAAGCGGAAAAACACAAAAAGTCACAGCGTTTAGCTGAGCAATGGATCAAGTATGTGAAGCGTGAAAAAGTGCACGCCGAAACATTACGTACCGCTTTACTCTAAATCGTATTCAACAGGTAAGCGTACAAAAGAACTAATTTATAATCGCAACACCAAAGCTGCCTTCGGGCGGCTTTTTTCCGTTCCTAAAATTAACTAACTTACTCTTTTTTAAATAATTAATATTGTCATTTTATGTTTATTAAAGTGTAACTAGTTTGTCATACAGCTCCCGTAAGGTAGTCGCAGTTTAAAACTCAAGTGACCCAAAAGCATTATTTTGCAGTGCTTTTTCGGTGACTTGAGTTTATGCGCTAACACAATAATTAAATATCTATCTTAACGGAGTGAACAATGAAATTATCTGGCTTATTCAAGGTTAGTCTTGTAGCTACAGCAATCTCACTAGCAGGTTGTGGTGGTGGTGATATCAACATCAACGTAGAAGAAACAGTTGAGCAACCAACTACACCTACTAACCCAACTACACCACCAACAACTGAAGAGTTACCGGGTGTATACAGCCAAAGTCTTTCGAACGAAGTGTCTGCTGCATTAGGTCGTGATGTGACAGTACAAGTTCTTTCAGGCGTAATCACTGAAAATACAACATTATCAACAGACGCATTTTGGGCGCTTGATGGTGCTGTATTCGTTGGTAACGATAAAGCAGACAGTGCAACGTTAACAATTGAAGCGGGTGCGGTAGTATTCGGTAACAGCGGTTCTGATTACCTAGTTGTTAGCCGTGACTCTAAAATTGAAGCTACAGGTACTAAAAACGACCCTATCATCTTTACTTCTAAGCAAGACGTAGTTGGTGAAGAAACATCTGCAGGCCAATGGGGCGGTATGGTGCTTCTTGGTAACGGTATCTCTAATAAGTGTCCTGCTGAAGGCGATTGTGCTCTTCAAGTTGAAGGTGTTGAATCTGGTGCTGTATTCGGCGGTACAGACAATACAGATAGTTCAGGTACTTTAAAGTACGTTGTTGTTAAAAATGCTGGTTATGAAATTGCCCCAGATAATGAACTAAATGGTATTACATTTGGTGCTGTTGGTTCTGGTACAACGGTTGAGTACTTACAAGTTCACAACAACTCAGATGATGGTGTTGAATTCTTCGGTGGTGCGGTAAATCTGAAGCACGTTGTATTAACAAGCATCGACGACGATAGCATCGACTGGGACAATGGTTACCAAGGTAAAATGCAATTCGTTTACGTTGAACAAGATCCAGATTCAACAGATGCAAACCGTGGTATCGAAGCAGATAACGACGGTAGCACACCTTCTAAAGAACCAAAATCATTACCAATCATCTCTAACTTAACAATCATCGGCAACAACTTCGACGGTGAAGACGATGCTGAGGGTATCTACCTTCGTGAAGGTACAGGTTTACACCTTTACAACTCTGTGATCACTGGTTCTGACGAAATGGGTGAGTGTTTAGAAATTGAAGGTGCTGAAGACGGTGTAAGCGAAACAGTTAATAACGCTAACGATGGTACTATCTTAATTCAAAACACTTTCATGTCGTGTACTAATGGCGAAAACTTCAAAAACCCAGTTGATGGTAGCGGCAATTCATTACTAGAGCTTGAAACGTGGTTTACAGCACAATCTGGTAACGTAATCAATGATAAGCCAATGCTTGGTGCAAACGGTCAACCAATTGCAGGTTCTCCATTACTAGGCGCGGGCCAAGATGTAGCAAATACTGTTGATGCGTTCTTCGATACAGTTGACTTTGTTGGTGCACTGAATGATTCAGATGACTGGCGTGAAGGTTGGGCATTTGGTTACGGTGGCGGTGAAGTAACTGCGCCACCAGCAGTAGCAGGTTGTCCATCAGGTACAACGTCAATTTCTCCAGTTGATGGCAGCACAACAACATGTGAAGTGTCTGGTCGTATCACCGCTGATTTAACTCTTACTGCGGGTAACTACTACGCATTAAGCGGCGCAGTATTTGTAGGTGAAGATAATGCAGATTCAGCTACTTTAACAATCGAGCCAGGCGTAACAGTATATGGCCGTACAGGTGATGATTACTTAGTAATTAGCCGTGGTTCAAAAATTAATGCTAACGGTACTAAAGATGAGCCAATCTCGTTCACTTCAAGCCAAGATGTAATGGGTGGTACTACAGCCGCTGGTCAATGGGGTGGTTTAGTACTTCTTGGTAACGCACCATCAAACAAGTGTCCAGCAGAAGGTGATTGTGCACTTCAAGTTGAAGGTGTTGAGTCAGGTGCGGTGTTCGGTGGTACTGATACAACGGATAACTCAGGTACATTGCGTTATGTTCGTGTGATGAATGGTGGTTACGAAATCGCACCAGATAACGAATTAAACGGTATCACGTTTGGTGGTGTTGGTTCTGGTACTACTGTTGAGTATGTGCAAGTTCACCAAAATGCGGATGACGGTGTTGAGTTCTTCGGTGGTAACGTACAAGCGAAGTACTTAGTACTAACAAGCATTCAAGATGACAGCATCGACTGGGACAATGGTTTCCAAGGTAAAATGCAGCACATTCTTGTTAAGCAAGCAGCTGATAACTCAGACGCGAACCGTGGTATTGAAGCAGACAACGATGGTTCTACACCGTCTAAAACACCTAAGTCAAACCCAACAATTGCTAACTTAACAATCATCGGTAATACCTTTGATGGTGAAGATGACTCAGAAGGTATGTACTTCCGTGAAGGTACGGGTGCGCAAATCTATAACGCAATCGTAACGGGCCCTGAAGGTATGGGCGAATGTCTAGAGATTGAAGGTGCTGCTTCAGGTGAAAGTGAAACAGTTAAGAATGCTCAAGATGGTACCTTAATGATTAAATCATCAGTGATTGCATGTTCTGAAAACTTCAAAGACCCAAGTGGTGTAGATTTCAGTGTTGAAAACTGGTGGACAAACACATTAGGTAACTTAGTTGCTACAGGCCAAACGCAAGTTGTAAATGGTATTTTCACTATCGATACAACAACAGCGACAGACGTTAAAGCAATCGACGGTTTCTTCGATACAACAACGCACATTGGTGCAGTATCTGCTGATAACAACTGGACTGAAGGTTGGACAGTAGGTCTGGAATAACACAGTAAGCGAGGTGCTAAACAACGTGTTTAGCACCTTTAAACAACTTTCTGTAACTTATTTCAGATAGAGGTAAACATGAAACAATATTCAAAACAGTTCAGCTTAACAGCACTAAGCGCAGCTATCTTATGCGGATTGAGTGTCTCAGCACACGCAGCTGAAGCAGACGAAGAAGCTGTTCTTGAAGAAGTTGTTGTAAGTGCAAGTCGTTTAAAAGGCACTGCAACAGCTGTTCTAGAAGAGCGTAAACAGCAAGCATTCGTTGCTGATATTATGGGCGCAGAGCAAATTTCACGTAGTGGTGATAGTGACGCTGCTGCAGCGCTACGCCGTGTAACAGGTTTAACACTTGTTGATGGTAAGTTTATTTATGTACGTGGTCTAGGTGAACGATATTCAAGTACACAGTTAAATAATTCTGCTGTACCAAGCCCAGATCCAACGCGTTCTGTATTACCACTGGATTTATTTCCATCAGGTATTATCGAAAGCTTATCAGTACAAAAGTCATATTCACCGTCAATGCCAGCATCTTTTGGTGGTGGTAACGTTGATATTCGCTTGAAATCAATTCCTGATCAGTTTGTATTTGATGTGACGGGTCAGCTTGGTTATAACACGAATAACTTTGATGATGGTCTTGAATACAACGGTGGTTCGGATGACTGGTACGGTGTTGACGATGGCACACGCGAAATTCCGCGTCCTATCCTTGATGTATACCAAAGTGGTCAATCGCTTGATGATTTAACACCTGAGCAAAGCCGTGCTTTAGCACTGTCGTTAAATCGCGATTATGATCCAAAATCAGCAAAGGTTGATCCAAATACAAAGTTCACTGCCACGTTAGGTAACAGCTTTGAATCTGATAAATGGCGCTACGGTTTCTTATCGTCGCTTAGCTACGATAATAAGCACGTTGTTTCAGATGAGTATCAAGGTCAAGGTTTCTTGATTGGTGAAAACTCAACAACCATGATCCGTGGTTATGACCAAGTACTAAGTACAGAACACACGGTTAAGACATCAGGAATGGTTACGGTTGGTGTTGAGTATGACAAAGCGCATAAAATTGACTACACGGCTTTAATCTTACGCGATACTGAAGATAAAATTTCAGACCGTTTAGGTATTGACCAAAACAACAATACCTCTGATAACAAGCGTGTACGCTCGTACGATGTTCGTTATGAAGAACGTGAACTGATTGTTAATCAATTAAAAGGTATGCATACCTTTGAATGGTTAAATTATGCTGGCCTCGATTGGAAGTATTCAATTGGTCGCTCAAATCGTTACGCACCAGGTAATATGGAAACGCGTTTTATTGTTACTGATGCTAACGAAGATGGGTTTTACGATACAGTTAACGAAAGCGCACTAACGAATGCAACAACAGCTGCACGTTACACTTTCCAAGATTTGGATGATGAAGTAGAGAACTACGGTTTTAACTTTACGTTGCCTATCATGCTAGATGGCGTGGATGTTGAGCTTAAATCAGGTGCTGACTTTATCTCTAAAGAGCGCTCAGCAACTAACCGTCGTTTTGATATCAATACACGTGCATTCTCAGATGTTGACTTAAACGGAAATGAGTTAAACACCATTTTATCTGATGATGTACTTACAAACGCGTCACTAACGCAGCCAATCTTAAACGACACAACGGTATCAGGCGATGACTATAAGTCAGCGCAAAAAGTGGATGCATACTACTTCGAAGCTGATTTCTTCTTCAATAACACATGGCGTATTACAGGTGGTTTACGTTGGGAAGATTTCCGTCAAGTATCTGTTCCGCTTGACCCATTCACTGGTGGCCTTGCATCTTCAATCGATTATGATGAGTTAGATCAGCTCGCATTCCGTGAAGATGACGTTTATAGCGCACTTGCATTAACTTATGTACAAAGTGACGAAACGCAATGGCGCTTAAGCTATGGTGAAACTGTTGTTCGCCCAGATTTACGTGAGATTTCTGATGCAACTTACATCGATCCGCTTACTGAATACCCTGTAGGTGGTACGCCAGGTCTCCGTACAACCCAAATCAAAAACTATGATTTCCGCTGGGAAAACTATTTTGATACGGGCGAGAACTTCTCTGTTGGTGTGTTCTATAAAGACATGGTTGACCCAATTGAGTCTGTTCAATCACCTGCACAAGATGGTCCACCTCTGGTACGTATTGCTAATGCAGAAGATGGCTATGTTGCGGGTGTTGAATTTGAATACTTGAAAGATTTCGCTTTCTTAGGTGGATTCTGGCAAGACGTATTCATGACTGGTAACGTGACTTTAAGTGACTCAGAAATCAACATGGACCGTCAGGCGATTGTTGAACAAACAGGGGTTTCTGCAGCGGTTACAAATACAACACGTCGCATGACGGGTCACTCAAAATATGTTGTAAACATGCAGTTAGGCTATGACGCACCTAGTGGGCAACATGCTTCAACGCTAATCTATAACGTATTTGGTGAGCGAATTATAATTCCTGGCATTGAAGGTCAAGAAGATTGGATGGAGCAACCTTTCCACTCTCTAGACTTTAACTACACCTATTTCCCTGATTTCAACTCAAGCTTGAAGTTTAAAGTGACGAATATCTTGGGCGCAAAATCTGAAATAGAGTCAGCGGGTACCTTAACTCGCTCTAAAGAGAAAGGCACTGAGTTCTCAATTGAGTACAAATATCAGTTTTAAATCTCTGACCAAGGAAGGATACAATAATAAATCCTAACGTTGATTCAGCCCTGCACTAGCAGGGCTTTTTTGTCTATAAACCATTGCGTGTTATGGTAGTTCAACGTGTTTAAACAGGGATTAAAAATGGACTTACGGTTAATTATAAATGGTAAAAAAGCGGCTGATGAGCAGCTTCGTGATGCCATTGGTCAATTTCGAACTAGTCAGCCACTGGCGGTGCGTGTTACCTATGAAGGCGGTGACATTGAGCGCTTTATCAATGAAGCCGTCGCAGAAGGTGTAAAACGTATTGTCGTAGCTGGTGGCGATGGCACCGTTAATGAAGCCGTTAATGCATTAATGAAACTAGAAAAGTCACAACGTTTAGAGCTTGCAATTTTACCTATGGGCACAGCAAATGATTTTGCTACAGCCGCTAATATTCCTCACGGGTACTTGCCAGCGCTTAAACTTGCCGCACAGGGTCAGCCGCATGCAATTGATACGGTAGAGGTTGATAAGCGTTATTTTGTGAACGTAGCCAGTGCTGGCTTTGGGGCAAAAATTACCGCAACCACACCGCCTGCACTGAAAAACTTACTCGGTGGTGGCGCGTATACCTTGGCAGGGCTTGTACAAGCGCTAAGTTTTGTGCCTTACAGTGGCGAGTTAACGCTGCCTGATGGTGAACGAACTTCGGGCGATATTATTGCCGCTGCCGTGTGTAATGGACGCCAAGCGGGTGGCGGTCAGCCCCTTGCGCCCCATGCGTACATAAATGATGGCTTGGTTGATTTAGTGGCGTTTACCTCATTTGCAATTTCAGATGTACCAGCGGTTATCGAAGAGCTCAGCAATTACCCTAACTCATCACAACAGTGGGTAAAACGCTTTCAAGTGCCTTGGCTTGAATGGCAAACACAAACAGAAATGCCAATAAACTTAGATGGCGAGCCAATCACCTCAAAGCAACAACGTTTTGAAGTGCATGCTGGTGCGCTAAACTTAGTGCTACCAGACGCATGTCCAATGCTAAGATGAAAAATTTTGATGTTACTCGGTTAGCGCTGGTTTTGCTTGGGCCGCAATGCTAGATTACTTCTGTAAAAATTAAACTCTCACGCAATGGACTTTAATTTTTAACAGTTTAGGTAATTGGAATGAATCAAACAGTGGAACAAACAATGAAAAAAGTAGGATTAGTCGGTTGGCGGGGCATGGTTGGCTCTGTGTTATTAGAACGTATGCAGCAAGAAAATGATTTTTCTAATATCGACACGACTTTTTTCACCACCTCACAAACCGGTCAATTAGGTCCTGATCTTGCGGGTCCTGCTAAACCGCTTTTAGATGCCAATGATATCGCTGAGCTTGCGAAGATGGATATTGTTGTTACTTGCCAAGGCGGTGACTATACCAAAGCCGTTTACCCGCAATTACGTGAATCAGGTTGGCAAGGTTACTGGATTGATGCGGCATCGGCACTGCGTATGAGTGACGACAGTATTATTGTGCTAGATCCGGTAAATAAAGACGTTATCAGTGCGGGTTTAGAGCAAGGTGTTAAAACCTATGTGGGCGGTAACTGTACCGTATCACTGATGCTATTAGCACTAGGCGGTTTATTTGAGCAAGACTTGATTGAATGGGTAAGCCCAATGACATATCAAGCGGCGTCTGGTGCAGGCGCTCGCAACATGAAAGAGTTAATTGCGCAAATGGGTGCAATTCACGAAACTGTTGCTGACAAACTTGCAGATCCAAATGCTGCGATTCTTGAGATTGATAAGTTAGTCACCGAAAAAATTGCCTCAAGCGATTTACCACAAGACCAGTTTGGTGTGCCTCTAGCAGGTAGCCTTATTCCTTGGATTGATGTACCAATGCCAAGCGGTCAAAGTAAAGAAGAGTGGAAAGCGCAAGTTGAAGCGAACAAAATTTTAGGCAGCAGCGAACAACCTATCCCTGTTGATGGCTTATGTGTTCGCATTGGCGCAATGCGTTGTCACTCACAAGCAATGACAATTAAACTGCGCAAAGACATTAGCGTTGAGCAAATTGAAGAAATTCTTGCTTCTCACAATGAGTGGGTCAAAGTGATCCCGAATGATCGTGGCATTACATCAACTGATTTAACACCTGTAAAAGTAACCGGCACACTGTCTATTCCGGTAGGTCGTATTCGCAAATTAGCGATGGGTCCAGAATATATCAGTGCGTTTACAGTAGGTGACCAACTGCTATGGGGGGCTGCTGAGCCACTTCGTCGTATGTTACGCATTATTGTTGATGGTCAACATTAATCATACAACTCAATATTAAGGCTAGCAGTTTGCTGGCCTTTTTTAGCACTAAAGGAAAGTAATGCACACCCCTAATAAATGGAAAATGACACCAGAGCGAGTATCGCAGTTCATCAAAACCTACAGCTTTGCATTGATGGTTGATAGTGAGTTTGAGGCAACCCATCTACCATTAGTTTATAAACCCGATGAGGGCGAGTTTGGTACCTTGTATGGTCATGTGTCACGGGCAAATCGTCATGGCAAAAGCTTGCAAGATACCCGTGTATTGGTGGTTTTTAATGGCCCACATAGTTATATTTCACCGACTTGGTATAGTGAGAAGCCAGCTGTATCGACTTGGAACTACGCTGCGGTGCATGCCCAGGGCAAAGTAGAATACCTCGATGATGACAACACCTTAGCCTGCCTAGATGAACTAATTAGCCAATACGAGCCAAGTATTTTAAACGACACCAGTTTGTTGCCAGCTGATTATCAAGCCAAATTACTCCGTGGCATAGTGGGTATTAAAATCGAACTTGATTCAATTCAGGCAAAAGAGAAGTTAGGCCAGCATAAATCGGCGGCGGATCAACAAGGTGTTGTAACAGGGTTAAGGGCAGATAAACACCCAGATGCCCAAGCTTTACTTAGCTATATGCTTAAACATGAAGTAGGAATAGGCAGCTAATTTGCATCCCGCAAATGCTGCCAATTGGTTGGAAAGTATCAAGCACTGCTTTGTTAAAAGCATGTTAATTACTAAAACTAAAGTTAGTACATTCCATGCCCCTGTCAACTAAATGTCATATTTATCGCTCGCGGGAGTTATGTCTGAAATCGTGACAATGCTTTACTTTGGTTTATTGCTTGAATAATACTTGTGTGAATTCTAAAACCTGATGTTACTTTGCTAGCAGCAATTATGAGTATTTAATCAATGAAAATAGACAATGTGAACGCTGAAGATTACCCAGAGCTACTTGCTGTATGGGAAAACTCAGTACGAGCAACCCATGATTTTATAACAGAAGACGACATCGCTTTTTTTAAGCCAATTATCATAGAGCAGGCGTTTCCTAATGTTACTTTAAAGTGTATTAAGGATGAGCATCAGGCAATTTTAGGCTTCGTTGGCGTACATGAGTGCAAAATAGAAATGTTGTTTATTTTAGATGCCGCAAGAGGTAAGGGTATAGGTAAAGCCCTACTTAACTATGCGGTTGAGCAATTAGCTGCTCACAAAGTGGATGTTAATGAGCAAAACCCACTTGCAGTTGGCTTTTATCAGCATATGGGCTTTAAAGTTGCCTCACGCTCGCCCTTAGATGATATGGGTAAACCATTTCCAATATTGCACATGGAGCTCGTGTAGGAGCGGCTTCAGCCGTGAATTTAGATGTTCGCCGTTGAAACGCCTCCTACAAACTCTTACTAACTTTACTCTCGCAACTTGAAACTCGCTAACTTCTCTTATAACGCGCTAAAGCACGACCTACAACGCGCGAAACAAGTTTCACGCCTACGAAAGAAAACATTAGGCGCTAGGAGTCAGGCTCTAGGACGCGATGTAAAATCGCTGCTACTTGTTCGGCGTTGAAACGCCTCCTAGAAACTTTGCTCTCGTAACTCGCTAACTTTACTCTCGCAACTCGCTAACTTTACTCTCGCAACTCGCTAACTCGTCACTTATCTTTTGCTTAATTTAATGAACGCGATATGCTGAAGCAACGAATAAAGCATTACAAGGGAGTAGCAAATGAATCTCAATCAGGTGACGTTACCTGTAAAGGATATGAATGAAGCGGTGGCTTTTTACTTAACACTGGGAATGATTCAGATAGTGGATACCCCGCATTATGCGCGCTTTCAATGCCCAGATGGTGATGCCACATTTTCGCTGTCATTAGAAACTGAAGAGTTTAGTAACAGTGCGGTAATATATTTTGAACATGAGCAGCTCGATGAGCTCTATGCAAGCCTTGTTGAAAAAGGCATTCGCTTTGAACAGCCGCCAACCGCACAGCGCTATTTATGGACGGAAGCAATTCTAAAAGACCCATCAGGGAATAAAATTAAATTATATTGGGCCGGAGAAAACCGCTTAAACCCGCCATGGAAGGTAGAAAAAAGAGGATGATATGTAATGAATATTACAGCAAAAGTTACTTTCTTAGTCATAGAACGCACGCCTCATGCATTTAGATATACAGGAAGTGGTTGTTACCCTCGAATTTCATATTTGAACCGTGTCGATACCAGCTGTAGACTTATTTTTGAAGAGGGTAAAGAGTTCTTTGATGGAGAAACTGCTGATATATTTATAGAAGTGTTGGATTCATCCGCTCATCAAGGTATGTATATTGGTATGCCTTTTGAATTGTTTGTATGTCATACAAAAATAGCAGAAGGCCAGATATCAAGCTTATTTTGATAATAATCCATGAATTTAAACAAGTGCTTTGAGGTTAAATAGTGGGCTAGATAACATTTATAAATAAATGCACAGGCATTATTGAATTGGGTTTGCTAGAGCATCCGCTGCACAAGAGCAAGTGAAAGCTATAAAAGAAGAAATTATCGAGTTGGATCGTAAATTTTCAGGTTGAGTTCGATTGCAAAAAGCTGCTTCATATTTATAAGTTTTAAAGTAGAAGCGCTAGGTTCTAGGTCCTAGCGCCTAATAGCTAAAAACTATTATCTAAAAAGCTTAGCTCCAAAAACGTCACTGCTTTTCTTTCAGTAGTTGTTTGAGTTCGGCCATTTCAGCTTGCAGCTGAGCAATTTGCCCTTTGGTTGCAGGCATGTCGGCATCAGATGTTTGCTCTTCACGGGCGTTACGATGCTCTTCAGACATAACTTCTAAAATCGCACCAACCATCATGTTTAAAAATACAAAGGCCGTTAAGAAGATGAACGTTAGATAGAAAATCCAGCTGAGTTCATACACAGCCATCGTTTCATACATAACATCGGTCCAATCCTCAAACGTTGCAATCCTAAATAGGGTTAGCATAGAAATTGATACATCGCCCCACAATACTGGGTTAATGTCAGCAAACAGCATGCTACCCATGGCGGCATAAATGTAGAAGATCACGAACATAAGCAGGGCGATATAGCCCATTTGCGGGATAGCTTTTAGAAGCGAGTTAACCAGCAATCTAAGTTCTGGGATCATCGACACTAGTCGCAATACGCGGAAAATACGCAATAATCGGGCGATGAAAAGGGTTGAGCCAGCAGCAGGGTAAAGGCTACCAACCACGATTATAAAATCGAAAATATTCCAGCCTTTGCTGAAGAAATCTTTAAAGCCACGACTGGCAATAAAACGGATCACCAGTTCAACTAAAAAGAATACTGTAATCCCTAAGTCCATCCAGTGTAAGGCAAGCTCGGCAGTTGGATGTAATGAGTAGGTGTGTGCCCCCACTGTTAGCGCTGAAATAACAATGACAGCAATAACAAATGATTGAAAAATTTTACTTTTATCGATACGCTGAAACAGCTCTTGTAACTGCGACAACATCATATAGAACCCTTTGGTTATAATATTTAAACCCCCGCAATATACAGGAAAACGCAGCACCAATGTATAACTACATAAAGGAAATTTAATGTTTTTTAATGCTTTAAAATTGGCCGTGATTGCAACGCTTGCTGTGGTTTTATCAGCGTGTAGCTCAGATGCCCGTTATCATGAAATTCAATCAGCGCGCTTAAGTGAATGCAATCATATGGCAGATAAAGAGTACCATGAGTGTGTAAAGCGCCAGCAAGATAGCTACGAAGAATTTAAAAAACAACAAGCAGAACATGACTAAAACTGAAAAGCGCCTAGATAAGGCTATTCGAGAGGCTTTAACGCAAGCCTGCGAACAAGCAAAAGAGCACGTACACGAATTTTCATGGTTAACGCATACTGCTGACCTAAAAAAGCTACCACAATCACTAAAAGTAAGTTGTTATTGCAAAGAGCTGCCGATAACCGCTGAGCAAACCCAGTTAATTACCAGTTTAATTATCAAAGAATTGAGCGCTGTAGATTTAGCTATCAATGTAAAAGCAATTACGTTTTTAAAGGAATAATAATGTACTTTAATTTAACCCCTAAACAGATGGTTAGGTTAAATCGAGCTCTTGCTGTGTTGTTTAGTGGTGTAGGCGTGTACGGCTTGCAATCTGATTCATTACCTATTTCACCTTATACCTGCTTTACCTTGGCAATTGCATGTGTGGTGCAGGCTTATTACTCAACAGAAAAATTCGTATCCAAAGCAGCGCTTAGTAATACAATCACTGCAACAGACACAAGCCTAACTGTTAAGCAGGTGTACTACCAATGCGAAAAAGAAGAGATACTTGAATTAAGTCGTATTTCGCAATTGAAAGTTGCTGATAACTATTTAGCCGTCATATTAGATGGCAACGGGCAAGGCTATGACTTTCAAATAAAAGGTAAAGCTGAAGCCATCACTGAACGTTTGATTGAGGTATTGCCAAAGGCGCTGCTTAAAAACAGCCCAATCAAACAGGTTTAATTTGGTAAGCCAGCGGCAAATGGCTATAATCGGCAAAAATTATTGAAAGAGATATAGCAATGGCAGTGCCTACGCGTTCACAAATTTCAATTGGCTGCGAAGTCAACATTGTATTAAAACAAGATCAACGAACAGGTCAGTTAACTCAAGGTGTGGTGTCACGTATTTTAACTAAATCCCCAAACCACCCGCATGGTATTAAAGTTCAGCTTGATGATGGTCAAGTAGGGCGCGTGAAAGAGATTTTATCATGAGTGTTTTAAGCGAAAGTGAATTTTGGCAACTCGTAACCGCCGAAGATAAAACTGCCGAGCCTGAGTCTGTTTGTAATGCATTAAAAGCAAAGCTGACTGATTTATCTGACCAGCAGCTGATGGAATTTGATAAGCAGTTTAACCTACGTATGCGCAAAGCCTATACCTGGGACTTATTTGGTGCCGCTTATGTAATGGCCGGTTGTAACGATGATTATGGCTTTTCTGAGTTTTTATGTTGGCTTATTTCACGTGGTGAACAGGCTTTTTTAAAGGCACTTGAAAACCCAGATTCAATTGCTGAGTGTACGCCAGTTTATCATTTAAACGAACAGCCTTACCCGTATTTAGATGAATACGATTTAATTGCCGGTATGCTTTACGAAGAGCGTAATGATGATGAATTACCCTTTGTACCATCAGGCCTTGAGCAACCAAAAGGTAAACGCTTTAAAGATAAAGCCAAGTTTTTAAAACAAACCTACCCAAATTTATACGCCAAATATTGGCAACAACCGAGTTAATTAAAAGCACCTAAGGGTGCTTTTTTATGTCTTTAGGTTACTTGCTTTTACCATGACAACTCATTAAGTTATTAAATAATATTAATAAAGTGAATGCTAACATGCGTCAGGAGCTTATTGAGCTAAAACAGTATTTAATAAAAAAAGGCATTCATAGAGAGGCCTATGCGATTGATACTTTACCAAGAATTGAAGGGCATTGTATTTACGACGCAAAGAGTCATATTGAGGTCTTTTACTTCGAACGAGGGGTAAAATTTCAGCAAAAAACATTCTCTGATGTTGAAGATGCGATAAGTTATTTTAAAGCAGAGTTACTTTCAGACCCATTTTCTAAATTATAACGTTCATAAGCATAAAGTTTACCAGCAATTTCTTAGTACCCAAATCCAATCATTTTGTGTTATATTATTCATGCTTAATTCAGCACTATTAACAACATAAATCAGCAGACTAGATTAATTCGGTTTGCTACAACACATATCAAAGGAAATGACAGTGTCAGAAAACGTATATCAAGCCCCAGAAGCAAACCTCGCTTCGGCATCAACAGAAACTACCACTTTAACGATGAAAGAAATTTTGTTTTCTTTTAATGGTCGTATACCTAGAAAAACCTATTGGTATTCTTTCTTAGGTATTATCGTAGCTTCATTTGTTTTTATGTTCTTAGTCGCATTATTAACAGCGGGTAATGAAACAGCAATTTCTGTGATCACACTCATCTTTTATATCCCACTTATGTGGGTTTCGCTTGCGGTTCAAGTAAAGCGCTGGCATGACCGTAATAAATCAGGTTGGTGGGTACTGATTGGCTTAGTTCCCGTTATTGGTGGTATCTGGGCGTTAATTGAAAATGGTTTTTTAGCGGGTGATGAAGCTGAGAACCGTTTCGGTAAACCTACTAGCTTATAAGCTATACTGTGTGCTCTGAATATCAGAGTACACAAAGTAAACTTACCCAATGAAGCATTTAAGTACGATTCACATCGCTCGATTTATTATCAGCTTTTGTTGGCTTTATCATGGGCTGATGCCAAAACTAATTCATATTGCCCCCTTAGAACAACAAATGACGGCAAGTTTTGGTTTTAATGCTGAAATTTCAATGCTCATTACTCGGGCAGCTGGCATAGGTGAAATTATATTTGCCGTGCTGTTTTTTATCTTCTACCGTTCAATCTTAATCAATATTCTCAATATAGTCGCTTTAGTTGGACTAATGCTGTTTGTTGCCGTTTTACAACCTGCACTTTTAATCGAAGCGTTTAATCCTGTGACTACAAACTTTGCCATAATCGCGTTTAGTCTCGTGCTAATTAAAGAAACTAAAGAGCCGCAGCTCAATGCTTAATACACCGCATCAGTCGCCAATCACTCAATACACGAAAAAAGAAGAAAAAAAGTTTTTATCTTCTTATTTATTTTTAATAGGCCTATTGCAAATAATTGCCGCATTCTATTTTTTGGATTTGCCTATAAAAGAACAGCTACTAGATGAGCAGGGTGTAGTAAAGCGCTTTTATGAATCACATAGAAATTGTGGGCAACACAATAAATGTAAACTTATGACAGTTGTAGGAACGGAAAAGACGACTACATACCTAAGACCAACGAACTTACCAATTGAATTAAATGATCACGTTCATGTTTTAGCTTCATATAATAAAAGTGCCGAAGCGTATAAAGTTCATCAGTTACAACTAAATGGTAAGATGATCCAAAGTTATGAACAGGCAATATTTAAAAGCAATATTACGCGTATATTGCTTGGTATTTTTGGTCTGATTTTGATTGTTTTTAGTTTAATCAATAAGTTTAAAACTAAACCGCGTAACAATGCTTAATTTCGTCAATCATGGCGTTTGCTAAAGGCGAGCTGGCATTTGTTTTTGAGGTGATCAATACCACAGGAATATCGTAGTGATATTTACTCGGTTGAATAGCTTTGAAAATACCTTTATCAACCCAGAACTGTGCGTAGTGGTCGGGTAAATAACCAATAAACTCACCCGATAAAATTAAATGTGCAATACCTTCATCGTGATAAGCCACAGCACTATTTTGATAGTTTAAACCGTCGTTTCGGCTTTCTTTATCGCGCATGTAGTTACTGGTAATGACTTCGGCTTCTTTAATGAGCTCATTTATTTGTTTTTCTTCACACTTAAATAATGGGTGACCGACTGCGCAATACAAAAAGTTAGTTTCATTGTGTAGGGCAGTGTAATCTAACCCACGAATATGATGGCGGCTAACACCAATTCCCACTAATGAACGGCCATTGGCTACTGCGGTTTCTACCTCTCGTGCCTCGCACACATTAATATCGAACTGAATGTTTTTACCTTTGCCTTTTAACTTTGCGATTACGCGTGGAATGGCACAACGTGGGTCGCTGACCATGGTATCTATCATGGCAATACTTAAACGCCCCGATAACTCGTTTTTAGAGCTTGCTACGGTATTAGCAAAGGCTTCGCATTGCTGAAGCAGTTCAATCGATGCCTGATAAGTGATGGCACCAGCGTCTGTAATTTCAAAACCACTGCGGCCACGTTTACATAATTTAATGCCAAGCCTTACTTCTAAATCAGATAAATGCGCACTGATCGTTGAGCGGCCAATATTTAAACGTGACTCTGCGGCTGAAAGCCCGCCACACTCAACAATTGCTACAAAAACGCGCAATAAGCGCAGGTCTACGTCATGAACTTGCATAGCTCTTCTTTTAGTTCGATAAATCTGGAATGAATAACGATAATTATGCATTTGTAAAACAACTAGAGCAAGCTAGACTTCATCTAAATAAAACTTAATCCTGTTCTTTAGGAGTTATAAATGACATTTAAGTATGGTGTTGACCAATTAACGTTAGACAGCGTTAATGCTATTGCAGCCGGTACGTTAGAGGCAGAGCTTTGCCAAGAAGCAATTGATAAAATAAATAAAAGCCGCCAAAACGTAGACAAAATGGCTGCCTCAGATAAAGCCATTTATGGTATCAATACGGGCTTTGGCCCATTGTGTGATACACAAATTTCTCCAGAAGAAACCAACCTATTACAAAAGAACTTATTGATCACACACGCTGTTGGTGTGGGTGAGCCAATCGCTAAACCTATTTCAAAGCTGATGCTAATCACCAAAGTACATGCATTAAGCCAAGGTTTTTCAGGTATTCGTTTAACCGTTGTTGAGCGTATGCTTAAGTTTATTGAACTTGATATTATCCCTGTAGTACCAGAGCAAGGCTCAGTAGGCGCATCGGGTGACTTAGCACCGTTATCGCACTTATTCTTACCTCTTTTAGGTGAAGGTGAGTTTTGGGTAAACGACACAATCAAACCAGCAGCAGAGGTATTAAAAGAGCACGGTTTAGCGCCTTTAGAATTACATGCTAAAGAAGGCCTAGCGTTAATTAACGGTACTCAGTTTATTTTATCGCATGCCATTACTGCGCTTACTAAAATGCGTTACTTATTAGACCTTGCAGATATCGCAGGTGCTATGAGCATTGAAGGTATGCAGGGTAGCGAATCGCCGTTCCGTGAAGAGTTACACGCAATTCGTGCTTTTAAAGGTAATGTTGAAGTTGCAGCGCGCATGCGTAGCTTTTTTGCAGGGTCTGAAAACATGGCTTCACATACTGATTGTGACCGTGTACAAGACCCTTACTCATTACGTTGTATTCCACAAGTTCATGGTGCATCACGTAACGCGTACTACCATTTAAAAGAGCTTGCTGAAACAGAAATGAATTCTGTAACAGATAACCCAATTGTGATCAGCGAAGACGAAGCAATTTCGGGTGGTGGTTTCCACGGTCAACCACTTGCTATGGTATTAGATTACGCATCAATCGCAGCGGCAGAGCTTGGTAACATTGCTGATCGTCGTTGTTATTTACTGCTTGAGGGCTTACACGGCTTACCACGTTTATTAACGACATCGGGTGGCTTAAACTCTGGCATGATGATCCCGCAATATGTGACTGCGGCACTGGTAACAGAAAATAAATCATTGTGTTTCCCGCCATCAGCAGACAGCGTACCAACATCAATGGGCCAAGAAGATCACGTATCTATGGGTAGTATTTCTGGTCGTAAGTTAAACCAGATTTTAGGTAACCTTGATAAAATCTTTGCTATTGAGCTGATGTATGCAGCGCAAGCAATCGAATTTAGACGTCCTAACAAGTGTTCAGACATTATTGAAGAAAACTTTGCGCTCATTCGCAGCAAAGTTTCCAAACTAGAAGAAGATCGCTTACTTAAGCCAGACATTGATGCCATGGTTGCACTCGTTAAATCGCAAGCGTTTAAAGTTAACTAAGGGAGCAAATAATGACTTTTCAAGAACAAATTAAGCAAGGTATCCCAAGCGTATTGCCAGAGCCAAAACCGTATCCAAGTGATGCAAACCGTGCTCCAAAACGTAAAGACATTTTATCAGCTGACGAAAAGCAATTAGCGATTCGTAACGCATTGCGTTATTTCCCTAAAGAGTGGCACAAAGAATTAGCTGCTGAATTTGCCGCTGAGCTTAAGCAATTTGGCCGTATTTACATGTATCGCTTTAAGCCTAACTATGAACTTAAAGCGCGCTCAATCAGCGATTACCCGGCTAAATGCGAACAAGCTGCCGCAATCATGTTAATGATCGACAATAACCTTGATCCAGCAGTAGCACAGCACCCTGAAGAGCTAATCACGTACGGTGGTAACGGTGCGGTATTCCAAAACTGGGCGCAGTACTTATTAACCATGAAGTACCTAAGCGAAATGGAAGAAGACCAAACGCTACACATGTACTCGGGTCACCCTATGGGGTTATTTCCATCATCAGTAGAAGCACCGCGCGTGGTTGTGACAAACGGTATGATGATCCCGAACTATTCAAAGCCGGATGACTGGGAAAAATTCAATGCACTAGGTGTAACTCAATACGGTCAAATGACTGCGGGTTCATTTATGTACATTGGCCCACAAGGCATCGTGCACGGTACAACCATTACTGTAATGAATGCATTCCGTAAAGTACTGGAAAAAGGCGAATCACCAAAAGGTAAGATCTTCTTAACTGCTGGTTTAGGCGGTATGAGTGGTGCGCAACCTAAAGCGGGTAACATTGCTAACTGTATCACCGTATGTGCCGAGGTTAACCCTAAAGCAGCTATTAAGCGTCATCAACAAGGTTGGGTTGATGAGCTAATTGATAACATGCCAGAGCTTGTTGAGCGTGTACGTACGGCTCAGCAAAATGAAGAAGTGGTTTCAATTGCCTTTATCGGTAACGTGGTTGATGTATGGGAAAGCTTCTTAGCTGAAGATATTTTCATTCACTTAGGTTCAGACCAAACTTCACTTCATAACCCATGGTCAGGCGGTTACTACCCGGTTGATATCAGCTATGAAGAGTCAAATCGTTTAATTCGTGAAGAGCCAGAAGTATTTAAAGAAAAAGTACAAGCGACGCTTAAGCGCCATGCCGATGCTGTTAACAAGCACACGGCAAAAGGAACTTACTTCTTTGATTACGGTAATGCGTTCTTGCTAGAGGCATCACGCGCTGGTGGCGATGTAATGGCTGAAAATGGTATTGATTTTAAATACCCATCGTACGTACAAGATATTCTTGGCCCAATGTGTTTTGACTACGGTTTTGGCCCGTTCCGCTGGGTATGTACATCAGGTAAACCAGAAGATCTTGATAAAACAGATGCGATTGCTGCAGACGTTTTAAATAAAATCATGGCGGACTCGCCAGAAGAGATCCAACAGCAAATGCAAGACAACATCACATGGATCAAAGATGCGAAGCAGAACAAACTTGTTGTTGGTTCGCAGGCTCGTATTCTTTATGCAGACGCACAAGGCCGCGCTGAAATTGCTAAAGCCTTTAATGATGCCATTAATCGTGGTGAAATTGGTCCGGTTGTACTTGGGCGTGACCACCATGATGTGAGTGGTACGGATTCACCTTTCCGTGAAACATCAAACATTTATGATGGTAGCCGCTTCACCGCAGACATGGCGATTCACAATGTAATTGGTGATGGTTTCCGTGGTGCTACTTGGGTATCTATTCACAATGGTGGCGGTGTTGGCTGGGGTGAAGTGATCAACGGTGGTTTTGGTATGCTACTAGACGGTAGTGAAGCTGCCGAGCGTCGTTTGAAATCTATGCTATTATTTGATGTAAACAACGGTATTGCTCGTCGTAGTTGGGCGCGTAACGAAGAAGCTAATTTTGCTATTAAACGTGAAATGGCTCGTACCCCTAAACTTAAAGTGACCTTGTCTAATAACGTTGATGATGAAGTTTTATCAAACTTAGATTTCTAAGTTGTGTCAATGCAAAAAGGCCATGTTGTAAGTGCAACATGGCCTTTTTTATTGCCAAAAATTATTAAATAGCGCATCGTTTAGTGTATCAATTTTTAGCTTAGCGAATAAGGAGATAGATATGACTAAAACACTTACTGGTGGATGCTGCTGCGGCGAAGTGAGTTATAAAGTCGCTGATAACTTTAGGCGTTTTTTCTTCTGTCATTGCGAACAATGCCGCAAACTAACTGGCACTGCTCACGCTGCAAACTTGTTTACCTCACCTGATGCTATCGAATGGGTTAAAGGCCAAAATCACATTACGCGATTTAATTACCCTGGTCGTGCATTATCTAGGGCGTTTTGTAAAACCTGTGGCTCTGCGTTGCCATTTGAATCACAAGACAGTAAATACCTACTTGTACCTGCAGGCAGTTTAAATGAAGAGCCAAGTAAAGAATTAGACGCGCAAATATTTTGCGAAGAACAAACCGAATGGCATAAAAAAGGATTAAATGGCAAAAAGCTGATAGGTTTTGGTCGTGATTAAGCTCGATTAAAGAGTAAAGTTAGCGAGTTACGAGGTAAAGTTAGCGAGTTACAAGGGTAAAGTTAGCGAGTTACAAGGGTAAAGTTTGCGAGATACGAGAGGAAAGTTAGCGAGATACGAGAGTAAAGTTAGTGAGGTACGAGAGTAAAGTTAGCGAGTTACAAGTTTGTAGGAGGCGTTTTAACGCCGAACAAGTAGCAGCGATTTTACATCGCGTCTCAGAGCCTAAATCCTAGCGCCTAATGTTTTCTTTCGTAGGCGTGAAACTTGTTTCGCGCGATATTATGTAGGTCGTGCTTTAGCGCGTTAAAAGAGTGTTTAGCGAGATAAGAGAGTATAGTTTGCGAGTTACGAGAGTAAAGTTTCTAGGAGGCGTTTCAACGCCGAACAAGTAGCAGCGATTTTACATCGCGTCCCAGAGCCTAAATCCTAGCACCTTATGCTTTCAATCGTAGGCGTGAAACTTGTTTCGCGCGTCAAAAGAGAAGTTAGTGAGATACGAGAGTAAAGTTTGACCAGTTGGTCGAGTTTGATTAATCTGTAAAACACATTTTAAAAGGAGGTTTTATATGTTTAAAGTTTTAACCTTAGCTGTTTTTGTCTCGTTAGCAGTACCTACTAACGCAAATGAAATTACAAGCGAATTTCTTAAAAAAGAGCTAGAACTTGCTCATTCTCAGTACATCAAAGGTTCGAGCGATAGTGCGCTTTATGCGTTAAATGCACTTGCAAGAATTCTTGAGCTTGATAGCGCTAAAACGCTGCAAACAGAGGTAGGCCTTAACAATCTTGCTTTTACTTATCTTCGCATTGGACTCATTCATGAGCATGCAGGTGATCAGCTGCAAGCCAATAGCTACTTTGCAAAAGCGATGAATGCTCACCAAGGCGAAAAACTCAAGCTTGCAGAGCTCAAAGCGTATATAACTAAACTAGATAAATCAGCTGCTCACTTAATTTAAATATAATTGGAAATACAAGGAAGACGATGATCAAATGGCACGAACTAAATAAATATCAAAAAGCTGCATTTTGGTGCTTGATAGCTATTGTCGGTTGGTTCTCACCTGAGATTGCACTGTTATTTCATTTTGGTGGAATAGAAGTTGTATTTGCTTTTTTAGCAATGTACAGCTTGCCTATTATCAGAGTAGTGCGTTCTTACCTTCAAAAAATTAGAGAAAAACTGTTACTTGCCTATGTGTCATTTCAAAAAAGTGCCTCTGGTAAACCCAACGTCTTTTTAATGCAAACGGTATTCTGCTGTATTGCAGTTGCACTCACCGGCTCATTCTCTTTTGCAATGGTATTTTTAATGCCAGGAATGATGTTAAACAATATGCTTGTTTGATTGGGTTAAAGTTAGCGAGATACGAGTTACAAGAGTAAAGTTAGCGAGATACGAGAGTAAAGTTAGCGAGATACAAGTTTGTAGGAGGCGTTTCAACGCCGAACAAGTAGCAGCGATTTTACATCGTGCCCTAGAGCCTAAACCCTAGTGCCTAATGTTTTTTCACGCGTTTGTAGGTCGTGCTTTAGCCCGATTAAAGTGTAAAGTTAGCCGGTAGCGTTTTAACGCCGAATAACTAAAATTCACGGATGATGCCGTTCCGTCCAGAGCAATAAAAAACACTGTAAATTATGAATGAATTAATAGAGATAGGTTTAAGCACAGTAAAGCAACATCCGTCTTTACCGTTTTCGATTTACTGCGCTAATGATGAACAACATATTGTAAATGTGCCTATCGCAAACCCATTACTTGTCGTTGTGTTATCTGGCAGCAAAACGCTAATAGATACAGAAGAAGTTAATTGTGATGCAGGTAATTTTGTCTTAATGGCAAATACACCTCAGGTTGCAATGCGCAATATTCCACAAAACTTTGGCTATATTGCGCTATTGATTGAATTTGATTACACCGACTTTGAGTGTTTGAAATATCAAGCCGGGGCAAAGAAAAAGTTTATTACAGGGCAAGTCGATCCACTGTTTAAAATGACTTTAAAACAATTTATTGAATGGGCTGCAGTAACACCACCACAATTATGGCCAATTAGAAGACAAGAGCTGCTGCAAGTGCTATTTTCTCAGGGATTCAAAGACTTAGGTTCTATTATTGAGCCACCAACACTGACCCACAAAGTACATACTATTATCGCTGGTGATTTAACGCGTGATTGGGATGCAAGCAGTATTGCAACGACGTTAGCGATGAGCGAATCGACACTCAGAAGAAAGTTAACCGCAGAAGACAGTAGTTTTCAGTTAATTAAAGATAACGCACGTTTAAGCCATGGACTACATTTGATTCAAAGTAGCTCACAATCTATTGGCACTATTGCCCAGCAATGTGGTTTTTCGTCGCAATCTAGATTCACCGATAAGTTTAAACTTTTGTTTAATACGACTCCAACAGCCCTTCGTAAAACAATAATGAGCGAAGCAGGCTAATAATTGACAGTTTTGGTACTAATTTGATCTGTCTTTGCTAGGTATTATGATTATTCTTATTAATCGGAGAATATTATGAAATCATCAACATTGAAAATTGCTACACCGTTATTTCTGCTATGTTTATCTGGCACCACATTCGCTGAGACATTTACTCTAACAAGCAAAGACATTGCCCATGGTGACTTTATGGGGAGTGCGCAAGAGTTTAAAGGGTTTGGTTGTAATGGCGATAACCTTTCTCCACAACTTGCTTGGCAAAATGCACCTAAAGGAACTGAAGCATTCGCATTGACCGTTTATGATCCAGATGCGCCTACAGGGAGTGGCTGGTGGCATTGGCAAGTTGTGAATATCCCTAAGTCGGTATCAAGTTTAGCAAGCGGTGCAGGCAGTGCAGAGAAGAACGCAATGCCAAAAGGCAGTGTGCAGATCACAAATGATTATGGTTTCAAAGGCTTTGGCGGCGCTTGCCCTCCAGTAGGCCATGGCGCTCACCGATATCAATTTACACTACATGCGTTATCACAAAAACTTGAATTACCGGAAAACGCATCAGGTGCGTTGGCAGGCTATATGATTAATGCCTATTCACTTGATTCAGCAACTATTGAAGCGCTTTATAAGCGTTGAGAGAGTAGCGAGCTGCAAGAGTAAAGTTTGCGAGGTACGAGAGTAAAGTTTGCGAGATACGAGAGTAAAGTTAGCGAGATACGAGAGCAAAGTTAGCGAGTTACAAGTTTGTAGGAGCGTTTTAACACCGCACAAGTAGCAGCGATTTTACATCGCGTCCTAGAGCCTAAATCCTAGTGCCTAATGTTTTATAGCGTAGGCGTGAAACTTGTTTCGCGCGTTTGTTTTTAAATAGTCGCGGCGGAAAGACGCCGCTACTTGTGAAACTATATAGGCTCAAAAATCAATGACTCGCAACTTTAATCTTCTTTCTTTGCTTTTTTCGCGAGAATTTCAACTTCGGCTTTTTCAGTTACACCTGCCATACTAAGGGCTGTGCTGCCTACCGATTCATATTCCAGTTTGATTTTATCGAGTTTGGCGTCGTTCTTGTCTGGCAAACTTAAGCTACGTGATGACATTCCTTTGGTTAAAACACCAAGGTTATCAAATACTTTTTCTTCACCGTTGTTCATAACGACTTTAATTTTTTTAAGATTCACCGTGCCATGAGTGCATTTGATTTTAATATGGCTGTAGTTGCTGCTGGTGATTGGGTTAACGGTATCGGTTTCGCTTTTGTAGCTGACTTTTTTCTCAGCAATCGTTTTCCAGTCGTCATCACTTGCTAGGCTTTGTACGCTGGTTAAGGCTAAAAATGTTGTTAAAGCGATGAGTTTGACTATTTTCATTTGATTCCCTCCAAAAGTTATCATCATTTAAATTTATAGCATATAAACAGATTGGTTGCCTATGCAAAGTTCATAAAATAGAACCAAAAGCATTTTTTAATCGTATTAACTAATACGTTATAAATTCACCAACCTTAATCAGCATGCTATGCTAGTAAAGTGTCTATAAGTTTATGGATTTTCAATGAGATATTACTTTTGTTTAGTGGCTTTTTTACTTTCGACTTCGTCAATTGCCAGCGCTCTGCTGGATGTAAAGCCGAGCAATAAAACGCAGTTTTTGGCACTGATAAAAGACAAACAAGGTGATTACAAAACAAAAGAAGGCAGTGATGCGGTTTGCCAAAACGCATCTTTTTCATTGATAAAAGAATCAACGCAAGGCTTTAGCTTAGGGACGTTAATCGATTTTAGTGACTTACATAACGGCACGCAGGTAAAAAAGATACCACACTTTTGCGTTGTCAGTTCGAAGTTAAAATACTTCGTAAATGGCATTGTTAGAACCAAGCGATATTTTCGCTGTGAAAACGAAGACGATAACGGTTCAACAACAGAAGATCTGCGTTTTAAAGACAATGGCAATATCACTTATACACTGAGTAAACCTGATGTTTCTTGTGTGTTTGAAAAGCAATAATAGTTTTCCTCATACAATTTTAAGCCTATGATGGGCTTTATTTTTAATTGAAAATCTTATGACTAGCCAACTTATTCAAGCATTTTTAGTGCTTGCTGCTTTTTACATAGCAAGCCTTATTATTGACCGCGCTATTAAACAGTTTCAACGTCGCTTTGATTCAACCGCTCTTGAAACTTTTCGGCTTATTTCTAACTCGCAGCGCGCTATTTTATTATTCATAGGTATTGTGCTGGCGTTATCGAAACTGGGTTTTGACGTAGCCGCGTTAGTTGCCGGCTTAGGCCTAACAGGCTTTGCATTGGGTTTTGCGTTGAAGGATGCTATTTCAAACCTAGTAGCAGGTGTGATGATTGTGCTTTATAGGCCCATTAAGCTTGGTAATTACATTGAAGTGAGTAATTCAAAGGGCATTGTTATCGACCTTAATCTGCGCTATATCACAATTAAAGGCGAGGGAGCGGTGCATTTAATTCCTAACTCTTTAATTTTAAGTAATAAAGTGTCAATCATTGATCGCGAAGACGATTAAGCACAAATTTTAGCTATAAAAAAAGCAGCCTAGGCTGCTTTTTTAAGTTTTAGCAAATTACATTTGAGATTGCAGGTAATTCTCAAGTCCTGCGGTTTTGATTAACTGCTGCTGTGTTTCAAGCCAATCAATCTGTTCTTCTTGCTCATCTAAGATGTGATCAAGCGCTTCACGGCTGATGTAATCTTTTTTCTCTTCAGCAAGTTTAATTGCCGCTTTAAGATCAGGTAATGAATCCAGTTCAAAGCTCATATTCGCTCCGATCATTTCTTCAGAGTTTTCACCAATACGTAGGCGACCTAAATCTTGTAAGTTTGGTAAACCTTCTAAAAACAAAATACGTTCAATTAAACGGTCGGCGTTTTTCATTTTTTGAATAGATACTTTGTAATCAGCTTTATCTAATTTTGAAAAGCCAAAATCTTTAAACATACGAGCGTGTAAAAAGTATTGGTTAATACCTACTAATTCATTCGCTAATACTTTATTAAGTGCAGCAATGACGCTTTTATCGCCTTTCATACAATTAGCCTCTATTCGCCCATTTGAGATTGATGGTAGTTTTGGCTACCAATTTTGTCGATTAGACCAAGCTGTTGTTCTAACCAGTAAACATGATCTTCTTCTGTATCAAATAATAGCTTTTCAAGCACTTCGCGTGACTGATAGTCTTTTTCTTCTTCACAGATAGCAATTGCTTCTTTAACACAGTCAACAACTTCTAGCTCAAGTGTTAAATCATTTTGCATCATGCTTTTAACGTCTGAGCCAATTAATAGATCACGACGTTTAGTCATGTTTGGTACGCCTTCTAAAAATAGAATACGTTTGATCAACCAATCAGCGTGATCTTTTTCTTCTTCCATTTCGTGGTTAAGACGCTCATACAGCTTATTTAGGCCCCAATCATCATACATACGAGAATGAATAAAGTATTGATCTATAGCGGCTAATTCGTTTGCGAGTAGTTTGTTAAAACTATCGATGACTTTTTGGTTACCTTTCATAATGCTGTCCTCGAATTCCAAGTTGCGGTAATTGTAGTATATAAAAACAAGATTGCAAACTTTTTCCTTTGTAAATCAGTTGTTTACTATTGAGTGTGATTCTCGTTTAAGTTTGCGTTAATGGTTGATAAATGAACAATCTATCGTTTCTATTCTTAAATGAAAAAAGCCCTTACTAAGAAGGGCTTGTTGTTCTTCATTAAAGTAATTTAGAAGCTATAAGTTGCACCAAGTGTAACAGTGGTACCTAAGCCTTTAATGTTATAGCCACCATAGGTGTATGACTGGGCACGGGCAGGGTAGTAATCATTATTGAATAGGTTTTCTACCCCCATAAACGCTTGCCAGTTTTTACTAAAGTTATAACGACCGCTTAGGTTAAATAGGTTGTAACTGCTAATTGGCCCTTGGTCGCCAACATAGTCACCGTCTGCATTTGGTTCAAAGCGTTTGCGAGAACCCACATATAAATAACTTACCGTCAGTGATAATTCATCATTAGGTTGCCAGTTTAAGTTAGCAGTGCCTTTAGGTGGGCTAATTTGGCGCGAGCCTAAGTAAATGTCGTCTTCGGTGTTTTTACCTTCAACATAGCTGTAAGTTGCAACCAGTTTTAGAGTTGGGTTAATTTTATAATCAACCAGTGTTTCGTAACCCCAAATCTCTTGCGGTGCACGTACCGGCTCATACACACCGGTTACTTCATTAAAGCTATTCGTGGTGCCAAATTCTGATGTACTACGGTAAGCTGCAAATTCAAAACGTAAGTCATCAAACTGTGAGGTAAAACCAATTTCATAATTATCGATGATTGATGCTTCTGTTTGAATTAAACCAATATCGTTTACCGTTGCAGCACGTAATAGGCGGCCAATATCTGAGATATCAGACCCTTGTGAATAATTGGCAAACGGGCTGAAGACCTCAAGTAAATTGTATTTCACACCCACGTTATAAGTGGTTGCATCGTAATCTATGGTATCACCTTTTACACTTAGCGGTACTGAGCACTGTGTTTCAGAGCGGCAAAGCTTTAAGGTTTCGTAGTCATCAACGGTTAAATCAATGCTCTCTTGGCGCACACCCGCTTTAATAACTAAATCATTATTGATAACCCATTTTGTTTGTAAAAAGCCAGCAAGACTTTCCATATCCATTTCTGGTACCCAAACACGGCCATCTACAAGTGGCTGAGACGTCACATCATTCAGTGCATCCAGGCCATAAATGAAGGTAGCTTCAACATTGTCAAAATCTACAAGGGTATTGAAGGTAGCGCGTGCACCTTTCTTTTCAGAGCGAATAATTGATTGGCCGCCTTCGTAGCCTTCGTCTGGGTTAGCTAAGTTTGTAGAAAAGAAAAACACATTCTCGATGTCTTGCATGTAAAGGTCGAGTGTCATTTGGGTATTAGTAAACAGGGCGTAGTCTGTGTATTTTAAGGTAATGTTTTCGTTACCGTCTGGGCCTTGTGGTTTACCTTGCTTTTGCAGCTCTTTAGGTACATGTATGGCATAGGTTTTTTCGCCATCATTAAGATCCCCTACAACATCCCCTAAATCGGTTTTTTGTTGAGAGCTAAAGTAGTTATAGCTAAATTGCAGTTGCTTCTCATCGTCAAAATCATAACCAAGTTTGGTGAAGTAGTTTTCGGTTACTGCATCAGATAAACCGTACTGTAAGCCAAGAATATCGCCTTCAGCGTCACGTTGAACGCCATTTTCTTCGTAACTTGCGGTGAATAAATAGCTAATTTTATCAGCACGACCATTAATTGCCGCGGAGACTCGCGCACCAGCGCTTTCTTCTAACTTAACTGCACTAAAGCGTGACGATAGGCTGATCTCACCTTCTGGCTGACCATCACTTGTTGCTTGTTTTGTGATGTAGTTAATAATACCGCCCGATGCGCCATTACCATAAACAGAGGTAGCACCTTTAATTACTTCGATACGCGTAATGGCACTTGGGTCGAGTGTTTTAACTCCTAACGAGCCGTTTCTGAGAGGTGTAGATTGTGGCACCCCATCAATCATCACAAGTGGTGCACGGCCGCGTAAACTCTGACCTGTATTACTCGAACTACCTGTATCTGGTGCAAGGCCTGGTACCATTTGCGCCAATAAGCTTTGTAGTTCTGGATTAACTTTTAAATGCTCTTCAATTTGCTGTTGGCTAATAATCGTGACGGAAGCGGGTACTTCATCAATGCTTTCAAATACACGGCTGCCTGATACAACAACGTGTTCCATTTCTTCTGCGGTAAGTTTTTTATTGATGGCTTCATCAGCAAATGATTGGCTGCTTAGTGCAAGAGCGACCAGAGTCAGTGAAGTTTTTAACATGCTTGTCCTTGTTAAATCAGTATTTATTATGTGATTGTGCGGCAGTCTAAATGTAAAGAAGTGTAAAGGCAAGGCTAATGATAATTATTTGCAATAATAAGTTGGCAGGTTTTAGTCATTTGTATTTGCTTGCTTAAGCCAAAGGGCTTAAATGGAGAGTCATGATAAATAGGGGATTGTCGTGTTTAATAGCTACCAAGTAACTGCAGATTAAAGCTGCTTTAGCTTAAAAAACGTTTCAAGTCATCAGGTATAGGCATTGGTTTGAAAGGGCTAACATTAGTGCCGCCGGTGTTACCGAGTGGGACCCATATACGCGAAAACACAATTGACGCAGCCATGCGAGCAAACTGACCAATTATTTCCTTGGCATTATGGGTTTTAAAACCAATTTTACACATCCACCAATGCGAGTAAGTATGCGCAATGATATAGCTTTGACCCAGAATATGAGCTCGCTCTAAGTGATAAAAAGCGGTTGTGTAATCTGCTTTCTCATAACTCGTTTTAGCCAATATCATTTCGGTGTTAAAGGCATGTTTAAGCTCACTATTCATGGCGAATGTCATTTTCAGTAATGGTTGTTTATTTGTAATGCCGTTTGTACCAAAAGTAAATACCTGAAATTGTGAAAAATAACGGTGACAAAGCCAATAGTAACCACAGTAATTGCACGATAGGGCCTGCAAAATCACCAATATGAAACTTATATTTAAAGTTCCATGTTTGCGTGGTCCATGAGCTTTGGCTGGCATCATAGCTTGCAACAATATCTGCTGAATATGGGTTTGCCCATACCCAACTATAGGCATGGCTTTCACCCGGGTTTTCTATTCTAAAGCCTATGTTATCAGTTGGTTTTTTCGGTAAATAAATTCTAAATAACTTACCCTCCGGAAATACAGTTTGTGCGTTATCAAACGCTTTTTGCACTTGTAAAGGCGTGTCCGCTAAAGGGGGAATAACGGCTGGCGGTTTAGGTCTCTCTTCAACAGTGCCTTGCATCACAAATTCTAATACGGCTTTGGTTTGTTCTTTCCAATGAAACGCCATACCTGTGTAAGCAATTAAAATGAGTGGAATTAAAAAATACACACCCAGAACGGTATGTAGCTGATACATCAGCACTCTAAATTTTGCTTTACGCTTAATAGCCAAGCGCTTCATGCGATTTTTTGGTTTAACCCAAATATAAAAACCGAGCAGAATTTCAATAATAAGAATGAGCGCACACACCGAAACCCAGTTTCTTAATGGGCGGTTTTTATCGCCATCTTCATATAGCAGCCAGCGGTGCAAAGCCATGGTAAAGCCATAAATCGTACTGTAGTAATCGTACTCATGTAACACTTGGCCGTTGTAAGGATTTACACTGACATAGCGGTTGTTTGCCAACTGTAATTGCCAAGCAAGATCACTGCGCTGATCAGGCATTAACAGGGTAACTGGTTGTTTAGTTGAAGCTGAAACGTGTTTTATGAGGTCATCAAAATCAAGAGCTGAAGCCGCTGGTTTTACCGTCCATTTATCGCTTTGAGTAAGGTATTGAATGTCTTTTGCGTAAATAAGCAACGCACCGGTCAAACTTAAACAAATCAAAAATAAACCGCTTACTAAGGCAAGCAATAAATGCGTACGACGTAACCACAACTTCAACAAGGTTTGTTCCTTCAGTTTGCTGTTAAAACAAAACTGAATAGTAAATGATAACGCGTAACATTTACACTAAAACTTGTTCAATAGTGCAGCTTTCAATTGCAAAGTTATCATGTAAGAAGTGACGTATTTCATCGTTATTGATGTTTTGCTTGGCACTAAACTTGAGCTCGCAATGAACGTGATGATCGTCTATTTGCCACGTTTTGAGGTAATCAATATTAGTGATGGCAAATTGGGTTTTCAGCTCCGTAGTAGCTGCTGTTAAAGCAAAATTATCAGGGGCTGCCTGCATTAAAATTTTACTGCTCGCTAATAGCAGCAAAATACCATGGTAAATGACATACACAGAAATCAGCATAGTGGCAATTAAATCAACAATATACCATTGATAAAGAATAATTAAGGTACCAGCTATGATCACCACCACTGAAGCTAATGCATCAGACACATTATGTATAAACGCAGCACGAATATTCATGCTGTCTTTAGCACCTGCTTTGTAAGTTAAAAGGGCGGTGACAAGGTCAATAATGAGCGCAAGTCCAGCGACCCAAATGATGATCCAACCATCAATGGGCTCAGGGTTTAAATAGTTGGAGATAGCTTCAACAATTAAGTAACCACCAATCACAATTAAACTTAAGCTGTTAAATAGGGTTGCTAAAATTTCAGCGCGTTTATAGCCGTATTGATAACGATCATTAGCAGGTTTAGCACCAATTTTTCGGGCGATTAGGGCAATGAATAACGACGAGGCATCACTTAAATTATGCAGTGCATCAGCAATTAACGATAAACTGCCAGAAACAAGGCCGCCAATCACCTGAGCGACAGTTAATAACACATTGATTGCAACTGCCAGCATGAGTTGGCGGGTGCTTTGGTTATTTGTATCGTGATGATGGTGGTGTCCGTGTCCCATAGAAAATACCGAGTTATTGATTTGCTTTATTTTTATACCATGCGTGCCGTGGTATTGAAATGTTTGTAATGCATTGTTCGTGTACAGATTATAATTTACTGTTCAAATGCCGGTAGATTTGTTAGTTTAGCGCCGTTGTACCAATTTTTAGTTCTAATTTTTAGGCTCAATGTGAAAGCTGCATTTTTTATTTTGATTAGCGTATTATTGCTCCAGCCACTGCTGGATAGCTTTGATGTGGCCGATCATAATGCTGCGTTTAATCACACCTCGGTACTGTTATCAGAAGAAATTGACCTTGAAGCCCATTGCACTGCCAATGGCGATCACCAGTTACATCAATCAGAGCATGCCGAGCTTAGCAAACAGTTGTCTGACTCAGCCGAAAAAGGCCATTGTCATGTTTGTCACAGCCCTGCGTTTGTCGATTCGCTGCAATTGTCTGAACCTACTGGTATCTATTTCACTAAAATCGAATCACTTGATTTCAACTTCAAATCGGCTGACTTAGCACCGCTACATCGCCCACCTATTTTAGCTCTTACTTAATCAAAAACCCTTTTTAGATTTTTTGGGCTTAGCCCATTTTAAGTAAGAGACACTCTATGTATTTAAGAAATTTTATGCGTTACGCATTGCTGTGCGTATGCTATATGACTGTGACAAATATTTATGCGACAGAACAAGCGCATAATCATCAAGAAAATGAGCAAGCTGAGCATGCTAATGAAGTCAGTTTAACTGAGCAGCAACAGCAACTAGCTAATATCAAGGTTGAGCGCCTTGTGTTGAAAAAACACAAGCAAACCTTGTATGCACCGGGGGAAATTAAAGCCAATGGCTACGTCAGTTATGTGGTGTCACCTCGTGTTGATTCTATCGTTGTAAAACGCCATGCCTTATTAGGGCAGCATGTAAATAAAGGAGACTCTTTAGTCACTTTATTTAGTGGCGAAGTAGCCAGCCAGCAAACTGAATTTAGATTAGCAGAAGCCGAGTGGCAACGTGTTACTAAAATGACCGCGGGCACAGTCAGCGAAAAACAAATCTTAACTGCCAAAGCCGAGTATGAAGTCGCCTATAGCCGATTAGTTGCCTTTGGTTTATCAAAACAAGCTATTGCACAAACACTCACCATAAGCCCAGAAAAACTCGGTGAATACACCTTGTTTGCACAAACATCGGGGGCTGTTTTAACCGATAACTTTGCCCAAGGTCAGCGAGTTGATTCGGGGATTGAGCTGATGCTAATAGCCGATGAATCTGCGCTTTGGGTTGCTGCTCAGCTTTCAGCTAATCAAGACCGTACTATCAGTAATGGCTCTACGGCGCTGTTGGAAGTTAACGGCAATCGTTATCAAGCAAGGGTTATTCAAGAAGCACATACCATTGATAAACAAACACGCTCACGAACCGTTAGGCTCGAGGTAAAAAACACCCAGCATAGTTTGCACCCAGGCATGTTTGCGGATGTGTATTTTCATTTTGAAACAGACCAAGAGGTACTTGCCGTACCTGAAAACGCGTTAACACGTAGTGCAGATGGTGACTGGCAGTTATTTGTCGTTGATGACGATGGTGGCTTTGCTGCCCAAGAAGTAACCCTTGGCAGAAGTTTTGGTGATTATCGTGAAGTATTAGGTATTAAAGCCGGGCTTGAAGTTGTCACCCAAGGTGCTTTTTTTATTGCATCACAGCTAGCTAAAGGCGGATTTGATCCGCATAACCACTAGAGGTGACGCATGTTTAATTTATTAATTGAGGCGGTGATAAAGAACCGTCTACTCGTGGTATTGGCCTTACTTGCAGCGATTGCAGTGAGTGCATTTATGATCCCAAAACTTAATTTAGATGCTTTTCCTGATGTGACGAATGTGCAAGTTGCGGTGAATACCGAAGCACCAGGGCTTGCGGCTGAAGAAGTAGAGCAACTGATCACATACCCGATAGAAGCAGTTATGTATGCGCTGCCCGATGTAGAGCAGGTGCGTTCTATTTCTAAAACGGGGTTATCGGGCGTCACTGTGGTGTTTAAAGAAGGTGTTGATATTTACTTTGCTAGGCAACTGGTTTTTGAACGTTTGCAGTCTGCTAAAGAGCTGATCCCAGATGGTGTGGGTATGCCAACCATGGGCCCTAATACATCAGGACTTGGACAAGTCTACCAATATCTACTTGAAGCAAAGCCAGATGCCAACATTGATAGCATGGCACTGCGTAGCTTAAATGATTGGGTGGTTAAATTACTTATATTACCCATTGATGGTGTGACCGATATTCTGTCATTTGGCGGTGAGGTTAAGCAGTATCAAGTGAACATAAACCCCAATAAGTTACTTGCTTATGACTTAACACAGCAAGATGTTAGTAACGCACTAGATGCTAACAACAGTAATGTGGGTGGCTGGTATATGAACCGTGGTCAAGAGCAGCTTGTTATTCGTGGTACAGGTTGGTTTACCCCAGGCGAAAAAGGGCTTGCTGAGATAGCACAAACACCTATCAAAACCATTGATGGTACAGTCGTTAAAGTGGCTGATGTTGCGAATGTTGAGCTTGGAAGTGAAATTCGCCAAGGCGCTGTCACCTTATCTAAACGCAATGAACAAGGCGAAATAGTCAATCGTGGTGAAGTGGTGACTGGTATCGTGCTGAAAAGAATGGGCGCTAATACCAAGCAAACTATTGATGGCATTAACGCGCGTGTCGAGATGATAAATCAAGCACTGCCAAAGGGGGTTGAATTTAAAGCCATTTACGACCAAGCAGAGCTTATTAGCCAAGCGGTACAAACGGTTATTGATGCACTGCTTTTAGCTTTTGTGTTTATTATCATTGTATTAGCGCTATTTTTGTTGGATTTAAGAGCAACATTTTTGGTGTTACTGTCAATCCCTATCTCGATTGGCTTAGCATTGAGTGTAATGGCATGGCTTGGCTTGTCGGCAAACTTAATGTCGTTAGGTGGGATTGCTGTTGCAATCGGTATGCTGGTAGATGGCTCTGTTGTGATGGTTGAGAATGTATTTAGGCACTTAGGGCTTAAGCATAACCAACATAAGCCTTCTTCGCAGCTGGTTGCTATTGCTGCAAAAGAAGTCGCACGGCCCATCTTTTTTGCCTCTTTGATCATACTAACGGTATTTTTACCGCTGTTTAGCTTTGAAGGCGTTGAGGCCAAGTTATTTCAGCCAATGGCTGTAAGTATTATGCTTGCGATTATTAGCGCTGTGATCGTTGCCTTGGTTGTGGTGCCAGCTCTGTGCGTGTACTTATTTGCCAAGGGCGTGACAGTAAAGCAAAGTATTCTGTTAAAACCGATCGATATCCTTTATCAACGGGCTTTACAAAAAGCATTGCAGGCTAAACGTAGCGTTTTAGCTATAGCAGGGTTATTACTGATTGTAGCGGCTGTTATCCTTCCAAGGTTGGGTACTGAATTTGTGCCAGAGCTTGAAGAAGGCACTATTAACCTACGTGTGACACTAGCTCCATCTGCAAGTCTCGATACGGCAATCTTAGTTGCACCAAAGCTTGAAGCCATGTTGCTTGAATTTAGTGAGGTGGAATATGCGCTGAGCCGAATCGGTCGGGCTGAAGTAGGGGGAGATCCAGAACCAGTTAACAACATTGAAATCTATTTAGGCTTAAAACCTCATGAGCAATGGGTAAACGCGAAAACGCGTGTCGAATTACAGCAACTAATGGAAGCCAAGCTTGAGCAGTTCCCAGGGCTTTTGTTTAACTTTTCACAGCCTATAGCAACCCGAGTAGATGAGCTTTTATCAGGTGTTAAAGCGCAATTGGCCATAAAATTATTTGGTAGTGACCTAGGCGTTTTAACTGAAAAAGGCCAACAAATTGAGCAGCTAGTTCAGCAAATACCTGGCGCTAAAGATGTCGCTATGGAGCAAATAGGCGGCGAAGCGCAGCTGATAGTTAAACCTAACCGTTTGGCATTGTCGCGTTTTGGCTTATCGGTGGCTGATTTAATGGATGTAGTTCAGCACGGTATTGGCGGGCAATCCGCAGGGCAAATCATTAATGCCAATGAGCGCTATGATATTTATGTGCGTATAGTAAAAAGCTTTCGCCAAAACCCAAATGTGATTGCTGATCTTCGACTGCAAACCCCCACGGGTGCCATTGTAAGGGTGGGGGATGTAGCCGATGTACAAATTGAGTCTGGCGCTCCGCAAGTTCGTCGCGATGATGTTCAAAGGCGGGTGGTTATTCAAGCGAATGTGCAGGGGCGAGATATGGGATCTGTAGTTGCCGATATACGCGCTACCATTGCCGATAAAATGCAGTTACCTAGTGGTTACAGTGTGGCGATTGGCGGTCAGTTCGAAAACCAACAACGGGCACAAAAGCGGCTAATGATAGTAGTGCCAGTGGCCTTGTTACTGATTGCGTTATTGCTTTATTTTGCTTTTAGTAACCTATCGCAAGTGGTGCTTATTCTTGTCAATGTTCCCTTGGCTGTAATTGGTGGGGTGATTGCATTATATGTCTCTGGGCAATACTTATCTGTACCCAGTTCAGTAGGGTTTATCACACTTTTTGGTGTTGCTGTATTGAATGGTGTGGTGATGGTCGAAAGTATTAATCAAAGGATTAGTGCAGGAGATAGCAAAGATAAAGCAGTATTTGAAGGCGCTGTTTCACGGCTAAGACCCGTACTGATGACCGCGCTTACCTCAATGCTTGGACTAATTCCAATGCTCCTAAGCACAGGAATAGGCGCCGAAATACAAAAGCCCCTTGCAACGGTTATTGTTGGCGGCTTGGTCAGTGCAACCTTTTTAACTTTATTTGTACTTCCGGTACTTTATAAGTCGATGAGTAAATAAAGCATAATGGGGCTAACTTTTAGTAGCCCCTTTTTTAATGCCGTGTATTTCTGTAAAGGGCGTTTACACCATGCTAAAGCCCTTATAAACTGGGCGTTACAATAATGATGTAAAAAAGGAATACAGAGTGAGTAACGCAATTACAATTCGTCCGGCAGTCGCAAGTGATGCTGCAACAATCCTACATTTTATTACCGAACTTGCTATTTACGAAAAAGAACCCGACGCAGTTAAAACAGACGAGCAAGCTATTTTAAAAACGTTATTCAGTGAAGGCGCAACGGCGCATAGTGTTATTTGTTTAGACGGCGACACACCAATTGGCTTTGCTGTGTATTTTTATAATTACTCAACCTGGCTTGGTAAAAATGGTTTGTATTTAGAAGATCTTTACGTCAGTGCTGACAGCCGTGGTAAAGGCGCTGGTAAGCAAATTATGCAATATCTCGCTAAACAAGCACTCGAAAAAGACTGTGGTCGTTTTGAGTGGGTGGTACTTGATTGGAATAAACCAGCCATTGATTTTTACGACAGCATTGGTGCTAAACCGCAAAACGAATGGATTATTTACCGCCTAACAGGCCAAGAGCTTATCGACTTTGCGCATCAATAAGTAATGTTGCTATAAATAAAAATTAACAAATAACAATATAAATAAAAATCATTTGCATTTGATCTTTTCTGTGTGTAGTTTAAATACACATAGAATGATTGGTATAAGTGCAGGTGATTTTTATGACTCAAACAACACGCCACACACCGTTAACTTCGCACGCCATTGATGATGCGCTTGCTCCTTGGCAAAGTGCTATTTATCAAGGCAACTTAGCATTTGAATCTGGCGAGCTTATTACTGCGCGTGATCATTACACGGTTGCAAGCAGCTGCGCCGAAACACTACTGGCGCAATTTTCTAATATTCCAATCAACCATTCGGTAACTCGCTCGTTAGAGCATTGTATTGCAGCATTTGTTGTTGCCACTTTGAATCTTGCCGACACCTTTAAAGTCATGCAAAAACCCGATAAAGCATGCACCTGGCTTTGTCATGCTCATCAACGATTAAGCGTGCTATTAAATCACCCAGAGCAGCAAGTTCGCACCTTGGTGCTGCACCATCATCATAAAACCTATTATGAGCTGGTTAAGTTTGCGAGCATGGCATCGGCATTTCCGGCACTTATTAACCGAATCAACCAGCTATTAGCTGACCATCCCCATAAAACGCAGTTATTACATTAACGATAAGGAATCAGTATGCCTTTTACATTACCCGATTTAGCGTATGACTATGATGCACTTGAACCGCACATTGATGCGAAAACCATGGAAATACATCACACCTTGCATCATCAAACCTATATTAATAAAGCGAATGCTGCACTAGAGGGCAGCCATTATTCAGAGCAAGATGCTGAAACATTACTCCGCACTATTTCATCAATGCCTGAGTCTTTACAAAAAGCAGTACAAGAGCATGTGGGTGGTCATCATAATCACTCATTATTTTGGCAAGTTATGTCTCCTAATGGCGGTGGTACGCCAAGTGCAGAGTTAAACACTGCAATAGTTGATACATTTGGTAGCTTTGACGCATTTAAAGAGCAATTTACTAATGCCGCGGTAAGCCGCTTTGGTAGTGGCTGGGCGTGGTTATGTGTTGATGAAAATAACCAGTTGGTCGTTGAAAGTAGCCTCAATCAAGATAGCCCACTAATGAATAATCAAACGCCTATTTTAGGGCTTGATGTGTGGGAACATGCGTATTACTTGAAGTATCAAAATCGTCGCCCTGAATATATTGCTGCATTTTACGAAGTGATCAATTGGCCGGAAGTTGAGCGCCGATATCTAGCAGCAGTTAAATAGCTGTTTAAATAGTTAAGGTCCGAAACTGGCTAGTCAAAAAATAATATTCAGTTAAGCTAAGGGTATTAGCGTGTAACGAGAATAATTATGACTAGCCAACAATGGCAAACAGCAAGGCAAAGCCGCGACCCACGCTTTGATGGGGTGTTTTTTGTGGCGGTAAAAAGCACTGGCATTTATTGCAGACCCATTTGCCCTGCACCAACGGCACAAGAAAAGAACGTTGAATACTACCAATATGCGCACTTGGCTGCGCAAGATGGTTTTCGACCCTGCATTCGTTGTCGCCCAGATAGTGCACCGAATAGCCCCGCTTGGCTAGGTACTAAAACCACCGCATTACGTGCAAAACAACTGATTGATAAAGGTGAGGCTTACGACTGTGAGGTTTTAGCAGACAGGCTAGGGGTGTCGAGTCGCTATTTACGCCGTTTGTTTAACCAACATTTTGGACTGTCGATCACCCAGTATCGATTATTTAACCAATGCAATTTTGCCAAGCAGCTATTACAACAAACTGATTTGTCGGTAGCTGATATCGCTTTTGCGGCAGGCTTTAATAGTATTCGTCGTTTTAATGATGCTTTTTTAAAGCAGTTAAATATTGCCCCTTCAAAGTTACGCAAGTCAGATAAAAAACCAGCCTCAACATTAACTCTAACACTGGCATTTAGGCCGCCTTATAACTGGCAAGCACTCCATGATTTTTTGCAGCGCCGTTTAATTAGCGGCCTAGAATGGTTGAGCGCAACAAGCTATGGTCGCACTTTTAAAGATAAATATTGCCAAGGGCAATTCACAGCGCATTTTGTTGAGCATAAAAACCATTTTAAAGTAGCAATTGATATTGATAACACCCGCTATTTACAGCAAGTGATCCATAACATTCGCCGTGTGCTTGATTTAGACGCCGACACGCACACTATTGAACAGCATTTAGATGCAGAGCTTAGAGGCGCGATGCCGCTTTGTGTTGGGCTGCGTTTGCCGGGAATTTGGTCAGACTATGAAGCGGGCATACGTGCGGTACTTGGTCAGCAAGTGAGTGTTACAGCAGCTCACAATCTCGTTACACAGCTTGTAAGTGAGTTTAATCAGCAAAGTAATAACCACTATTTTCCAAGCCCTCATTGGGTTGCTAATTCTGAACTCGATTTTTTTAAAATGCCACAATCACGCAAAGATGCGCTACGGCGTTTAAGTGCCTATTGTCAGCAAAACCCAGATAATCAAGAGCTTGATAATTGGTTAGAGCTCAAAGGTATTGGCCCGTGGACCGTTAATTACGCCAAACTACGCGGTCAAAGCCACCCTGATATTCTATTGGCGGGCGACTTAGGGGTTAAAAAAGCCCTCGCTGGAATCTGCGAATTTAATAGCGAGCACTGTGCGCCATTTCGCTCTTATTTAACTTTTCAACTATGGCAACAATTATGAGTATGCAACAAGTTATTATGCCAAGCCCGATTGGCGATATAACCATTCAAAGTACATCAAAAGGCGTCAGTTACGTTGGCTTTTACCCGGTGGTTGCAATGCAAACAGAGGTTGTTGATGAGCACACCCTTACACCCATTTTAATTTGTATAAGTGAGCTTAATGAATACTTTAACGGTGAGCGTATACGTTTTACAGTACCCCTTGATACCCAAGGTACTCACTTTCAAAGGCAAGTGTGGCGTGCGCTGATGGATGTTGAGTTTGGTCAAAGCAAAAGCTACCAAGATATTGCACTTGCCATTAATAACCCAAAAGCGGTGCGTGCAGTGGGCGCTGCAAATGGTAAAAACCCGATTAGCATTATTGTGCCGTGCCATCGAATTATTGGTGCAAACGGTAAACTCACAGGCTATGCAGGTGGCCTTGAAAGAAAAGAGTGGTTACTGAAACACGAAGGCTTGTTATAAAACAGCAATTTTACTGGGACAACGATTGAGGTAATAAGAGTAAGGTAATAGATGATGTTGTCGCGCGATTAAGGTAGCATATTGCGACTTTAAAATTTGGGCAACATCATGGCACAGCTGTACTTTTATTATTCTGCAATGAATGCAGGCAAATCTACCACACTTTTACAATCTGCATTTAACTACCGCGAACGTGGTATGGAACCGGTTATTTTAACAGCGGCTATTGATGATAGAGCAGGTGTTGGCAAGGTGTCTTCACGTATTGGTTTACAGGCTGATGCGCATATTTTTGATGCAGATAAAGATGTATTTGAGCTAATCAAATCATTAAATGCAGAGCAAAAGCGCCATTGTATTTTAGTTGATGAGTGTCAGTTTTTATCAAAAGACCAAGTAATGCAATTAACAGATGTGGTTGATGAGCTTGGTATTCCGGTGCTGTGTTATGGCTTACGTAACGATTTTAGAGGTGAGCTATTTAGTGGTTCACAATACCTACTTGCCTGGGCAGACAAACTAATTGAGTTAAAAACAGTGTGTCACTGTGGTCGTAAAGCTAACCATGTACTGCGTACTGATGAGCATGGCAATGCGATTGCAGACGGTAATCAGGTAGAAATTGGCGGCAACGACCGATATGTATCGGTGTGCCGCAAACATTATAAAGAAGCGTTAAATCTCGGCCGCTAATGCCGAGATAAAGCTATCAATATCTTGCTTAGTGACGCCTAAATGGGTCACTAATCGCAGTGGTTTACCCGGTGAAAACAGCATATTTTGCTCTTTTAGTGCATGTGCCACTGCTTTTAAATCGATATGTTCGGCAACATTTGCGTAAACAATGTTGGTATCGATTTGAAAAGTTGACGTATCAAAACCAGTTAACGTGTTTAACTGCTCAGCTAAATACGCCGCGTTATCGTGATCTTCAGCAAGCCTTGCTACGTGATGCTCAAGTGCATACTGGCCAGCGGCTGCCAGCATACCCGCTTGGCGCATACCACCACCAAGTACTTTACGCCAGCGGCGTGCTTTATCAATCAGTGCTTTGCTACCTAGTAATAGTGAGCCAACAGGCGCACCGAGTCCTTTTGATAAGCAAATAGACACTGAATCAAAATACTGGGTGATCTCAGTGATATCAACACCTAACTTAACCGCCGCGTTATACACGCGGGCACCGTCTAAGTGCAGAGCAAGGTTATGTTTATCAACACACTCTCTGGCTTCTTTTAGATAACTTAGCGGGAGAACTTTGCCACCAATGGTGTTTTCTAAGCTAAGTAGTTTGGTTTTAGCAAAGTGAAAGTCATCAGCTTTAATTGCAGCCACAACTTTGTTTAAATCTATGCTGCCATCGGCATTATTTTCAATTGGTTGTGGTTGAATAGAACCCAATACAGCGGCACCGCCACCCTCAAATTTGTAGTTATGCGCTTGTTGACCACAAATATATTCGTCGCCACGCTCACAATGTGCCATCAATGCTAGTAAGTTTGCTTGCGTGCCAGAGCTGCAATAAAGGGCGCTTTCGAAGCCATGGCGCTCAACAGCAAATTGTTCAAGTTGATTAACGCTTGGGTCGTCACCATAAACGTCGTCGCCTACTGGGGCGTCATTCATGACCGCGCGCATAGCTGCTGTTGGTTTTGTAACTGTGTCTGAACGAAAGTCGATCATCTTATTATCCTTATACTAGTTCGTTAAGAATGGCTTCGCGGTCGGCTTGGTCAAAATAGCTCCAAGCAATAAAGCGACTGATTTTTTGGCCTTGTGCCATTTTTATAACTTTTACTTCTTTCACATCAAGTGTGCTAAGTAGCTTTTTTATATGCGGTAAAGTGTCAGACTTAGAAACAAGCGATGTAAACCAAATACATTGCTCTGCAAACTCTTGGCTCTCAATGCACATTTTACTGATAAATTCGCGTTCACCGCCTTCACACCAAAGCTCGTTTTGGCGGCCACCAAAATTAAGCGCTTTTTGTGGCGCTTTGTTTAGGTTTTTCCATTTACGCTCAGTACCTGCTTTGGCCTGTTGCTCGCTGGCATGAAACGGTGGGTTGCATAAAGTTAGGTGAAAAACATCTTTATTCGATATCACGCCCTTAAACATTTTATCGGCGTTGTTTTGCTGCTTAACATTAATTTTCAGGCGGTTGAATTGCACGATTTGTTTGGCAATTTTAACAGACAAGGCATCAATATCGGAGCCTGTGAAGTGCCAGCCATATTCGTGATTACCTGTAAGCGGGTAAATCACATTTGCACCCGTGCCTACATCAAGCACTTTTACTTGCTTACCCGTCGGAATATGCCCTTGGTTATCGCTTGCTAATAAATCAGCCAAGTGATGAATGTAATCCACTCTGCCAGGAACCGGTGGGCAAAGGTAGTTGTCGGGTAAATCCCAAAAATCGATTTTATAATGGCTTTTTAATAACGCTTGGTTGAGGGTTTTAACCGCTAATGCATTGGTGAAATCAATGCTATCAGTGCCCGCTGGCGTTTGCGTTATATAAGGTGTTAGGGCAGGAGTATCTTTGCATAGCAAAGTAAAGTCGTAGCCATTTAAGTGGCGATTTCGCGGATGCATTAAGGAAAACCTATCTGTTAGCCATATCAAAGGCTGATTGTACCAAATAAATCTTAGCTCTGAGTTAGTTTGCGGTGGATATTTTTGCTTAGTAGCATTAATACATGCTGAGCAAAAATAAGTTGAAAACTGATTGAGTGGATTTACTCAAAGTATGGGTTACTTGAGGTTAAGCGCGAAAGAACGGGCATATTGGCCATGATACAAGCAACTAAAATTAGTGTTTAAAAATTTCTACTCAAATTGGGTACTACCATAAGACATTTAAAGCTGATAAATTCGTAAGTGATTCAATCAAGGAAAATAATAAAAATCATGGTTAAAAAGATACTTAAAGGAATTGGTATAACATTTTTAGTGTTAATTAGCTTATTTGTACTTTTAGCAATTTGGACTGCGAATAAATCCTCTGCCTACAAAGAAACTGCTATTCCTTACCTAAATTCAGCAATTACAGATATCTCTCAATGGGACCCTCAGACTCTCAAAAACTATATGACCCCATCATCAATTGAAAATGCCACAGATGAAGATATTTCTAAAATCATGCGTGCATTCTCAAAGTTGGGCGAATTAAAAGAACTAGGTGAATTTGAATTTATAAATGTTAGCTCTAAAGCTGTTACCGGAGGTGGTTCTGGTACTTATGTTACTTATTTAATTCCAGCTTCATACACGAATGGAGACGCAAAAATAACTGTCACGTTAAAAGAAGAAGGTGAGTCATTCTCTATTTATAACTTCAATTTAAATTCGATGGCACTGATTGATTAAGTTTAGGGGGAAGAGTAACGACTGGTTTCATTGTTATAGCCTTTTCGTGAATAGTTGATGAGCCAAAATGTCACGTATCAATGCAAAAAGGACTATATATGCTATCGCAGGAACCCTCTACTAGACCCTTAATGGGTTAATATTGTGTTTGGAAAGCCATAACAACAAGGAAGCCAATGAAACAACTATTCGCGGTGTGTTTATTCATTTTTATATCTTTTACATCTCAAGCAATGGGAAATACTGAGCAAGCTGAAAAAGTACCATTTGCAAAATCAGATGAAAGGAATGAGCAAAATAACCTAAGGCTTTACGAAATTTTTGTTCCTAAGAAAAATGGTGATCTTTTTTTAACAGAGATTAATTTGTACAAAGAGAACGAGCAAAGTGTTAGCTTAAAATTTGAAGATGCTCACATTTACCCAGATTTTAAAGAAACTTACATCGTTATTAACCCTAACTTGGTAAACACTTTCGAGATTTATTTAAATTACTCAACAACCAAATATGGTGGCCTTGTGATGTGTGGCGGTAATAGAGTAAAGCTAAATATCAATGATTTATTATTCGTTGAAAGCCCTCCTGAAGTTATCCCACCACCGAGGAAACCATAGCAGATTTTGCATGATATAAATTAAATTACTTTTAAAAAACATTGTTGTAAGGGTTAAAAGGTAAGGTTATGGTTCGTTGTCGGTAGTTAAACAGAGCTGTAAAATATTTTGCTGCATTTTTGAATGGTTAAATCGGTTTCAATATGATTTAGTTTTATCAATAATAGCAAGCGCAACTGTTTGTGTTTAAATAGTTTATTTTCAAAGGAATGTTTATGTCTAAAATTAAAAAAATAGTGATAGCTGTAGTAATTGTGCTAAGCCTTGGCGCAATTGCTAAACAATACAATGAGCACAATCACACAGAGATGGCAATTAAAGAGTGTGGCAATAAAGACAACGTCGCCAAAGTCGACTCTAAAGGTTTTGAGTGTAAAGACTAATAGACAAATACGCTGTTAGGTGAGCAAAGGTGAAGCTGTCATCGCTATCCAAATTATTAAATGAGCACATATCTCCAGAAGTGTTTCTAGGAGAGTTTATAACTGAATTTTCAGATTATGAAAATAAATTGGATATCAAAGGTTCTTCTATTGCTCTCGATATCATTGAAGATGAAGAGATTGTTATATCTTTTGCTGATATAAAGAAACTATGTGAATTGTTCATTCAAGATAAACTAAATAAAAATCACTTATGCTTTATCGCTGATGCTCTTCAACTATGTGATTTAGTTGATTTTGAAGAGGAAGGAGTTTCTGACTACGTAGCTGAATTAACAGATCCAGAAATTAATGGTGTTTTTACAAAACAACGAGCTATTGAAATAGTCGAAAAGTTCACCTAACAAGGCAATTATAGGTGGGATGTCTAAAGCTTGGCTGGTGCTCCTTCGTCGCCAATTTTAGCCAAGCTTAACACGTTCCATATTATGGGGTTAGCGAGCATGATGAAATATTTCTTAAATTCTAAATCCCTTTTGCTGCTCATAGCTCTTAGTCTAGCGATATGGGGATATTTTGTGTTGCTAGGTTATATTGGGGATCCGCGTGTAGTTGATTCGAGTTTAGATAGTGATGAGATGCACATATGGGAAACTTTGCTTTTCTCCCTATCGCTATTTTCCCTTCTTTATCTTTGGGGATGCTCGATAGTTCATTGCTTTAAAAATAAGAGCAAACTTTTTGCCGTAATCATAGCCTTTATTTGGCCCCTGAGTTACTTGTATAGCTTATATATTTTAGGAAGTAATTTCAGGAAGATTGACACTCGCTAAAAAGCTACTGAAGTGCGACTAGTAACATTTTACTCAGTTTCGATTAGCTACACATTTTAGCCAACTATTACTTGCTCTTCTGTGAGGCGAAATAACCTTTGTAATATTGGTTTGCTTTAATGCTTTTTTAATCGCTTTTCTAACACATGTAGGGTGGAAATGGTGGCGACGTATCTCGCCAGTTTCTGGGTCATCACTTAATTTGTAGGAAGGAAATAAGTATTGCCACGCTAGTGATTTATTAGCTGAGGGATATTTACGAGTTAAAGCGTTATGCATCCACACACCTGCGTATCGCTCGTTTTGTAAATCTAATCTTAAATATTCTTCAACTTGCAAAATTTGATTTCTAAGTAATGGGATCAACTCCGTTGCAAGAGTAACTATACGCTGCTTGTTGACTTTTCCGTTCCAAATTTGAATGCATTTGTAATCAAAATCAATGTCCTTTACTCGCAATTGCACCGCTTCCATCACACGCAAACCACTTCCATACATTAACCCCGTGATTAAGTAATATCGCTTGGAAAGATGACTCATCAATTGCTTTACTTCATCAGGCGTCATCACTACAGGCAGCTTGGGTTGTCGATTACTTCGTGCAAAATTCAAGTTTAAAGAAAGCTCATTTTTGACAATATGTTTATATAAAAAAGCGAGCGCATTTAAAGCTGCACTTTGTGTTCTAGGTGACATATTACGTTTTAATACAATATGGTCTAAAAACGCTTTGACTTCTGCATCTCCCATTGAGCTTGGGTGACGTTTGTTGTGAAAGTGAATAAATTTTGCGATCCAACCTAAATAAGCATTAATTGTTCTTAATGAATACTGACGAGTGAGCATATAGTCTGCAATGTAGTTTAAATAAGGAGAGCGAGTTTTTATTTTCATTCCTTTGAAATGAAGCTGTATATATATACAGTTTTAGCTCAGTCGCTCGTATAGTCAAGAAAACGACCCAATCGCTCGTTTTTATCATGAGGTAAAAGCGAGAATTCCTAAATTTTAATAACACTGGTAATTAGTTAACAAGTTTGTTAGAAATAATCTAATAAGAAAAACGAGCTACGCTGTGGTAGAAAAACGCGCGATTAGCTCGCTATAAACATGTTAAGAGTAAGTATGTCGGAGCAATATTGCCCAAACTGTAAAGAGAAGACTTTTGTTTGGTCGCTTGATGAAAAGGCCAACAAAAATACACTATGGCACTGCTCGTCATGTGATTTTCACGCTGAAGAGAATGAGTTCTTGGAAAGCACATGCAGTAAGTGCAGTACAAAAAATTTAATGTATCTTAAGTCTGGTGGTGAGTTTTTTAGGTTCTGTACTAACTGCCAATATAAAGAAAAGGCAGGTTCATGGTAGCAAACCTCACTCTTAACAAACCGCTCAAATTCGTTCCGGCCACAAAAAAAAACGTGGCCTCCACCGGACTCGCTATCGCTCGCCGTTTAGCGGGGCGTTATATAACCTCGAGGAATTGATGTGAAGTGTAAGATTTTATTTCTATTCTCTCTATTGATGATATCGAATCGACTGTGTGCGGAGTCTATTTCTGAAAAGTTCTCTATTGAGCCGGAAGAAATGAGAGTTATTGAGTTTGATATTGGCTATTCAGACCTTAATGCAACAAACCAATTAAAGCTGGATGAACATGTAAAGTTCTTAAAGCAGTTTCCCTCAATAGTTTTGGAGATTAAGGGGGTTGCCAGCGAAACTGAATCAAATGGAGTAAGTTCAATTTCTCTAGCTGCTGAAAGAACTACCTCGGTATCTAATTATCTAATTGCAAATGGAGTTTCACAGGCTCAGCTAGTTTTTAGTGCTTCAGTAAATGAGTTTAAGCTGTCAAAAAAAGGCAGTAATGAAAAACAGTCATTAGTTCAGTTAAAGTATTAAAGGTTATATAACAAGCGCATTAATGAATGGACGTCTACAGCTTGGCTGGCGCTCGTTCCTCGCTAATTTTAGCCAAGCTTAATCCGCCCATTATGCGGGCGTTGGTATGACTCCCCATGTCAAGCAGGGTACACCGATCCCTGCCTAAACTTTTAAGCCTTTAATAATCTGTCTTTCACCCAATAAAG
>NZ_PQBX01000062.1:0-2605 GCF_002964625.1 Pseudoalteromonas sp. T1lg21
TTTTCCTATGACCTGCTGGGCGAGTTTGCCGAAGCCACCGGCTTCTTTTGCTGTTTCAACGAAAAGATCTGATAAAGCACCAACAAGAGGAGCAGTTTCGCTGGCTAATTTTGTACCAAACGATGACAAAAGCTTTTCTGCTCGGTCAAATGAGTCATTGGCCATTTCAACTTTTGAGGCATCGATTCGACTAAATGTAATACCTAACTCTTCTGCTTCAGTGATCATGGCAGCAATACCATCAGCACCTAAGTTAAGTGTATTTAGTAATTTCACCCCCTCAGAATCAAATAGCTTTTGAGTTAAAAATACTTTTTGGCCTTGCTCGTGTATGCCTTTCATTTTTTCTGCAATGAGTGCAAATTGTTGATCAGGGCTTTTATCCTTTATCTCATCAATTGAGATCCCCAATTGCTCAAGCGCCACTGCTGCCTCACCACTTCCCGTTGCTGCAACTTGCCCTATACGTCTGGTCATTCGCTGTAACCCCATATTGAGGCTTTCTGTGCTCGCACCGGTTTGATTTGCAGCATGCTGCAAACCAATTAAGGCTTCTGTTGATATACCTAAGCGGTCTGCCGTTTTTGCTTGTTGATCAATAAACTCAGCTTGTTTCTTATAAATCGCCGCATATGCAGCAATACTTACTGTTGCAAATCCAGCAATCGCTTTACCTGCCATATTTGAATAGGTGCGAGTCTTAGCTGCAAATAGCTTTGTTTGGTCAGATACATTTTGAATAGAGAGCGTAAACTTTTTATTTGCTTCTACTGACTTATTAAACTCTGTGCGGTGCGATCGGGTATCAGCACTTAAAATGACTTTGTGTTCATTGGCCATGATATTTATCCAAACAATTGGTAAATTTCTTCCACCGTTTTCTCACGCTCTTTTGGCCGTTCAACAGCGCTAAGCATGAAATCATTTACGGATTTTATATTTTGTTTATTGGAGCTGAGATAGTTTGTGACTAGCGCTCTAAGCGCCGCTAACTGAAATTCATCCACTTGTGCACCAAAAGGCTCAAGCTGAGCAAATTGCTGCCACTCTATAAATTGAGTTGATGACATATTAAAAAGCATGTCATCAACATTGGTTGCCCCGTTCTTTTGTGCCAACCGCAGGGCAAATCTACGGTTCGGTTGGCCTAAGAGGGGTTTGCATCTAAGTCTTCTTGACTTGGTTGCTCAACCTCTTCTAGCTGGGTGTCAGTTTCTTTAGGAATAAAACTAGGCGTTATCCAATCAATACCTGAAATAGCTGCTATTTCGTCCAAAGCTGGTATGACTTTTGAGTGAGGTAGTGTCGCCAAATACATAAGGTCAACATCATTTTGCCAATCAAAAGGCATACGACCATTGCCCGTTCTCAATGACATGGCAAGCGACATATACCGAAGCCCCATTAATTCACGAGACTTAGTTGCATCATCAGTATCTTCTGCTTGGATACGGCCTAACATGTCATGAATGATCACATAATCACTCGCGCCTAACTCCACGATAAAAAAATGACCAAGCTTTTGCTTGGCCACTAGTCGGTGTTTAAAGTTCGGGTCAACTGGCATTGCGCGCTCTGCAAGCCATCTTTTAAGCCATGCAATCATAATTATGCCAATGCTGATTCGGTGATAGGACCATCAACTTTTACCTTGATTGAGCGTTTTACATGCTCACCAACAGGTGTTTGGTCGCCGACTTCTGTAACCAAACATCGGAATGACTTTGACTTACTAATTGGCGAAGGAAACTGAAGCTGTAAATACTCTTTCGTATCGTTATCTAATGCATCAGCAATCTCTTCCATATCACTGTTGCCTGGCTCATATTTAAAAACAAAGGTGTATTCACCGCCATCCTTTAAGCCGTAATCATATTCTTTGTAATCATGCTCAGCGCCATAGGTGGTGTTTTCATGTGTCTCAGCGGTTTTGGCGCCCGGCTGAAGGTCAACAATATTGGCAATCTTTTCGCCATAAGCTGTGCCGTTATCAGTTGAACGATGTAAAGTTACTTTATTGCCTAACATTGTTTAGTCCTCGTCTTCATATTGAACTTTAAAAAATAAGGTAAGTGATGCAGTTAATGATTCTGGGTCTCGGTCGTACTGAAAACCGACTCTGTAAATAGCATCGACCAAGCCATTTAAGGTGTTATCAGCTCGAATGGCAGCTTCAACTTGGCTAGCAAATACATCTAACTCTGTATCCTGCTCACCATTGCTATCTATAATTATTTCAAGTGATAACTGAGCATTGGTGTCAGTATCATCATCAAAATCCCTTATAGACTCACCGCTATCAAAAAACACCGCACTGCATGGCAGCTCTTCTTTGTAAAATTGGGCAGGTCTAAAATCAAACGTTGCTGTAAAAAAGCCAGCTATCAATTGCTTGATGCTGGCTCTAATTTGTTGTCTGGTTGCCATAACTATTTTCTTAATATTCGCGTGTAACGTTTATTTATTTCTTTAGCCAACTCACGCCTATATCGACGTTCAAAGCGCGCTCGAGCAATTTCAAGCCCTCTTTTCACTTCTCGGTGTACAAAGCTTTTACCAATTTCAGTGGGTTGAAGTGGGTACCTTTTCTTACCATAACGTTTAA
>NZ_PQBX01000063.1:0-334 GCF_002964625.1 Pseudoalteromonas sp. T1lg21
ACGAAAATCGAACCAAAGTTTGTCAGTAACTTCACCTGCAGGGCATGCGAAAAAGGGCCCGTTAAATTGACCATCGCCGCCCCCATCTTCAACAATAACCGTTGCATTAGATGTGCTTTCAGTTACAAAACTTGTCCATGTTGGGTCATCTTGGGACTGCCCATCAACCTTATTTACCTGGCTACCATCTGAGTCTTTGTTTAGCAGCTCAAAATACCCATCGTTTTGGCCATTTAAAGAGCCAGTTATTGAAAGAACTTCGCCAACTGAAAATGGTGGAACTGATTTAAAGCGAAGAGGCCTACCAAGCTCAGCATCCCACTCAACATAATGA
>NZ_PQBX01000064.1:0-200 GCF_002964625.1 Pseudoalteromonas sp. T1lg21
GTTATTGAAAGAACTTCGCCAACTGAAAATGGTGGAACTGATTTAAAGCGAAGAGGCCTACCAAGCTCAGCATCCCACTCAACATAATGAACTATTAGCTCATCACCAGCGAAAGAGTACTCATAAGAGCCATTATCGCCCCCTGTTGAAGTAACGCGCCCTTTTAATTCAATACCGGTACTTCCTGATGTTGAACCTAC
>NZ_PQBX01000065.1:0-123852 GCF_002964625.1 Pseudoalteromonas sp. T1lg21
CAATCGCGATGGACGAAGGTTTACGCTTCGCTATCCGTGAAGGTGGCCGTACAGTTGGTGCTGGTGTTGTTGCAACTATCGTTGAGTAATATCAACAGATAGAGCTTCACAGCTTATAAAAAGGTCGCCTAGGCGGCCTTTTTTAATGTCTGTAGAAAGCTATCAGCTGTCAGCTTTCAGACGTCAGATTCGATCGGTGGGGTTGTTTAGTGTGGTGTCTCGCTCAGCATTCGGCCTGTTCATTCTTCGGGTAGGTTGGTTTGAGCGCAGCGAAACCCAACGTAAGCAGAGATGTCAGCTTTCAGACGTCAGATTAGATCGATGGGGTTGTTAAGTTCGGTGTCTCACTCAGAAATAAAATACCGTAGGAGGCACTTTAGTGCCGAATTAGAACCATTCTTACAATTAGGCTTGAGCTAGACTCTTTAAACTTTACTCTCGCTAACTCGCTAACTCGCTAACTCGCTAACTCGCTAACTCACTTCCAACATAAAGCCTTATGTTTTCAGCATTTGTGCGCTGAGTGAATATCATGGTATTCGCTGTGTGTATCAGTAATTGTTGCTGCTTTTTTTCGAGTTTTAATTCTGCGCTAAGTAGCTCTTTGCGAATGGTGGGGTAGTCTGAAATCTCGGCTTGAATGGTTTTAAGGTAGGCGCGTGTGGCTCTTAGGGGCTGTAAAGCCTGTTGATCAAATGTAGCAATGCACAATTCAAGCTCACTCAGTTGAGAGGGGGTTACAGCCAGCTCTAAAGAATCAAGATAATAAAGCAGCAGGCACAGGTTTACATTTTTGCCTTGCTGGTCTTGATAGCCTAGTAGCTTGGTTTGCATGCCGTCTTTGCTGTAAAGCTGACATGCAAACTGCCAAAACTGTTCGCTGTTAAGCGGTTTCATCGGCAAAGGCCTGCTCTTTTTCTTCAAGCTCTTCAAGTGCCATAAGCAGCTCTTCTTCAACGTTATTAAGCTTTGGGGTTAAGCTTGCTTGCTTAGTGAGTAGCTCTGTCAGTTTTGCTTTATTCTCATCACTGTATAAATCATTGTCGGCAAGTGCGTTTTCGATTTCTCCAAGCTCTGTAGAGTACTTATCAAGTTGCTTTTCCAGCTTGTCGATTTGCTTTTTCAATGGCTGCACTGACTTTCTGAACTCAGCTTCTAAGCGCTTTTGCTCTTTGCGGTTAACGCTTGAATGGGCTTTAGGCGCATTGTCTTCAGGGCTTTTTGCGGCTTCTTTATTGGCATTCAGTAGCCATTGGTAATAGGCATCAAGGTCATAACCAAATTGTGTTACTTCGCCGTTATCAACGAGGTAATACTCATCAGCGGTGTTTTTAAGCATATGACGGTCGTGCGATACGGTCACCATAGCGCCTTCGAAGCCTTGTAGTGCCATTACTAAGGCATGACGCATTTCTAAATCGAGGTGGTTGGTTGGCTCATCCAGTAACAGTAGGTTTGGCTTTTGATATACCAGCATTGCCAGTACTAAACGGGCTTTTTCACCGCCAGAAAATGGCGTAACTGGCTCAAGTGCTTTATCGCCAAAGAATGCAAAGCCGCCTAAAAAGTCACGTAGTGACTGCTCTGGAGCTTGTGGATTTAAACGTTGTAAATGGGTCACTGCACTGGCTTTTAAATCAAGTGACTCAAGCTGATGCTGCGCAAAGTAACCAATATTTAAGCCCTGATGCTGAAATACTTCACCTGCTTGAGGTTGTAAATCGCCAGCTAATAATTTAATCAGTGTTGATTTACCCGCACCATTTCGGCCAAGCAGCGCAATACGGCTACCCGGCACAAGGTTTAGCTTAATGCTGTGTAAAATGGTGGTGTCGCCATAGCCTGCTTTGGCTTGGTCGAGGGTCATTAACGGGTTTGGTAGCGCTGTTGGCTCGGCAAACTCAAAATCAAAAGGTGAGTCAACATGGGCTGGGGCTAACTTTTCCATCCGCTCTAGGGCTTTTACGCGGCTTTGTGCTTGCTTAGCCTTACTAGCTTTTGCTTTAAAGCGCGTAATGAACTTTTCTAGGTGAGCAATTTGTTCTTGTTGCTTTTCGAACATCGCTTGTTGTTGTAATAATCGCTCTGCTTTTTGGCGTTCGAATTGTGAGTAATTGCCTTTATAAACATTTATTTTTTGTGCGTCTATGTGCCAAATTTGGTCAACTACGGCATCTAAGAACTCTCGGTCATGGGAGATAAGCACTAGAGTGCCTGTGTAGGCTCGTAAAAAACGTTCTAACCAGTAAACCGCATCGAGATCTAAGTGGTTGGTTGGCTCATCCAGCAGTAATAAATCGGCATCACGAATAAGTGCTTGTGCTAAGTTTAAGCGCATACGCCAACCACCAGAAAAGGCACTCACTGGGTTGTCTATTTGCTCATTACTAAAACCTAAACCGTGTAATAGCTCACCAGCTTTTGCTTCAATGCTATAACCTTGAATATGTTCTAGGCCAATATGTGCTTTTGCCTGCGCATCGCCGTCGTTATTTTGCTCAGCTTCGCGAAGTGCAATTCTTAGCGCGTAATATTCAGGATGACCTTGTAATACATAATCGAGGGCACTGATTTCGAGCGCAGGTGTTTCTTGCTTTACAGAGGCAATTGACCAGTCTTTAGGAATTTGGCATTCGCCGGCATCGAGTTGCAATTCAGACTTTAGTAGCGCGAACAGCGTTGATTTACCACAGCCATTAGCGCCCACAAGGCCGACTTTATGCTCTGGGAATAAGGTGGCAGAAGCCCCTTTTAGTAAGGCGTTACCACCACGTAGAAGTTCGATGTCTGAAATTTGGATCATGAATGTTTACTTGCACAGCACTGATTAAATTGCCGCTATCATAACACGGATCACATTAGCCTTCGCAATCGTATCAAACAGAGAATTATTAGGCTAAAATAGCCGCCTACATGCCACGGGAGATCATCTATGAGACAAAGAAAACGCTTTATTGCTGGAGCATCGTGCCCTGAATGTAAGGCCATGGATACCATGATGCTTTATAAAGAACATGATGTGGAAAAAGTGGAGTGCGTACAGTGTGGTCACAAAATGACGCAACCAGAGCAGGCAGTTCAGGCCTCAACGCGTCAATTCGAACAAGTGATTGGTGTGTTCAAGCCGGGCGATTAATACCCGGCTCTATTCACCTGATTAATAATGAGGTGGAGGCGGCTCTTGAAGCTGTGACATTAAAGAAGGCTGCTGCGCTTCTTTAATCTTTTCTGCAAGTAACTCAGTCTGGCGTTTCATTTTTGCCAGCTGCTGTTGGTGCGCTTTAAGCTCATCATTCAATATTTCAATTGTTTCATCTTGAAAAGCGACTTTTGCTTCAAGTTCCATTAAACGATGTTCAATTGTATTCATTTGATTCTCTTAGATTAAAACTTTCAGCGAATCCGCTGGAGCTTTCGGTTAATAACGCTTGGTTGTTATCAGTAAACGCAACATCTAACACCACGGCTGATTTCGGGCGGCTTCCTTCTCGAGGAATCACTTGCCACGTATGTAACTTTTTACCTGACTCTAGCTGCCATAAATCGACCAATCGATTGGGTGAACCTGTTGCAAGTAAAGTGCCCTCATCATTAAAACGGACGGCGGTAAAAATTTTCTGACGCGCAATATACGCCAGTTTGCTAACAAGATCACCTGTAGTCAGTTGCCATACATTTGCTTGCTTCATACTGTCTGCGGTAAATGCGTATCGACCTTGTGGATCAAGGGCAACTTGAGTAACGCGACTTGGGTGGTTAAAGCGATGGATCACTTGCCCTGTGCGAGTGTCCCAAAAGTAAGCTACATAGTCATTTGAGCCGCTTATGGCGTAGTGGCCGTTAGGTGAAAGGTCAACAACATTGACTTTTTCTTGGTGGCCAAGGAACTCTATGCGTCTGCCACTCTCTAAGTCGATGTAAACGACTACACCGTCGGCGCGGCCATATAACACACTGCGCCCTTGGTTACTTATCGCGATATCTCGAATTGTTGAGGCGTGTATTTTGTAATAACCCGTGTTGTTGCCCGTGGCAATGTCCCACACTGCAAAGGTGGACTTTTCAGCGGTCACTGCATGGCTATTGTCGTAAGAGATAGCAACAGTATGAACCAAGCTATCTTGATTTTGTTGTTGAAACCATTGGTATTTTAGCACCTGTTGTTGATTATCCCACAGTGCGACCCCATGGTGTATTGATGAGATTAAGCTGTATTTGCCATCGTGCGACAGCGCACTGGCGAAGGCACCTTTAGCCGCATGCTCATAGCGTGCAGTTGATTGCTCATGTTGCTCAGAGCACGCTACAACTAAGCAAAGGCTGAGCAGATACAAAAAAGTACGAAATATCGACATATTACGAGTATTTCCCCTTAACTCTTAGTGATTGAGAGGTTAGACTAGGTCTCGTTGAAGGCCTAGGTTGTTAGTCTAATCGCTGATCATGCATAAGCATGACATTAGTTATTAGACAAGCAGCCTACCATGTAGGTCGTTAATCTTTAACTAGTAATAATACAATAATTGACAACTGCAAAGTGTGTCGGAGATATAAAATGAGAAAGACGATTAAATTGTCATTGATTGCAGCGTCAGTTTTAGCGCTTACAGCTTGTAATCAGGAAGCAAAAAAAGAACAGCAAGTTGAAGTTAAACTAGAGACTGAAGCTCAGCAACAAGCATACGGTATTGGTGCGTCTGTTGGTAACTTCTTAAACCAAGACCTTGCTGATAAAAAAGCGTTAGGTGTTGAACTAGACGAAGCGCTTCTTAAGCGTGGTTTTGAAGACGCGCTAGCAGGTAACGCTAAACTTGATGACGAAAAAATTCGTGAAGTGTTAACGGCGCTTGACCAAAGCATTCGCACTAAACAACAAGAAAAAGCGAAAGTAGAAGCTGAGAAGAGCAAAGCTGAAGGCGAAAAATTCCTAGCTGAAAACGCGAAGAAAGAAGGCGTGACAGTAACTGAATCTGGCCTACAGTACGAAGTGATCACTGAAGGTGAAGGCGAAAAGCCAGTAGCAACTGACGTTGTTAAAGTACACTACAAAGGCACTTTATTAGACGGTACTGAGTTCGATAGCTCTTACTCACGTAACGAACCAACTACGTTCCCACTTAATCGTGTGATCCCAGGTTGGACTGAAGGTTTACAATTAATGCCAGTTGGCTCTAAGTACAAGTTCACTATTCCATCTGAACTTGCATATGGCGAGCGTGATCTTGGTAAGATCCCAGCTAACTCAACGCTTGTTTTCGAAGTAGAATTACTTGAAATCCAAAGCGATGACAAAGCTGTACCAGCTGAGTAATATTAAACTCAATAAAAAAGGGCCGATTGGCCCTTTTTTTACGCATGAAGTTTATTAACTAAATGCCGTTTCTTTCATTTTTAATGTGCCACTATCAGCATCAAGCTCAACCACAGTGCCAACAGGCAAGATAAATTGGCGCTTAATATGGCCAATCATAGCTCCACGATAAGCAGGAATTTCCAGCGGTTTTATATAATCTGCAAAAATATCGTCAAGGGTTAAAGAGCCATAACCACGGCCAGGCTTACAGTCATTACAATCGCCAAACACAAAGCCCGCAATTTTATCAAGTGCGCCCATGAGTTTGAGTGTGCTCATCATTCTGTCAATTCGATACGGCGCTTCGTCGATATCTTCTAAAAATAAAATTGCGCCATTAAAGTCAGGTAAATAATTCGATCCTGCAAGGGCTGTCAGTACCGTTAAGTTACCGCCGATTAATCGTCCAGAGGCTTTACCTGATGTGATTGTTTGGGTCAGGTACTGAGTGTTAACAAGCTCATCATCGGCTTTTGGTAAGTTTTGGAAATGCATCAACTTACGCGCTTCGAACATGTTCTTAAATTGCGCGACATGAAACGGGTTCCAGTCACTCGATGCATTTGGGCCATGGAAGCTGATTAGCCCAGCTTGAGAGAGTAGTGCATTGTGTAGAGCGGTAATGTCCGAATAGCCCATCAGAGGTTTTGGGTTGTTACGGATCATTGCGTAGTCGAGCAAAGGTAAAATACGGGCAGCGCCTGAACCGCCACGTAAACACAAAATGGCATCAACCTCTTTGTCACTGAATAAACTGTTTAAATCGCCGGCTCGCATTACATCAGTGCCAGCTAAATGACCGCGTCTTGCTAAAATGTTTGGTGCAAGCTTAGCCTTGTAACCCAGTGCCTCTATAACGCCTTTTGCTAGTATGATATCAGCCTGTTCAGCAGTGGCTGCTGACGGGCTACACACACCAATTGTGCCGCCTTTTTCCAGCGCTTTTGGCTTAATTAATGTTTGGGTACTGCTATTCTGAGCAGCCATTAAAGGAGCTGATGTTAAACTTGCGCCAGCAGCAAGGATTGAAAGTGACTTTAAAAATGACCGTTTATTCATAGCGAGCCTCATGTTTTTATAGTATGAGTATCGCATTGAAGAAAATATTTCAAATATTTGTTACGAATGGAATAGATGATTCTTTTTAGGCAGGCAAAAAAAGTGTTTTTCAGCAGAGAGTGTTTCTCTGCTGTGCAACTAAGCTGTTAGCTGGTGTGATTAGAATATAAGTTATCGATTAACTCATCTTCTAATTCAAAGCGTAATTCAAGCGCTTCACCTAATGTTGATAAATCTTTATCAAACTCATCAAGCAGGTCGTCTTGCTCTACTTCTGCGTATTTGTCGTTAAAGTCGAGTGCTACATCTGTGGTTTCAGAAATGCGCGGGTATAAGGCATTAGCCAGCTTTTGGCTTTCAGGACCTTTTTCTTCACACGCTTTGGCAATGTCGTCGTAAATTTCGAAATGGCCAGCAGAAAGGTAATCCATCAGAATTTGGCAAAAGTTTTGAATTTGCAGTTGATCAGGAAGGGCGTGATCTTTCTTTTCGTACGGTGAAAAGCCTGCAATACGGCAGAACAACACAAGCAGCTCTTGACGTTCTGTGAGCCATTTGTCGATTACAGAGTGACTACCACCCCATTTTTGTTGAGCTTTTTCCAAACGCGTCAGCATATTTCATCTCCTCGCTGAGTAGGTTTTCCTTTGTATATATAAAAAGGAAATATGACACAAAGATCAACTAAATTCTTAGTGTCTAATTGCAACAGATTGTAAAAGTCATTCTAAAGACATACTTTTCAGCATTGAATAGGCCAAAAAATGACCTTGTTTTTAGAGTGGACTTTTTTTGCTCTCATTGCAGTGTATGGGAATTGATTCAAAACTACTAGTATTAATTTTGCAATTTTTATCTAAGCGGATGAGTTGTAATTTGCTGATTTAGAAAAGAAAAAACCACCAAAATTGGTGGTTTAATTCTTTTTCTAAGACTTGTTAAAACAAGCGTTCTTATTATTATGGGAAGATTGTTGTTCTTATTGTTATAAGATTTTTATTATTGTTTTTGTTAACGCGGTGTAAGTTATACCAAGCTTTTTTGTATGTTGCAAATTTATTAATAGAAAGTTTTAAATTTATTTTGTTTTCGCTCAAAAAACGCACATTAGGCTTAGGTTGGCTGAAAAAACATGATCTATATCTAGCCTTGATTATCTATCCATAGTGAGACGCGCAATATGGTGATACAATCTGCTCAATTTCATTCAGTTCTAGGATTCTATACGCATGAGCGAATTAAAAAACGATCGTTATTTACGTGCACTACAAAAGCAACCTGTTGATGTCACACCGGTATGGATGATGCGCCAAGCTGGCCGCTATTTACCTGAATACCGTGCTACACGTGCCCAAGCAGGCGACTTTATGAGTTTATGTAAAAACGCTGAACTTGCTTGTGAAGTAACGTTACAGCCATTACGTCGTTATCCGCTTGATGCTGCAATTCTATTCAGTGATATTTTAACTATTCCTGATGCTATGGGCTTAGGTCTTTACTTTGAAACAGGTGAGGGCCCGAAATTCGAACGTCCGATTTCTTCATTAGCAGATGTTAAAAAAATCCCAAAAATCGATCCAACTGATGAGCTTGGTTATGTAATGAATGCGGTAAGTACGATTCGCCGCGAATTAAAAGGTGAAGTACCGCTAATTGGTTTCTCTGGTTCACCTTGGACACTTGCTACTTACATGGTTGAAGGTGGTAGCAGCAAAACATTCGGTAAAATCAAGAAAATGGCCTTTGCAGAACCACAAACACTGCACCTATTACTTGATAAATTAGCGGACTCAGTAATCGACTATTTAAACGCGCAAGTTAAAGCGGGCGCGCAATCGTTAATGGTATTTGACTCATGGGGCGGTGTATTAAGCCCACGTGATTACAATGAGTTTTCATTACAATACATGCACAAGATTGTTGATGGCTTAATTCGCGAACATGATGGCCGTAAAGTGCCTGTGACGTTATTTACTAAAAATGGTGGTCAGTGGATTGAAGCAATTGCAGCAACAGGCTGTGATGCAGTAGGTCTAGACTGGACTATTAACATCGGTGATGCAAAACGTCGTGTTGGCGATAAAGTCGCGCTACAAGGTAACATGGACCCAGCAATGCTGCATGGTACGCCTGAGCGCATTCGCCAAGAAGTTGCCACTATCCTAGAAGACTTTGGTACAGGTTCTGGCCATGTATTTAACCTAGGTCACGGTATTACACCAGATGTAGACCCAGAAAACGCAGGTGTATTTATCAACGCCGTTCATGAATTCAGTGGTAAATACCACAAGTAAGCAAAAGCTAGTCATAAAAAAGCCCGCATTAAGCGGGCTTTTTTGTAAGTTACTTAAACAAACGATTTAAACCATTTAGTGCAGCTACGCGATAGGCTTCAGCCATAGTCGGGTAGTTGAACGTGGTATTTACAAAGTAATCAATGTTATTACCGCCGTTCTTTTGTTCCATAATAGCTTGACCGATGTGAACGATTTCAGAGGCACGCTCACCGAAGCAGTGCACACCCAGTACTTCTTTGGTATCAACATGGAATAAAATCTTTAAGCTACCGACCTCAGTGCCAGCAATTTGCGCACGCGCTAAATGCTTAAATTGAGCACGGCCCACCTCGTAAGGGACTTTTGCTGCTGTTAACTCTTGCTCGGTTTTACCCACTGAGCTCATTTCAGGGATTGTATAAATACCTGCTGGGATATCAATGATCAGCTTTTCATCACAGTTACCACATGCAATCGCATCGGCTGCAATACGGCCTTGGTCAAATGCCGCACTGGCAAGGCTTGGGTAACCTATTACATCGCCCACAGCATAAATGTTATCGACTTCTGTTTGGTATGTTTCGTTCACCTTAAGCTGGCCACGACCATCTGCTTTTAAGCCCACGGCTTCAAGGTTTAATGTGTCTGTGTTACCCGTACGGCCATTGGCAAATAAAATACAGTCAGCTTTTACGCGCTTACCTGATTTTAAGTGCATTACCACACAATCATCGCGAGTTTCTACGCGATCAAACTCTTCATTATGACGAATAACAATGCCGCTATTCCAAAAGTGATAGCTCAGAGCATCTGAAATTTCTGCATCCATAAAGGCAAGTAAGCGGTCACGGGTATTCACTAGGTCAACCTTGGCGCCTAAACCTTTAAAAATAGAGGCATACTCACAACCAATTACACCAGCACCATAAATCAGCACACGATGAGGGTCATCTTCAAGGCCTAAAATGGTATCGCTGTCGTAAATACGTGGATGTTTAAAGTCTACACCCGGTGGACGATAAGGGCGCGAGCCAGTAGCAATAACGATTGTTTGTGCAGTAAGCGTTTCAAATGAACCGTCTAGGTGCGTTACTTTAATGGTGTGTTTATCAATAAACTCAGCATCACCTTGATACATATGAATGCGGTTACGTTCATAAAAGCTGCTACGTAAATTAGATTGCTTTGAGATGACGTTACTTGCGTGGCGCAAAATATCTGGGAAAGTTAAGCGGTTAGGGCGCTCACTAATATTAAATAGCGGGTTTGCTTTATATTCAATATAACGACTTACAGAATGACGTAATGCTTTTGACGGAATAGTACCCCAGTGCACACAGCCGCCACCTACCGCTTCTTGGCGCTCAATAACAGCGACTTTTTTGTTGCTTTTAGATAGGTTCATGGCGGTACCTTCACCGCCAGGACCTGTACCTATGATGATTGCATCATATTGATAAGATGGAGTATCTTTTTGCTTTACTTGTTGTTTGGCCACAGCCGCTCCTATGTTAACTAAAAGAGGCTTTTAACAACCTCGCATTTAGTGCAAGCCAAGCCTGCTTTTGGTTTTCCCAAGCGGCTTCAAGCTCGTGATATTGTGTCATTAATGCTGATTTTTCACACTGTTTCATCATTTTGTTGCGTTTGATTTCTAACACGCGTTTTTGCAACGCACAGAAGTGTTGCAGGTTTTTTCAGCAGTAAATCGTACTCAGATTGTAATAATGTAAGCTTATCTTGCGCTAAAGGCAATTTTGCAAGGCGACCTTGGGTCTTACTCATCAAGGTTTCTGCTTTGGCTTTTTCGATTCGCTCAATCGGTGTGCGCTTTAATTTTGAAGCAAGACCGATTGCCGCTAAAGAGCGGATCATCCATTTAGTTGGATCATAGTGATACCACTTAATGCCATTGCGATAGTCGCTAGCAAAAATGTGATGGAAGTTATGATAGCCTTCACCGTATGTGAATAGCGCTAAAAAGCCATTATCACGGGCGGTGTTTTTTTCTGTGTATGGACGTGAGCCCCAGATATGTGCCAGCGAGTTGATAAAAAAGGTAAAGTGTTGGCTCAATACTAAGCGCAGTAAACCAACCAATAATAACATGCCCCATACATCGCCAAGCATTAAACCAAGTAGTAAAGGAATACCAAAATTAGTCGCGACGACTAACTTCATATAGTGACGGTGTTGCCACATAACGACTTTGTTTTTTTGTAAGTCACGGCAGTTACTGTAGTTACCGTATTGTTCGCCTTGATAATCGCGCAGCATCCAACCGATGTGGCTATACCAAAAACCATTGGTAGCGGCGTAAGGGTCTTTGATTGGATCATCAACTTGACCATGGTGAATACGGTGATCGCTACTCCAGTGCAAGGCACTATTTTGTAATGCAAAAGCACCACCTAAGGCTAAAATCACTTCAATAACAGGATGCACATCATAGGCTTTGTGTGCCCACAAGCGGTGATAACCTGCAGTAATAGAAAGTCCGGCGTAGAACATACAGCCAACAAAGGCTATCCACTGTGTACTGGTGTATCCGTAGCTAAAGCCATACCAAGGAACAAGGGTGATCGCGGCCAAAAATGTAAGGCTAAAAAATAGCACATTGGTCCAAATAATCGGTGGTTTTTTCATCTGAATAAATCTCGGCGTACAGTTGTACGCTAAAATAGTGTTTCATTCTCTCCGCGTCAAGTATTAGACTGTCTCATTAACCGAAAAATCATTAAAAGTTCACGCTGGGAGTTTCCATGTCGGGTGTTAGAGCGCAACAGAAACAAAAAACACGACAAGCACTAATCGAGGCCGCATTCAATCAATTGAGTGCCGATCATAGTTTTTCTAATTTAAGTTTGCGTGAAGTTGCCCGTGAAGCAGGGATTGCACCCACCTCTTTTTACCGCCACTTTAAAGACATGAATGAGCTCGGTTTGACCATGGTTGATGAAGCCGGTTTGACACTTCGCCAACTTATGCGCCAAGCGCGTCGCCGTATTGAGAGCGGCGGTAGTGTGATCACGACATCAATCGTGACCTTTATGGAGTTCATCGATAACTCGAGCAACCAATTTAGATTGTTATTGCGTGAGCGTTCAGGAACTTCAAAAGCATTTCGTGCTGCGGTTGCTCGTGAAATTAAACATTTCATTTTAGAGCTTGCGCATTATCTTGAAAGTGAAACACCATGCGACCCAACTCATGCATATATTCAAGCCGAAGCCATGGTGACTTTAGTATTTAACGCCGGTGCCGAAGCCCTCGATATTGAAGGGACACAACGTGAAGAACTGGTTGAGCGCTTGATCTGGCAATTACGCTATATTGCTCGCGGTGCCACTTTGTATGGTCGTGATAATAAAGGTAGTGTAGAAAAAACTGTCTAAAGCATGGTGGATTTTTGTTCCTGTTTTATGTATCTTTCGCTGCCAAATTAAGTAACTGTTTTTAGTTATTCATTTACCTCACAATATGAATAAATAGCGAGGACGCATATGCTCACCAAGGATCCGGTGAATGATACTCATGCCCACTTTTTAGTACAGAGCGAACAAACAACGGTAAAAAACAGCCCAAGCTTTCGAGAGCTGAGCCGCAGTTTGTTATATTCGTTACCGAAAAGTCTGCAAAAGAAAATTCAAGATAACCTGCTTGGCGTATTAGACGCTCATCAGGTCTCACAATTTCGAGATGATAAACGCTGCCAGTTTTGGATTAACCAAAATGGTTGGAAGCGAGTTCCTTACAGTCAGTTTCGCCATGTTTATAGCCGAATTGCGCTATACCCAAAAAGCGCTACTATTTCAAAGATCCATAGCTCAGAGGCTGATAGCAATGCAACATCAGTTGATTTGAGAGACCAACAAGCTAGGCAATTACAAAGCAACGACAACGAAGGACAGCCCAACAGGATAGAGCAACACATTATTTATACTCGTCGAGTTATCTACAGAGCTGTAAATTCTCACAATCAACTATATCGACTGTAGAGCTAAATATTTTCTTTACGTTTTCTAGTTACAGATTGCTCGATCATTATTTTATTTATCATGTTTAATACATTGAATTGGTATTTTTATTTGTTTTATGTTGACTTGTTGGCTTAAAAAATCTTTTGATGGTGTGTTTTTATCGATTTTGTGGAAAAATTATGCTTGCAAGCTGGTTTTTTGAATGTTAAAAATACAGCCACTGAACACACATTTAGTAAATTAAGATGCAAATTACACATTCAATTACATTAAAACTAAACCTCTTACTGCTTAAATCAGTGAGCGGGGCTTAGTGTATTTGCATTTGTAGAACATTAAAAAACCCCGCAACCGCGGGGTTTTTTTTATCTCGCTAATGGGTCATTGGGAACGAGGACAGTTTATGAAAGATAAGGTTTGGATTTTTGACACAACGTTACGTGATGGTGAGCAAGCATTAAAAGCAAGCCTAACCGAAGACGACAAAATTCAACTTGCGCATACCATTAGCCGCTTAAATGTGGATGTAATGGAAGTGGGTTTTCCGGTATCTAGCCCGGCAGATTTTCGCTCTGTACAGCGCATTGCGACTGAAGTGAAAGGGCCGATTATTTGTGGCTTAGCACGTGCTGTAGCAAAAGATATTGAAGCATGTGGTGAAGCACTTCGCCCGGCAGAGCAGGGCCGTATTCATACATTTATTGCAACCAGCCCATTACACCTTGAGCACAAATTACGTATGAGCTTAGACGATGCAACGGCAATGGCTGTTAAGTCGATTCAACTTGCACGTAACTACACCGATGACGTTGAGTTTTCGTGTGAAGATGCTGGTCGTACACCGCATTGGGATTTATGCCGCATCGTTGAAAAAGCTATTGATGCGGGTGCATCAACTATCAACTTACCTGACACCGTAGGCTATGTAACGCCAGACGAATATGCTGCGATGATCCATCACTTAATGAACAATGTGCCAAATATCGACAAGGCGCGTTTAAGCGTGCATTGCCATAACGATTTAGGTTTAGCGGTTGCTAACTCAATCGCTGCAGTACAAGCCGGTGCTCGCCAAATCGAATGTACGATTAATGGTATTGGTGAGCGCGCAGGTAACTGTTCGCTTGAAGAAGTGGCGATGATCATGAAGATGCGTGAAGACCACTTAAAAGTGCATACCAATATTCGTAGTGAAGAAATTTACCGTGCTTCGCGTCAAGTCGCGAAGATTTGTAATATGCCAGTACAACCAAACAAAGCAATTGTTGGTGAAAATGCCTTTGCACACAGCTCAGGGATCCACCAAGACGGCGTATTAAAAGCCCAAAACACTTACGAAATAATGTCTCCAGAAAGTGTCGGTGTACCTAATAACCAATTAAACATGACTTCGCGTTCAGGTCGTCATGTTATTGAGCATCGTTTAGAAGAGTTAGGCTATCAAAAATCTGATTACGATATGGATAGCTTATATGAGAGTTTCTTAGCATTAGCAGACCAAAAAGGTACTGTGTATGACTACGACTTAGAAGCGATGATTTACTTTAACCAAATTAAAGATAAAGACGAAAAGTACCAACTTGAGTTTGTTAACTCGACGTCTAACTCACAATCGGTGGCGAGCTCAACAATCGGCATGACAATTGATGGTGAGTCAAAGCAAGAGGCCGCAACAGGGAATGGCCCTGTAGAAGCATCATTCTTAGCAATTGAGCGCTTAACGGGTATGTCAGTTGAGATGATTGAATACAACCTAGAAGCAACAGGCCAAGGTGCCAGCTCGCTAGGGCAAGTGAATATTATCGCTAAATACGATGGTCGCCCATATCACGGCGCGGGCATTGCAGCGGATGTGGTAGAAGCGTCAGTACGCGCCATGATCCGCGTTTATAACTTAATTTATCGTGCACAAAAAGTGTCTGATTTAAAGCAACAGAGGAAAGCAGGATGAGTCAATCGAATTACAGTATCGCAGTATTAGCAGGCGACGGGATTGGTCCAGAAGTTATGGCAGCAGCAGAAACCGTCTTGGATGCTGTAAGCGAAAAGTTTGGTTTTACTTTGACTCGTCATCACCACGCGATTGGTGGTGCTGCCATTGATGAGTTTGGTCAGGCACTGCCGCAAAGCACACTGAGTGCCTGTGAAAATGCGGATGCGATTTTATTTGGCTCGGTAGGTGGTCCTAAGTGGGAAAACTTACCACCGAATGAGCAACCTGAGCGAGCTTCACTATTGCCACTGCGTAAGCATTTTGGTTTGTTCTGTAATTTACGCCCAGCACAATTATTACCAGCACTAAGTGCTGCATCACCGCTACGTGCAGATATCAGTGCACAAGGCTTTGATATCTTATGTGTTCGCGAGCTAACCGGTGGTATTTATTTCGGTGAAAAAGGCCGCAGTGGCGAAGGTGAGCAAGAAGTTGCTTTCGATACCCAAACATATTCACGTAAAGAAATTGAGCGCATCGCACGCTTTGCATTTGAAGCTGCTAAGTTGCGTAGTAATCATGTTACTTCGGTTGATAAAGCGAATGTATTAGCGTCAAGTGTACTTTGGCGTGAAGTGGTCACTGAAGTGAGTAAAGACTACCCAGAAGTGAGCCTTGACTACATTTATGTTGATAACGCGGCAATGCAGTTAGTTAAACAGCCAAGTCAGTTTGATGTATTACTTTGCGATAACTTATTTGGCGACATTCTGTCTGATGAGTGCGCGATGATCACAGGCTCTATGGGCTTATTACCATCAGCGAGTTTAAATCAGTCTGGCTTTGGTTTGTATGAGCCAGCTGGTGGCTCAGCACCAGATATCGCTGGCAAAGGGGTTGCAAACCCTATCGCACAAATTTTAAGTGCTGCGCTTATGCTGCGTTATTCTCTAGGGCAAGATGAAGCGGCTCGTACGATTGAAAAAGCGGTAGCAGAAGCGGTTGAAGCCGGTGTCGGTACGCCAGATATCTACCCAAATGCAGGGTATACCACCAGTGATGTTGCTGCGGCAATTGTGGCACGTATTTAATTAAAAATTGTTTGCGCTGAGCTCGTCACTCAGCGTAACTAAAATGAGGGAATAGCAAGTGGCCCAAACCTTATACGATAAAATTTGGCAAGCTCATGTAGTCGCCAGTATAAATGATCAAACCGATTTACTTTATATCGACCGTCACCTAGTTCATGAAGTTACATCGCCGCAAGCCTTTGCGGGTTTACGTGAGAAAAACCGCAAAGTACGTTGCCCAGAAAAAACCTTTGCGACCATGGACCATAACGTTTCAACAAAAAGTCGCTCATTAGATGCTGCGAGTGAAGTGTCGAAAAATCAATTAATGGCACTGGATGCAAACTGTAAAGAGTTTGGTATTCAACTTTATGATTTAAATTCGATTAATCAAGGTATTGTGCATGTAATGGGGCCTGAACAGGGTATTACCTTACCGGGCACAACCATAGTGTGTGGTGACAGCCATACCTCTACCCATGGTGCATTTGGTGCACTAGCGCACGGTATTGGTACTTCAGAAGTTGAGCATGTTCTAGCCACTCAAACGCTACAGCAGAAAAAAGCCAAATCATTAAAAATTCAAATAAATGGTCGCCTGCGCCCAACCGTTACTGCCAAAGATTTAATCATGGCTGTGATCGGTAAATTAGGCACTGCGGGTGGTACTGGCTATGTTGCTGAATTTTGTGGTGAAGGGATCGAAGCGCTGTCTATGGAAGCGCGTATGACGCTTTGTAATATGAGTATTGAAATGGGCGCAAAAGCGGGTTTAATCGCACCAGATCAAACAACTTATGATTATTTAAAAGGTCGCCCATTTGCACCACAAGGTGCTGACTTTGATAGTGCCGTTGCCTACTGGCAAACACTAAAAACTGATGAAGGCGCAGAGTTTGATCATGTTGTTGAATTAGAGGCCGCTGATATTCAACCGCAAATTACTTGGGGTACCAGCCCTGAGCAAGTGATTGGCGTAGATGAATGTATTCCTGATCCTGAGCAAGAACCAGATTTAATCAAAGCTGATGCGATTCGTAGTGCACTAAAATATATGGGTTTAAAAGCCGGTGATAAATTGTCTTCTGCGACTGTTGATACCGTATTTATTGGCTCATGTACAAATAGCCGAATTGAAGATTTACGTGCTGCTGCGCAAATTGTTGAAGGTAAGCAGGTTGCAGCGGGTGTTGAAGCGCTGATTGTTCCTGGTTCTGGCCTTGTAAAAAAACAAGCCGAAGACGAAGGTCTTGCAGATATCTTCAAAGCAGCTGGCTTTGAATGGCGTGAGCCAGGTTGTTCAATGTGCTTAGCAATGAATGACGACAGATTAGAAGCCGGCAAACGCTGTGCGTCGACATCAAATCGTAACTTTGAAGGTCGCCAAGGTCGCGGTGGCCGCACTCACTTAGTGAGCCCAGCAATGGCTGCGGCAGCGGCAATTCATGGTCGTTTTGTTGATATCAGAGGAGAAGCCTAATGAGCGTATTTTTTAGTGGCTTAATGGCCCCGTTAGATAAAAACAATGTTGATACTGACCAAATTATTCCAAAGCAGTTTTTAACGTCGACCAGCCGTGATGGCTTTGATGCGGCGCTTTTCTACGATTGGCGTTATCTAGATAACGGCGAGCCAAACCCTGAGTTTATTTTGAACCGTCCTTGTTACCAAGGTGCGCAAATTCTTTTAACTCGCGACAATTTTGGTTGTGGTTCATCGCGTGAGCACGCGCCATGGGCATTAAAGCAATATGGTTTTGAAGTGATCTTAGCGGAAAGCTTTGCTGATATTTTCTTTAATAACTGTGGCAATAACCAAATGCTTGCTATCGCATTACCTGCAGAAACACTTGAGCAATTATTTGTGCTGAGTGAACAGCATGATGATATTCATATCGAAGTTGATTTAGAAAACCAACAGCTTCGTAGCGATAAGTTTGACACTATTCACTTTGATATTCGCCATGACATTAAAGAGCGTTTATTAAGTGGCTTAGACTTTATCGGTGTGACTGAAACACTTAACAGCCAAATTGATGCCTTTGAGCAGCAACTTGCAGCAGAACGCCCTTGGCAATAACCTGTTTTTTCCATGTGAACCTAAACGCGGCCAAGGCCGCGTTTTTATTTGTTTCTAAAAAAGAAAGTTGCTAATTTGGTTGGTAAAATAACGAAAACAACAAATAACTATGTGGCCTCTTTCTCCTAAATCTATCGGCATCTTGATGGGTGTGCTTTATGGCATCAGCATGCGCATCTTTCTTGAAGTTAGCGGAACCTTTAATTTCGGTAGTCTTGTTACTATTTCGTTTATGTTTTTAGTGCCTGTGGCTATTGGGTTTATACGGGTACATTTTGAGTACAATCAACTATCGCCGATGACATATGGAAGAATGGCGGTAGTCGCTTGGCAACCTATTTTTGTGTTCTTATTTGTCAGTGTAGTAACGCTATTAGAAGGGAGTATCTGCGTTGCAATGGCTCTCCCTGCATTTATGTTTTTTGCTAGTATTGGCGGTATGTTAGCAGGGCTATGCCACCGCCTTTGGGAAAAGAAAAGCAACAAAGCGGTGATGTCGGTAGCTTTGTTGCCTTTAATCTTTTCTCCTTTAGAGCTCAACTTTTTACACTTATCGAAAACTTACGAAGTTAAAAATACGATTGTTATCAATGCGCCTGTTGATGTTGTGTGGCAACAATTGGCTAATGTTAGCCAAATTCATGAGGGCGAATATCCAAGTTCATTTTCGCAATTAATTGGTATTCCTAGGCCAATTCGAGCTGATATGAGTGGTGGTGGGGTAGGTGCAATTAGAACCAGCCAGTGGCAGAAAAATGTTGTATTTAAAGAAGTGATAACCGAGTGGCTGCCGAATGAGAAAATGCTTTATAACTTTGAGATTGACCCAGAGTTAATTCCTGATCATGCACTTGATCAGCATGTGAAATTAGGTGGGGAATATTTTTCGCCACTGCATGGTGGTTATGAGTTAGTTGCAAGTGGTAATAATCAAACGCTGTTAAGCCTTAAAACGACTGTACTTGATAACACTAACTTTGGCATTTATTCGCGAGTATGGGGGGAAGTAATCTTTCAGGATTTTCACCGAGCACTTCTCAAGCTAATGAAAGATCGCGCTGAAAATGACAACAAATGAGTTGTAAAAGCAGGATGACCACTCGCTGTCTAGCAGCTTATCGTAATTGTTTTCTTTATGGCTATTAAGCAATTAGGCTAGGCTGAAATTTTATTTAGGGAACACACCATGAAATATTTAGTGGCATCGATGCTCGTAGCTGCATCATCAGTAGCGGCTGCGCGACCTGCACCGTTAGTGTCAATTCCAAGCCATGATGGCTTTTTTGATAATATTGCTGCCCATTGCGGTAAAGCTTACGAAGGTAAAGTGAGCGTTGATAATGCTGCTGGTCCGAGTTCGTTTGCGGGCAAAAAGTTAGTAATGCATGTACGTCGTTGTAACGAGCGTGAGTTACAAGTGCCATTTCATGTGGGGGATGATGCATCTCGTACTTGGATCATCACAAAAACAGGCAGTGGACTTAGTTTAAAGCATGATCATCGCCATAAAGATGGCAGCGATGATAAATCAACCATGTATGGTGGCCATACCCTTGATGCGGGTTTTGCTAACGCGCAGTCGTTCCCGGCTGATCAATACTCAAAAGAATTGTTTGTGAGCCAAGGTATTCCCCAATCAATGGGTAACACGTGGCAAATGTATATTTATCCAAAGCAATTTACGTATCGCTTAGTGCGTGAAGGACGTGAGTTTCGCGTTGATTTTGACTTAACAAAACCTATCACGCCGCCAAGCGCGCCGTGGGGATATGAAGACTAGTACTATTTAGCTTCGTCTTCACACTGTAGAACAACCGTTAAAGGTGGCTGATAGGCGCGTGGTTTAGTTGGAAAACGTTCGTACTCCTGCACCCCATCAGTCACTCTTAGCATAAATGGTTTGTCTCTACATAAGCGGTTTGCATGGCGCAGTAAAAATACGCTTTGATTGCGAAAGTGCTTGTAGTCATCAGACTGAATTTCGAGATGGTAGCGGCCGTCAGCCAATTTAGTTTGGTAGTAATGGACTTTTTCGTCAAAGTCATAGAGTTTTTCGGTTTCGCCTTTTGCTGCCTGCGCATTACTGCACCCCGCTAACATTAAAACGGCGCTGATTAATAGTGCTTGTGTACTTCTCACTTCACTCATAAACACTTAACTCCATGTGATTAATACCTTGTTTCATCATGATGTTGAACCTGAATTAGCATCCATAGTCAAACTAAGGTAACGTTACGTCTTACATGTAGTCTAACACCCAAAAAGGGAAAATGTGATGCTCAATAAAATAAAACAGCTGTTTTCAGCGCTGAATGATACCCAATCTAGCATTACTGAGCATGACCTAAAAACCGCCGTTGCTGCGTTATTGATTGAGGTTATGCGTGCAGATAATGAGTTACAAGATGATGAGCAACAGACCCTGAATGAGACCTTAAAGAAGTATTTCTCGCTTAACGAGGAAGAGGTTCAAGAGTTAGTTGCAAGTGCATCGCAAAGCCTAGATGATGCAATAGATTATTTTCAGTTTTCAAAGCAAATTAATGCCCAGTGCAGCGCCGAGCAGCGTATTGATATCATCGAGCTGTTGTGGCGTTTAGCCTACGCAGATGGCAATTTAGATAAGCATGAAGAAATGGTTATTCGCCGTGTCGCAAGTTTATTGTATGTAACCCATGAAGATTTTATCGCTGCTAAGCTAGCAGCGACAAAGCTAAGCTAGGGCGTGTTGACCTTTGTGGATTAAAATTTGTTCACTCTAGGGGCGATTTTATCGCGGCGCGAGATTTGTAACCTAGTGGGCTAAGTAAAAATCGAGCAACAAAGAGTTAATCGTCCCTAGGAAGAACCCGAAGGGCAGCGCGTGTTTGGCATTGATACTGCGTTATCGCCTATTTATGTGGAACAACCACACTACATAGGCTCTGCCTTGCCTAAATACCAAACACACTGCTGCAAAATTAATCATAAAAGGTCAACACGCCCTTATATTACTTATTTAATTTGCTCGCTACGCTCACAAGTTGCTGGGCAAGGCTGGCAACTTTATCGGCTGTATCAGCATCGCTGATGCGGCCTTGTTCATCTAATTTAGTGTGGATAGCAGGCACTGCTAGTTGATCTGCAAGTACTAAGCTACCAATACCCGATAAAATATCACGTACGTGATTTAAACCACGTAAGCCACCTAAACCACCCGGTGACGATGCATACAGTGCAGTAACTTTATTTCGAAAAGCAGGCACTGCACCTTGCTCTGTACGAGATGCCCAATCGATTGCGTTTTTAAGTGGTGCTGTAATTGAGCCATTATATTCTGGGCTTGCTAATAAAATGCCGTCAGCTGCGCGAAGCTTATCTTTCAATAATTGTGCGCCAGCAGGTGTACCTTGCGCTTCAATATCTTCGTCAAATAAAGGTAAGTTTAAATCACTTAATTTAATCACTTCTACTTCAGCACCACTTTCGAGGGCGAAGCGCGCAGCTTCATTAATCAGTTTTTGATTAAAGCTGTCTTTACGTAGGCTGCCTGCTAGGGCAATAATTTTTGGTGCTGTCATGATGGTTTCCTTTTTAAGCTTCACTGTTGGTATGCTCGCTGTTGATATACTCACTGTAGCAAAAAACAGCTTGCAGAAAAGCCAAATAAACGCAAAACTTATGTGCGTATATGCACACAAGGAGCCGTAATGGCGATTCAATTTGATGATTGGCAAGATGTAAAAGTTGCTTTTGAAGTGGCAAGACTCGGCACGTTAACCGCTGCTGCCGAATCGTTAGGTGTTCATCACAGCACAGTGCTTAGAAGAATCAACAATTTAGAAGATAACCTTGATGCGCGGTTATTCCACCGTCATGCCCGTGGCTATACAGTGACAGAAATTGGCGCTAAGTTGTTTGCGACTGCAAAATCGATTAACGCTGAACTTGAAAAACTTCACAACGATATTATTGCCGCTGATAGCCAACTGCGAGGCAGTTTATTATTAACCACGGTCAGTGGTTTTATTGATGTGCTTAGTGATGTCTGCGAGCAGTTTCAAAACCTGCACCCGCAAGTGCAACTCGAAGTTATTCTTGATCAAAACCGTTTACGCCTTGATCACGGTCAAGCGCATATTGCCGTTCGAGCGGGCCCTCGGCCTGATGAAGGCGACTATATTGCCCAGCATTTAGCTGAACTTTCGTCAGGGTTTTATGCCTCTAAAAGTTATATTGAAAAGTATGGCATGCCAAAAAACATTGAGCAGTTGCAGCAGCATAGTTTTGTTTCTGGGGTGGCTGGCTACAACGGTAAAGTGCCTTATTTTGCATGGGTTGATCAACACATTGAACCTTCGCAAATTAAGTTACGGGTGTCTGAAACATCAGAAGCTACACGGGCGATTGTGAGAGGCTTAGGAATTGGTGGTTTACAGCATGAAGTGGCAAGCCAATACCCTGATCTGCTGCCAGTGCTTCCTAAAGAGCTAAACTGGCCAACAGATCTTTGGCTGGTGACGCATCACTTGGTGCATCGCACAGCCAAAGTACAAGCATTTAGTCAGCTTTTAAAAGCGTATTTTAAAGATTTAAAAGCTTAAACAGACTTTTTAACACTAATGCCTAGCCGTTTGGCTAGGCGCACAAGGTTGGCTCTATCAACACTTAAGCTGCGTGCTGTGGCTGCCCAGTTTAGGTTGTGTAGTTCAAGTTGTTGCATAATCAATTGATAACTAAAAGCATCAGTAGCCTCTTTCAGCGATAAGCGAGTGGTTTTTTGTTCGTTAACTGCAACAGGGCTTGGTGCAGCAACGGCCGTTTTAGCAATATCACAATGCTCAGGCTCGATTGTGACAATGCTTTGTTGCCATTGCTGTTGTTTGGCTTTGAGTGCTGCGCGACTGATCACATGTTCAAGCTCTCTCACATTGCCTGGCCAATCATATTGACGCAGCAGTAACTGTGTATCGCTACTAAGTTTAAGTTGCTTAATTGCCAGTTTTTTAGATGTTTGCTCAATAAAAAAACCTGCCAATAAAATAACATCGTTATCGCGCTCTTTTAGTGGTGCAACATGCAATGGGTAAACGCTTAATCGGTGATAAAGATCTGCACGAAAGCGCCCCGCAGCGACTTCTTGTTTTAAATCGCGATTGGTTGCTGCAATCACTCTGACATCAACATAACGGCTTTGATCTTCCCCCACCGTTTGTACTTCACCACTTTGTAAAACGCGCAATAACTTACTTTGCATGGCAAGCGGAAGTTCGCCGATTTCATCTAAAAATAGCGTGCCGCCATCGGCGAGTTGAAACTTACCTTGACGCGCAGTATGTGCGCCAGTAAATGCGCCTTTACTGTGACCAAAAAATTCACTTTCGGCTAAGTTCTCTGGTAACGATGCGCAGTTTAAGTGGATCAACGGCATGTCACGGCGTTTTGAGTTTAAATGGATATTGCGCGCAACGAGTTCTTTACCGACGCCTGTATCACCTTGTATTAATACACTAAATTCTGAGGCAGCTACGAGCTGGATATCATTTTTAAGGGTCTGCATTGCTTGGCTATTACCAATAATTTCGACACCTTCTCGTGTTAGTGCCTCAAGGTTAAGCTGCTGTGCAACTTGATGGCTGTGCTGTGCGTGTTGCATAAAATGCTGCAAGGTTAGGGCATGCTCAACATAGCCTGCAGCTAGCTGTTTTAGTTGATTGAGCTCGTTCATTGCTAAAGCGTCAAAGGCATGTTCATCTAAACTATCAAAGGTCAAAACACCCAATAGTTCGTTGTTGTCTTTGCTGCTCAGCAGCGGCACGCCCATGCAGGCATGAACAGGAAAGTCTCCATGTTGGCTTTGTAATAAACCATCGTAGGGATCGGGTAGGCCACAATCTTTGGCAAATTTTAGCGGTTCACTGCCACGGCATATTTCAAATAAGCGCGGATGCTCCGCTATTTTAAAGCGTCTTCCTAACGTATCGTCCGACAATCCATGTAGGGCTACGGGCTTTAACACATCGCCTTGTTTCAATAATAAGGCAACTGCATCACATTCAAGCCAATCATTAATGCAACTCAACAAGTAGCTGAAATTATGATCAACACTGCTTGCTTTGGTAAGTGCAAGTGCAACATCAAGAAGGGATTTTTTGAACGTCATGTCAATTTGACCTGAATGTGTTTTATTGATGTTTTTAATGGTGTGTCATTTTGACTTGCTTATCAAGTGTTTAAATTTAATGCATTGATATTTAATGGTTTTTATTTTTGGCTTGAACTGTGCAATAGCTAGGGAAATTAAACGCTGAGAGCACGAATGAAAGTCATTAATTTAACTGAACCTATGCCAACTAAGATCAAATTTTATCAACTCAGCCAGTGGCCGTTATGGGCATTAGCATTTCGGCCTTTTTTCTTGGCGGCAGGTGCCTTAGCTGTATTTGCTATGAGTTACTGGTTTTTAATTTTGGCGGGCTATGCACAGTGGCACCTAACAATGCCCGCAACGCTTTGGCATGCTCATGAAATGCTGTTTGGCTTTGCAGGCGTGGTTGCCATGGGCTTTTTGCTAACCGCCGCACAAACATGGACAGGTGTGGCGAGTGTAAGTGGTATTAAGCTTTGTTTGCTTAGCATGATTTGGCTTGCTGCAAGGCTTAGTTTTTTTATTGAGATTGCAGGGGTCGAGCAGCTAAACCTTTATATTGTTAGTGCGCTACAACTCGTTTGGTGGCTAGCTGGAATTATTATCTTAGCTGACATGCTGATACAGGCAAAAAGCAGCCATAACTACTTATTTGTTGTCATCGCATCTTTGCTCTGTGCGCTCAATGTGATTTTTTTGAGCTTAGTTGTACTTAATAAAATGTCGCTGGCACTGGGGGTTGTTGATACCGCTGTACTTATCATGACACTGCTAGTTGGCGTTGTGGCTGGGCGAGTTGTGCCATTTTTTACCGCACGCGGTCTTAATTTAAGTGAACAAGTTAGCACCCCCACACTCGATAAATTAGTCGTTGTTAGCTCATTTTTCGCCATTGCGTGGTTCTTTATGAGTCAGCTATTTTTTAGCGCAATGAGTACTGGTTGGATCTTTGCTTGGCTTGCTTGTTTACATGGGGCTCGGTGTGTTTTGTGGTGGCATAAAGGGATTTTAAAAGTACCTTTGCTATGGTCATTACACGTGGCTTATTGGGCTTTATCGGTTGGTTTAATACTCATCGCGCTGAGTTATTTCAGCCCTATTATCTTATTCAAAGACGCGCTTCATCTGATCACTGTTGGCACCATAGGTGTGATGATCATCGCCATGATGGTTCGTGTCTCTCACGGTCATACAGGGCGTGCATTACAAGCCCCTGCGTACATTAGTTTGGCATTTATACTCATTGCGTTAGCTGCCATTGTACGCTCGTTACTTCCCGTTTATTTAGGTCATCACCTTGCATGGCAGTTAAGTGCGTTGCTGTGGGTTGCTGGCTTTAGCTTATTTTTATTTCATTGTGCGCCCATCTTAGTGAATCGTCGTGTTGATGGTCGCCGCGGTTAATCTCTCCAATAGGAAAAACTATGTTATCTGAAAAAACGATCCAGATTGTTAAAAGTACTTTGCCTTTACTTGCACAAGCAGGCCCTCAAGTGACTGAGTATTTTTATGATCGTATGTTTAGCTACAACCCTGAGCTTAAAAATATTTTTAATATGACACATCAGCAATCGGGCTCTCAGCAATTTGCGCTGTTTAATGCCTTAGCTGCTTACGCGGCAAATATTGATAACTTGGCAGTGTTAAAAGGTGCGCTTGCGCGCATTAATCATAAACACACCAGTTACCATATTTTGCCAGAGCATTATCCCATTGTTGGTGGACATTTGATTGCGACTTTAAAAGAGTTATTGCCAGAACAATTTATCCCTGAGGTCGAGTATGCATGGCGTGAAGCCTATTCATTATTAGCGGATGTGTGTATCAACGAGGAGATGTCGTTATATCAAAAAACCAAAAAGGCGCCGGGAGGATGGTTTGGTACCCGTACTTTCACTATTACAGAAAAACGTATGGAATCATCGCAAATATGTAGTTTCACATTAACGCCTGCTGATGCAAAACCTGTAGTGGCGTATTTACCTGGCCAATATTTAGGGATTAAAGTAACGCCTGCAAACAGTGATTTAACGCAAGTGAGGCAATACTCTTTATCGCAGCAAAGTAATGGTTGTAATTACCGTATTAGCGTGAAAAAAGAAGGCTTGGTATCTAACTACCTACACAGCTTAACTGAGGGGGAAGAGGTAGAAATTTACCCACCCGCAGGCGACTTTGTGCTTCGCGAAATTGACTCGCCTGTTGTATTGATTTCAGCGGGAGTTGGTCAAACCCCAATGATGGCGATGCTAGAAACACTATTAAGTAATCACCCTAACCAGTCAATCCATTACCTACATGCTTGCGACAGTGAGACGCAGTTTGCCTTTAAAGAGTACTTAATAAAGCAACAAAACGCGCACGCTTCATTACATTGTGTTACCTGGTTTAAAGATGGCAAAGGGGGTGATTTTGCGGGCTTGATGGATGTAAACGACATTGCTGACAGCTTACCAATTAGTAAAGGTGACTTTTACCTGTGTGGCCCAATCGCCTTTATGGCAATGATAAAAGAGCAACTGCTAAGTATTGGGGTTGCAAGTGAGCGTATTCATTATGAGGTATTTGGCCCTCACCAAAGCCTATGATGTAAAAGGCGCAGCTTGAGCTGCGCCTTTTTGTTAGTTAACTTCGCACTCTACATTAGGAAGTGGAATACGGAGCTCTTTTTTGGGGTAGTAAAGCAGGCATTGCTCACCTGCTTTTTGCAACACAAACTTCTCAGAAGGAATTGAATGGGCGCCCATAATTGGCAGACCATCAGGTCCTTTGTTGGTGCCGTGATCAATCAGTAACTCTGCGCTCTTAGTAAACACATCATCGGCTAAGGTGACCAGTGCACCGCCTTTAGCTGATTGAATAGCCTGCTGTAGCTCAGTAATCACTCCCGGGTTTACCCGAACAAGCGTGGCATTTTGCGGTTGCTCCGCTTGAGTACTTTTACAGCCAGCTATGCTTGCTAGTAAGGTGCAGGTTAATAACAGTGCTTTATTCATTATCACCTTCCTTAGCTAGCAGTGGACGGGTTAAATCCATATTATTTTTGTAAAGTGTGGTATTGGCTTTAAGTGCAATACCTGTTTCATCAGCTTTATAAGTTGAGGTTGTCGCTTGCTTAGCTGTGTCACTTTGGGCTACCACTGGACAACTACCATTTTCGATATGATAAAGTGCTGCACTCAATAGTGTTTCGTCACTATCACCTAACTGGTGATTAAAGTCGTCATCAAGCTCACAGCCTTTTACATCGGCAGCAAATTGTGGTGTAGGAGTCGGTACTAAGCCGTCTGAGTATTCACCAAAGCCCTTGTAATTGGTACCAGTAAACTGAATTGTATAGTAAGTCGTCGCACAGTTATGTGTTGGGGTAAAACCATATGGTTTACCACACGTTGTCCCGCCAATTAAAATAACTTCAGCATCAATACCATTTAAGCCATTGATCAGGGCTTCTGATGCAGAACAAGTGTTTGCTGTACTGAGTACATAGACTTTCGATAAGTTTAAGTCAGGGAGCGTGTTATTCGTTCCCTCGAAAGTAGAATAATCGATTTCAACATCAACAAACGGGTATGGATCGCTCTCGGTCTGTTTGTCATTTTCAATGATCTGATAGTAAAAATAGTCACTCGTATTGGCAGGCCCAGCGATCATATAGGCAAGTTGTGATGAAAGCGCTAATAAGCCACCGCCATTGTATCTAAGGTCGATGACAAGCTCGTCAATGTTGTCGGCTTTGAACTTATTCACAGCACTTATCAGCTCAGGCTGAGCAATACTTATATGGCTGTTAAACTGCATGTAGCCCACTTTAGTGCCACCTTCTGTGGTAATGGTATCGACATTCTGTACCGGTGTTTGGGTGATATTACCAGCCACTAAAGAGAATGTTTTTTCTGTCTCATCATTACTAATTACCTTGAAGGTATGTGTATCGCCAGCGGTTGGCCCAAATAAAGCTTCATTTAATGTATCAATACCTGATTCCGTATTTGTATCAATACTGACACCATCCACTAAAAAAACGCGATCGCCTCGTTGTAAGCCTGCATTAGCGGCAGGGGAGTCATCTTCTAAATAAGCAACTCGTAAGTCACGAGGAGGTGTGCCACTAATTAAAGCCCAGTTGATTCCATAGCCTGAAACTACGCCTGATTGAGACTCTTGAAAATAGTCTTCAGTTGGCACACTAAAGTGAAAATTGTCTTTATAAGCTCCTGAGTCTGTTGTTTCGAAGGTTTTTAATTGATCAAAATAAGCGGCGACAGAGCTGAAGTTATCTGGGTCGTTATCTTCTATTTCATCGTACCAAAGATAGGTTTCATCACTCCATGAACGTAGCCACATCTTCTCAGTAAACTCAGAGCCAGCGGTATCTGGGTAAGGTTGATTATCGTTATACGGATCATTACCAGTACGCGGTACGGCGCACTGATCTTTAAATTCACTTGATGCGGCAAAGGTGCCAGCTGTCCAAGTGGGTTCTGTCGTTGTTGGTGGCGGATTAGTCGTATCGGTATTGCTCGATGAGCCGCCACCGCCACAGCCAGATAGTGATACGCCAGAAACAGCTAAAAAGATAGCTAAAGCGAGTTTGGTATTTTTAAACATGGGTGCTTCCTTTCTTGTATGAATTGTTTAAAAACTAACAATTACTTACTTTTAAAGCAACCAGTTGTTTAACCCTGCATGTAAAAAAATGTGCAAATAATTACAGGGACTTACGGTTGCTTATTTCAGCTATTTCAAGCTTTTGCCATGATTCAAACAGTTTACGTTGTTTGTCAGATATCTTTAAGCCATAGGTTTTTTGCATATAGAAATAGGTATCGGCTATTTGCTTTCTTGCATAAATTGGCGGCTCAAATACACGTTGTTTAAAATCGATTTTTATTGGGCAAGCACCGTAACTTGCGCTTGATGTTGTCACCATCCCATAGCGAAAGTTTGAACGGTCTGCATTGATCTCACCAATAGCGGGGGCAAGATTATTAATGTCAGCCTCCATTTGACGAAATTTTTCACTGACCTTTACGCAGTTTTTACGACCGCCATCTTGCCAGCATTGTAATTGATGGCCAAACTCCCAGGCTGGCACAATATGTTCCCATTCTATTCTTTTTGCTCGGGCATTCTCGTTACCCGCTCGGGTGATGGCATTGCGTGGAATATAGCCACATGAATCTGGATCGGGTACCAGTTTTTTACCTTGTCGCTTTATATCGCAGCCACAATATAAGCTTTTGCTATTTTCAGGCAGCGATTTTACAAGGTGCTTTTTGGCACTCGAAAAGCTAGAAAATTGCTCAGCAGAAGCTGAAAAGTTAATTAAAAAGCACAGAACAGCAAAAGAAATTAAACGCATATCCATCACATGAGTGAACTACAGGAACGGTTATTTTAGAGTGACTATTCTAAAAAGGAAAAGTATTTCAACTCAGCTATAGTTGTTAGGCCGTTTTTATTAAAGGAATTACAACTATGTCATTAGGTGCCTTTTCTGTGAGTTTAAATGTAAAAGATATCCATGCTTCAAAGCAGTTTTATGAAAAGCTAGGATTTAAAGAGTTTGCTGGGGAGATTGAACAACATTGGTTGATCATGAAAAACGGTGAACATTTAATTGGTTTGTTCCAAGGCATGTTTGATAAAACCATGCTGACATTTAACCCCGGATGGGATCAAAACGCTGAGGCGCTGACTGAGTTTGCTACTTTTGAGCAATTAGCGACACGTTTTCAGCAACAGGGGTTAGAGATACAAAAGGCCGGTGACGCGAGTTTTATTATCACCGACCCAGACGGCAATCCTATTTTGATTGAACAGCACGTATAGCTGGCTTTTTTCGCTTTAAACGAACGTTTTGTAGTAACAAAATAATCCCAGTTATACAAAACAGCACGCTGGTGGCTGAGAAGCTGATAAGCAATGGGTTGTTAAAGTTTTCTCGCTCATCATAATCCATAATGTGCAGCATCCAGAAAAAGTCGAAAATGCGCCACAAGGTGCTGCGCACAGTAATAACCTTACCGGTTTGGCTATCTAGATATAAGGTGGTTGTTAGCCAATCATCAAAGCTTACTTGCCAAACATTGGCTTTGTGACCGACTTCTCTTGGCCCTTTTGGTAATAGCTGCGCTTGAGTCATGTTAGCATTAATAAGCAGGTGAGCTTGTGCATTTTCAATGATTTGAGCTTCATTTGGAGCAGACATTTTATAACCCGTTCTACCATCAAAATTGAAGACACCGCGAGGGGTGGTGACTTCTATAATCGGGGTGTTTAAAAAATGGCTATATTTAATACCTTCGATTTGCTCAAATTGCGCGGTTATTTTATCAATCGAAGTAGGGTAGTCTGACACTATAAATGGGCTACTTAAACTGCGGTTAGCCAAATGTTTGCCATGCACTTTTTCAAGCGGTAATGAGCTCATTACCAGCCCACCTAAGAGCCAAAAGAAGATCTGTAAAGCGAGCAAGTAGCCAAGCCATTTATGCCCTTTACGAGCATACTTGAACATGCGTTTATTCATTATTACCCCGTTATTATTGTTGTATGGGTGCTATTTTAAGTTGTTTAACTGTATTGCCAATGCGGCATAATGTCGCATTAACTGTATTCTAGATTTGGTATATATACAAAACTGAGTTAAAGTTTCAGTCGATATCAATAGAGGGTAAAAACGAGAGTATGTCGGAAATTCAATTTTTAAATGTAGATCTGGAGCTTGAATCAAAGCACGATATTAGTGCGCTTGTTGCTGATTTGAAGAAAAACGCCATGGTTTTACATTATGACCAAGATGAATACCGCCAACTTGCACGGATTGAAGCAACCGCAGATATCAGCTCTCCAGATAAAGCGATTAACCAGCTTTGCGAGCTTATTGAGTCTTGCTCGCGCAATGCATTAAAACAGTGGTTATCGTGCTCAAAACGAACATTTGATATAGGTTTTGAATCAGGTAATTCGCCAAAATGCTTTAATCAACCCCTGCATGCCGATACCTTGTTACGTATCTCAGCAATTGGCGCAGGGATTGAAATTACTATTTATCCTGTTGAAAAATAGGTCGAATTTAGCGCTCTACTACCGCTGCGGTCATTCTTGATACGCAGCATAGCTCTCCTGCGGCATTGGTAATTTTAATATCCCAAACAGAGGTGCGCTTTCCTAAATGCAGCGGTCTAGCCGTTGCAGTTAAAACTCCCTTACGTGATGCTTTCATATGGTTGGCATTAATCTCTTGGCCAACAGCGTAGAATTTATTGAAATCAACCACAAAGTTGGCTGCATAGCTTGCCACTGTCTCGGCTAACACAACGTTTGCTCCGCCATGTACCATGCCCATAGGGTTATGATGTTCTGGGATGGCAGGCATCGTCGCCACTAAATAGTCATCGCCAATTTCTGTCACTTCAATGCCCATGGTTTTCATTAAAGTGCCTTGCCCGGTGATCCCTTGCTCCAATTCTTTACATAGCTCTAGCGTGATTGGGTGGTGCCAAATGCTCATTGTGTTTCCTTAGCCTGCTAATTAAAGCTAATACCTTATGGCATCTTAGAGTGAGGTTCAATGTAAGTTTTGTAGCAATATGACGGTATTAATTAAATTTGCGATTTTCAGATAACTGTATATACTCACAGTTAAATGTACTGTATGGAAAACCAGTTGTATGCGCCCATTAACTAAACGCCAATCGCAAATTTTAGAACTCATTAAAGTCTTTATTAAAGATACAGGCATGCCACCAACGCGTGCTGAAATAGCTCAAACATTGGGTTTTAAAAGTGCCAATGCCGCTGAAGAGCACCTAAAAGCACTGGCAAAAAAAGGCATGATCAAAATGAAGCCTGGGGCGAGTCGTGGTATTCAATTAATCGAAGAAGATGAACCAGAGCAATTAGGTTTACCTTTAATTGGCCGTGTTGCAGCGGGCGAACCTATTTTGGCCCAAGAGCATGTTGAAAGCCATTGCCAAGTTGATCCGTCGTTATTTAAGCCTGCCGCTGATTTCTTACTGCGTGTAAATGGCATGAGTATGAAAGACATTGGCATCATGGACGGTGATTTACTTGCAGTACATAGAACACAAGTTGCTGAAAATGGCCAAGTTGTTGTTGCACGAGTTGATGAAGACGTGACTGTTAAGCGTTTAGAAAAAGCTGGCCGAAAAGTATTTTTACACGCTGAGAACGAAGAGTTTTCACCTATTGAAGTTGACCTAGAGCACGAATCGTTCAATATCGAAGGATTAGCGGTAGGGGTTATTCGAAACGCTGACTGGATGTAAGTGTTCCCAACTTGGTGCATTAAATTGACTTAATTTGGTGCACCATCGAAATTTTGCTACTTAATTAGGATTTGTGAATCCTTACTCATCATTTAAAGCCTTATATGGCGCAGTTTCCCTCTCTTTTTGTATTTTGTTTGTACGCCTAAACATTAAATAACGCGCTGATTATAGTTGTTATTTTTGCACCAAAATAAACATTTATTATCACTAAAACTTGCTTATTGCTCATTTTTTAACTAATTGGTTAGTACATTGTATTAACACCTATTTACGAAATTGACACACCTAAACGTGTCAGGGAGTTATACAACGGGCTTGTATCATTTCATTGCGTCGTGATGATACGAATTCGATCTAAACAATAAAAATACGAATGGGCACCTTGCTGTAACGCCTTTTCGCTTTGCGTCTTGCAATAGCATTTAAAGGAGCCGTCACATGGGTAAACTGCGTTACGCCTTGTGGCTTATATTACTCGCACCTGTGCAATTTGCATTGGCAAACAGCCAATTCAATATGCGTAAAGGGGTGACTGATATAAGTAATAATGTTTATGAGTTACACATGACGATATTTATTATCGTTGTGTGATTGGCATCATCGTTTTTGCGGTGATGTTTTGGGCTTTAATACACCACCGTAAATCTAAAGGGGCTAAGCCAGCCCAATTTCATGAAAGTACAAAAGTTGAAATACTTTGGACTGCCATTCCGTTTGTTATACTAATCGCGATGGCTGTGCCTGCAACAAAAACCCTCATTGCTATGGAAGATGCCTCTAAAGCCGATATCACAATTAAAGTGACTGGCTCGCAATGGAAATGGCATTACGAGTACATGGGTGAAGATATTGCCTACTACTCAATTCTAGCTACACCGAAAGATCAAATAGACAACCAAGCAGAAAAAACTGAGCATTATTTGCTTGAAGTTGATAAACCCTTGGTACTGCCTATCAATAAAAAAGTTCGCTTTTTAATGACCTCTGACGATGTGATTCATTCGTGGTGGGTGCCTGACTTTGCGGTTAAAAAGGACGCAAACCCAGGGTTTATTAATGAAGCGTGGACTCGTATTAACGAGCCGGGTGTGTATCGTGGTCAATGCGCAGAGTTATGCGGTAAAGATCATGGCTTTATGCCCGTTGTAGTGAAAGCCCTTCCTGAAGATGAGTTTGCTAATTGGCTTGCTGATGCCAAACAAGAAAAAGCCAATGCAGCAGCCGCTGATGCAGCTTTACTCGATCAAACATTACCAAAAGAAGAGCTCATGACCTTGGGTGAGCAAGTCTACATGGCTAGTTGTGCCGCTTGTCATCAGCCAACAGGTATGGGGTTGCCAGGCGTGTTTCCTGCGTTGAAAGGCAGCCCAATCGTGTTAGGTGATGTGAAAGACCACATTGATGTTGTGTTACATGGCCGCCCTGGTACGGCGATGCAAGCGTTTGATAAGCAGCTTTCAATTAAGCAACTTGCTGCGGTTATTACCTATAAGCGAAATGCATGGGGTAATGATACAGGCGATGTGATCCAACCGAGTCAAATTCAAGCCGCGATTGATGCAGCAGCGGAGGCGAAATAATGAGTAACGTTATTAATGAGCAAGCAACAGGGCATGCGCATCACGACCATCATCATCCTGCGAAAGGGTTTAAGCGTTGGCTTTACACCACCAATCATAAAGACATTGGGAGTTTATACCTGATCTTTTCTCTTACCATGTTCTTGATTGGTGGAGCGATGGCTATGGTGATCCGCGCTGAATTATTTCAGCCAGGATTACAGTTAGTCGATCCGCACTTTTTTAACCAAATGACCACGGTACATGGTTTGATCATGGTGTTTGGTGCTGTTATGCCCGCATTTACTGGGCTTGCTAACTGGATGGTGCCTATGATGATTGGTGCACCTGATATGGCGCTGCCGCGCATGAACAACTGGAGCTTTTGGATATTACCTTTCGCATTTTTAATCCTGCTAGCTTCTTTACTCATGCCGGGGGGCGGTCCTGCATTTGGCTGGACATTCTACGCACCACTTTCCACCACTTACAGTAACGATAACACTGCACTATTTGTATTTGCCGTACATATCATGGGTATCAGCTCAATTATGGGGGCGATTAACGTTATCGTGACTATCGTCAATCTAAGAGCGCCCGGTATGACGTGGATGAAACTGCCACTGTTTGTCTGGACTTGGTTAATCACCGCATTTTTGTTAATTGCTGTAATGCCTGTTTTAGCAGGAGCGGTCACAATGGTGTTGACCGATAAATACTTTGCAACGAGCTTTTTTGATGCCGCGGGAGGGGGCGACCCCGTGATGTTCCAGCATATCTTCTGGTTCTTCGGTCACCCTGAAGTGTACATCATGATTTTGCCGGCCTTTGGTATTATTTCGACTATTGTGCCAACCTTTTCACGCAAAAAGTTATTTGGCTACGCTTCTATGGTGTATGCAACCTCATCGATTGCTCTTTTGAGTTTTATTGTGTGGGCACACCATATGTTTACTACCGGGATGCCTGTAGCCGGTGAGCTGTTCTTCATGTACGCAACTATGCTCATTTCGGTACCCACAGGGGTTAAGGTGTTTAATTGGGTGGCTACTATGTGGCGCGGCTCAATTAGTTTTGAAATTCCGATGATGTTTGCCATCGCCTTTATCGTGTTGTTCACTTTGGGTGGTTTCTCTGGCTTGATGCTCGCGATTACTCCGGCTGACTTCCAGTATCACGATACCTACTTTGTGGTGGCACATTTCCATTATGTGTTAGTAACAGGCGCCGTGTTCTCAATTATGGCGGGAGCTTATTACTGGCTACCAAAATGGACAGGCAACATGTACAACGAAACACTAGCGAAATGGCATTTCTGGCTATCGCTAATTAGTGTCAACGTATTGTTCTTCCCTATGCATTTTGTTGGCCTTGCGGGTATGCCACGTCGTATCCCTGACTATGCTCTGCAGTTTGCTGATTTTAACGCCATTATCAGTATTGGTGGCTTTGCATTTGGGCTATCGCAACTGTTGTTTGTGCTGGTGGTATTCAAGTGCGCCAGAGGGGGCGAAAAAGCACCTGCCAAAGTATGGGAAGGTGCCGAAGGTCTGGAATGGGAGGTTGATTCTCCTGCGCCTTATCATACCTTTGAAACACCGCCGGAGATCAAGTAATGAACCATGCACCTTTGCTAAAGAAATTGCTGATCACATGCTTACTCATGTTCGCATTTGCTTTCGCTCTGGTGCCGCTTTATGACGTGTTTTGCGATGTTACAGGATTAAACGGTAAGCCATCTCTTGAGCAAGCGAGCGCAAGTGAAACAATAAATACACAACGCCAAGTTGATGTCAGTTTTACGACGCATGCTCAAAGTGGCGCTCCATTTAAGGTGCAGTCTGAGCAGTACAGCGTATCGGTGCAACCAGGCGCAATGCGAGAAGTTAAGTTCTCAGCAAAAAACACCAGTAATGAAGACAAAGTCATGCAAGCAATTCCATCAGTATCACCGGGAAAAGCGGCCAAGTACTTACATAAAATTGCCTGTTTTTGTTTTGATCAACAACCTTTAAAGGCAGGTGAAGAAGTTGAATTTACCTTGCTGTTTTATGTTGATACTGAATTACCCGACGATGTTGAGGAACTGACATTGTCGTACACCATGTTTGATATTAGCGGGCAGATTGTGGCTAAAAACGATTAAAAGCCGCCAAGCTAATTGCTAATTGGGAGCAAACAAAATGAATCAAAATTACGAAAAATATTATGTTCCAGCACAAAGCCCTTGGCCAATAGTTGGCGCCATCGCAATGTTTTTAATTGCTGTTGGTGCCGGTTTAACTGTGATGCAAGCAAGCAGTGAGGCCAGTGGTGCGCAGTATGTTTTATATCTGGGCCTAGCTATCTTGTTTTATATGCTATTTAGCTGGTTTAAAAATGTTATTGAAGAGTCTCACCAAGGGCTTTACTCAGCACAAATGGACCGTTCATTTAGACAGGGTATGAGCTGGTTTATTTTTTCTGAAGTGATGTTTTTCATGGCGTTTTTTGGCGCTCTCTTTTATGCCCGTATGATTTCAGTGCCTTGGCTTGGTGGCGCTGGCAATAATGCCATGACCAACGAAGTGCTATGGCCTACCTTCGATGCTGTGTGGCCGCTATTAACTACGCCAGCGGGCGAGACCACACAGGCTATGGGCTGGCAAGGTCTACCCCTGATCAATACGCTGATTCTACTTACCTCATCGGTCACAATTCATTTTGCCCATGTTGCTATGGAAAACAATAAGCGCGGTGCTCTAAAGGTATTTTTATCGATGACGGTCGTTCTGGGAGCCATTTTCTTAGGCCTGCAAGCCTATGAATATATGCATGCCTATCAAGATCTAGGTTTGACCTTAGATGCAGGGGTTTATGGTAATACCTTCTTCTTGTTAACCGGTTTCCACGGAATGCACGTGACCTTGGGTACCATCATACTGTTAGTTGTATTACTGCGAATTTTTAAAGGCCACTTCACGAGTGATAAGCACTTTGCTTTTCAGGCAGCTGCTTGGTATTGGCACTTTGTAGATGTGGTGTGGCTGTGTTTATTTGTATTTGTGTACGTGCTGTAGCTTTGTGAATGGGTGACGGATTGGTTTGAATTAAACCCAGTTTTAAGGCCGCAATGATGATGATCAGTACAACACCCGAAAACAGCACTCGACGACCTAAATAATGAGACATGGGCTTTGAGTGCTCTTTTGCTGACATCATCACAAACAAGGCTCTAAATAGGTTGAACACGATATATAACAATAACAACACAATGATGATTTTAATCATGTTAGGTCTTCCAAATGCAGTTGATTTTATGGCGTAAACAAAAGCTTAGCTCAATTATCGCAATTTGCGTTGTGGTACTTGCAGTGCTTATTTGTTTACGACTCAGTGTTTGGCAATACCAGCGAGGCGAACAAAAGCAGCAGCAATTAAGTCAGTTAGCCGTTTCTAAAGAGCAAGGAGTTATGAACTGGCAAGCACTGCAAAGCTTGCCATCAGATTTGAATAAAACAGGCTTGCAAGTAAAGGTTTCTGGCGAGGTAAATAAACAGCATTACTGGTTGCTAGATAATCAAATTTATCAAGGGCAAGTGGGCTATGACTTACTGGCAGCGGTAACAATTGCAGGTGAAAAAGCACCATTAATCGTTAATTTTGGCTGGCTTAAAGCCCCTCAAGATCGAAACCAGTTACCAGTAGTTGCATGGCCAAGCACAGCCACGTTTGCTGCTACTGTGCAATTAAAGCAAGGCAACTTAAAAGGCTTTACGCTAGCAGATCAAATTGGTGCAGAACAAGGCTGGCCAAAGCGTATTCAAGGTATTGATTTAGCGATTTTCAGTGCTCAGTTGGCAGAGCCAGTACAAGGTTTTATTGGTTATCGTAATGAAGCAGATGGTATCGCAACCCCGCATTATAAAAGTGTCGTGATGGGGCCTGATAAACACTACGCCTATGCCGTGCAATGGCTGTTAATTGGTTTAGCGTGTGTCGTAATTGCTTATTTTGCGATGAGAAGGAGAGGTTATGAAAATAAACCCACTTAGTTTATTTGCGCTTTGTTGTTTTGTGCCGCTAGCACTGGCATACGCAGCACTAAAACTCGACTGGTTACCGAGTGGTTCAAGTAATTACGGTGAGCTTTTAAGTGAAGAAGTGAAATTAGCAGATTGGCAACACGGTGAGCCCAAACAATGGACTATAGCGCTCAACTACCCCAAAGAGTGCCGTGCTATTTGTGAAAGCCAGCTAGCGAGTCTCGATAACTTGTATGTCGCGTTAGGTAAAAATCAGCAAAAAGTGGATGTTGCTGTACTGACAAATCAACAGCAAGTATCAGCAAGTTGGCGTCTTTTAGCGACAAATCCTGAACTGAAAGCGGGAGACTTATACTTGGTTGATCACATGGGATTGGTGGTGCTGCATTACCCTTATACTGCTGAGCCCGAACAAAATAGACTCATTCAAAAAGGCTTACTGAAAGATTTAAAAAAATTACTTAACTATGCGCGTTCGAGCTAAACCTCAGTAAGGGGATAAAGATGTATAAAAATTATAAATACCTTGTCTTAATTACTTGTTTCTTCTCAATTCTGGTTGTGGGGCTTGGTGCTTACACTCGTCTCAGTGATGCAGGGCTTGGTTGTCCTGATTGGCCAGGTTGCTACGGTTTTTTGACTGTACCAAAACATGAAAGTGCTTTATTACATGTTGAACAAAACTACCCTGATATGATGTTTGAAGCCGCAAAAGCGTGGAAAGAAATGATCCATCGCTATTTTGCCGGTGCCCTCGGTTTACTTATTTTAGCCTTGTTTGTTTTTGCCTGGTTAAAACGCCAATACCCAGCAACACCGGTTAAACTGCCTTTAGCACTTTTATTGTTGGTTGTGTTTCAGGCTGCTCTAGGAATGTGGACAGTAACCATGAACCTTCAGCCCTTGGTTGTTATGGGGCACTTGCTTGGCGGCTTTAGTATTTTATCTTTGGTGTTTCTGCTGTATTTACGCCTCACTATAGAGCCTATTGCAAGTCGTGATAGCGGTGCAAAGCCCTATTATCGTTTAGCTCTGGTGGGGTTGGTGGTACTTGTGCTGCAAATCGCCTTGGGTGGTTGGCTTGCTGCAAATTATGCTGCTCCACACTGTAATGGTTTACCGCTGTGTAGCTACGGACAACCGTTTTCTTTAAAGAGCGTGTTTCAATTACCGCTTGAGCATAGTACCTATGAATATGGCGTGTTATCGCAGCAAGCGCGTATGTCTATTCATCTGCTACACCGTATTTGGGCACTGGTTACCTGTGTGGTATTAGCGTTAATCATGTGGCGCATTTATTCACGATGTTACTCACGAAAAATTAAGCACTGCACGGTAACGGTCTTAGTCGCTTTGCTATGCCAAATTTGTTTAGGCCTTGCAGTTGTGCATTGGCATTTCCCGTTAGGTGTTGCGCTTGCACATAATTTAATGGCAGCACTATTACTGCTTAGCATGGTACGACTATGCTTCCACTTAAAAGTAAGAACCTAGGAGGCTGTGATGGCACTATTATTAAGTACAGAAAAGTCTTTTTTGAGCCAAAGTTCAGAATTACTGAAAGATTATTTAGCGATCAGTAAATTTAAAGTGGTGGCGATGCTCGTGCTAACGGCATGGGTTGGCTTGGCTTTGGCGCCTGATGTAGGACGAGGCGTGTTTGTGCAGCTTGCAAGTTTGTTGGGTATTGGTTTGTTATCGGCCGCTGCTGCCGTGATCAATCATGTAGTAGATAGTGAAATCGACAGCAAAATGGCACGTACTCGACACCGTCCTGTGGCTAAAGGTCGGCTCAGTAAACAGCATGCATTGAGCTTTGCAGCTGTTATTGGCGTGCTAGGTTTCATTATGCTTATGGTGTGGGCTAATACACTCACGGCAATTCTGACTTTATTTGCACTCGTCGGCTATGCCTTTATATACACGTCGTTTTTAAAGCGTGCTACTCCACAAAATATTGTGATTGGGGGCTTAGCGGGTGCGATGCCGCCGCTGTTAGGGTGGGTGTCTGAAACAGGCCACATGGCTGCCGCGCCCTGGTTATTAGTGATGATTATATTTACTTGGACCCCGCCGCATTTTTGGGCTTTAGCGATAGCGCGTAAAAGTGATTACGAGCGTGCCAAAATTCCAATGTTGCCTGTTACTCATGGTATTGAGTTTTGTAAAACTTGCGTCGTTGGCTATAGCATTTTACTTGCCCTAGTGTGTGTGCTGCCTTATTTAATTGGCATGTCAGGGCTGATTTACTTGCTTGGTGCGAGTGTTTTAAATGCGATATTTATTTATAAAGCGTTAAAACTAAAAATTGCCCCAAAAGATGATACTGCAATGGATTTATTTCGTTTTTCAATCGTGCATTTAATGCTACTCTTTATCGCCTTATTCATTGATAAATGGTTAGTTTTATGACGCGAATCGTCGCTTTTTTATGTTTTAGTGCGGTGTTGTTTGCAGCAGGATGTGGCAAAAGTAATACCGCTCCTGAAGTTGAGGCGCTGGTTTATGAGCAAGCAAAGCCGATTAGCCCGTTTTTGTTAACCGATCAACATGGTGAGCCTGCTGATAACAGCCAATTTATGGGGCATTGGAATTTAGTCTTTTTAGGCTACACCAGTTGTCCAGATATTTGTCCGATGACGTTGGCTAAGCTAACTGCGGTGCAAAAACAGCTAAGCCAAGACTATAAAGTGCAAGTGTGGTTTGTTGCAGTAGATCCAAAGCGTGATACAACCGAAAAGCGAAAAGCTTACATTGATTACTTTAACCCAGCGTTTCTTGCGGTATCAGGTCCACATAAACAGCTTTTTCCATTTGTTAGAGAGCTTGGCTTAATTTATGCGATTAACGACAGTGATGAGCAGGAATATGCCGTTGATCACAGTGCATCTGTGGTTATGGTTGATGGCGAAGGTGCGGTTCGTGCGATTTTTAAGCCTGAATTTAAACAAGGCAGTGTGCCATTAATCAATGCCACAACTTTGACTGAAGAGTTCAAAAAAATAGCAGATTATTACACTAAGTAATTTTTCTTGGTAAGAGGACTCATTTTCAATAAAAGAAATGCTTCCTTTTTTGATATAAATGGCTAAGCTACTAAAAAATTTTACTATTTTTTGATTCAAATTATGGCATTTTTATTTAGTCAGTCTAAGCTTTTGTTATGAATTGTTTAAAGCAGGGAAAGTATAAGTAATGTTAAAGCTCCCTACTGAATTAGCTATTACTCAGGTCGAAACACTCCATCAAGATTTGCTCCAAGAGTTGTCAGCAAATGATGATATCTGTCTGGATATCAGTGAAGTGACCCGTGCTGACACAGCATCAATTCAGCTTTTATGTGCATTACAGAAGCATTTGCTTTCGGTGCAACACAAAATTATTTGGGTTGGCGAAAGCAAGCCGTTGCAACAGGCAATTAATAGTTTGGGCTTGAGCCATTATCTTGTGCTTGAGAATGCCAATTAAGAGGTTTTTATGAAAAGAATTTTAGCAGTAGATGATTCTGCATCTATGCGCCAAATGGTTGGTTTTACGCTTAAAAAAGCAGGTTTTGATGTGACAGAAGCGAAAGACGGCAGTGAAGCATTAAATATTGCAAAACAACAAAGCTTTGATGCTGTTATTTCTGATGTGAATATGCCGGTAATGGATGGCATTACCCTTATTCGTGAATTACGTAGCTTACCTAATTATAAGTTCACACCTTTACTAATGCTGACCACAGAATCAGGATTAGATAAAAAGTCTGAAGGTAAAGCTGCTGGGGCTACGGGCTGGATTGTTAAGCCATTTAATCCTGAGCAATTGTTAGCGGTATTGAAAAAAGTGATTCGCTAATAATAGGAGCGGGGCATGAGTATAGATCTAAGCCAATTTTTTGAAGTATTCTTTGAAGAAAGCTTCGAAGGACTCGATGCTATGGAGGCTGAGTTATTAAACTTAGTGCCAGGCGAAGAAGACTTAGAGACCATAAATACAATTTTTCGCGCCGCGCATTCAATTAAAGGGGGTAGCGGTACTTTTGGTTTTAGTTCTGTTGCAGATTTTACTCATGTTCTCGAAACGCTGTTAGATCAAATCCGTGAAGGCTCCCGCGATCTTACTGCTGAGCATGTTAATTTACTCCTAAAATCAGTCGACTGTTTACGTGCGCTGCTTAGAGCTTTACAAGCTGAGCAGCAACCTGACCTAACAGAAGCGGATGAACTGCGCGTTAAGTTCGAAGAAATTCTCGGTATGCGTGCTGCAAGTAAAGCACCAGAGCAAGCACCAGAAACTGTTCGCGAAAGCAGTTTTAATACCTACCAAATCGATTTCAAACCACACCACCATTTATTTAAAACCGGTAATGAACCACTGTACATGATCAGTGAATTAGCGGAATTGGGTGAACTTGAAACACAAGCCTTTCAAGATGATGTGCCAGATATTACGAACCTTGCCCCTGAAGATTGTTTTCTGTCGTGGCGCTTTTTCTTAACCACTGATAAAGAACAAAGCTGCATCGAAGAAATTTTCGAATGGGTTGAAGATGACGCTGATATCACTATCACCCTATGCGGTGGTTTGTTTGGTGATGAAGAGGATGTAGCTGTTGAAACTGTTGCTGAAGAGGCTGCGCCAGCGCAAGAGGCTGAGCCTGCTGTAGTTAAAGCTGCGATTGATCCTAAAAAGCCAGCGCCAGTTAAAGCTGCCACGGCAAATGCCGAATCAACTTCAATTAGGGTTGGTATCGACAAAGTTGATTCATTGATCAACATGGTAGGTGAATTAGTGATCACCCAAGCGATGTTAAGTCAATTGGGTGAGCAAGAGATCACTGAAGCAACTATCGCCTCGTTACAAGAAGGCTTAGCACAACTGGCACATAATACCCGTGACTTACAAGAAAATGTCATGCGTATCCGTATGTTGCCAATCAGCTTTGTGTTTAGTCGCTTTCCACGCTTAGTACGCGATATCTCACAAAAGCTTGATAAACAAGTCGAGCTAAAGTTACTTGGTGAACAAACCGAATTAGATAAAACTGTAATGGAGAAGCTTTCTGATCCTATGGTGCATCTAGTGAGAAATTCCCTAGACCATGGCTTAGAAACCGTTGATAAACGCGTTGCAGCGGGTAAAAACCCGGTTGGTACTGTGACTTTGAATGCGTTCCATCAAGGCGGCAATATTGTTATCGAGATTATGGATGACGGTCAGGGCCTGAATACCACTAAGATCCGTGAAAAGGCGATTAAAAACGGCCTAATTTCAGAAACCGATGATTTGTCTGATAACGAAATCAATGAGCTTATTTTCTTACCAGGATTTTCTACAGCCGATCAAGTAAGCGACTTATCGGGTCGTGGCGTTGGTATGGATGTTGTAAGGCGCAATATCGAAGCACTAAGCGGCTCTGTTGAAGTGGCTTCTGCACCAGGCGTGGGTTCGACATTTACCATTCGTCTCCCGCTAACGCTGGCTATCTTAGATGGGCAATTAGTCCGGATTGCTGAGCACACTTATATCATTCCGCTGATTTCGATAATTGAGTCATTGCAAATCGATATTAGTAAAGTGAGTCGAGTGGGCAAAGACTTAGATGTGCTGCGCTTACGTGATGAATATATCCCTATCTTAAGGCTTTACAATATTTTCAATCATAAAGGGGCGATTGAAACGCTTGATAAAACCTTGTTGGTTGTCGTTGAGAGTGACAACCAAAAAGTTGGTTTATTAGTTGATGACTTATTGTCGCAACAGCAAGTAGTAATCAAAAGCTTAGAGGCCAATTATCAAAAAGTTGATGGTGTCTCAGGGGCGACAATTTTAGGTGATGGTCGTGTCTCATTGATTGTAGATATTAGTGGTTTGATAAAATTATCTGGACTTAGAAAGCCTGGGAGCCAGGAATTGATTATTGAATCAAAAGCAAATTTGGAGGCGTCATGATTGCACAGCACGACGACCTGCATCACAAGCTCAATCTTGAACAAGATCAAGATGTAAAACAGTTTTTAACCTTCTTCATGGCCGAAGAAGAGTACGGTGTTGATATTTTAACGGTGCAAGAAATTCGCAGTTGGGAAGAAATTACGGTGATCCCTAACTCACCTGATTTCGTCAAAGGGGTTATTAATCTGCGCGGTACCATAGTACCGATTATTGATTTAAGGCTTCGTTTTGGTATTTCAGCCATCGAATACGGACCGTTAACCGTTGTCATCGTACTAAAAGTAAAACTTGAAAACGCATGTAAAATTATGGGCATCGCAGTTGATGCCGTCTCGGATGTCTATAGCATTGCTGAGCATGAAGCGAAGGCGGTGCCACATTTGTCTGACTCAGACAACGCGCAATTTGTTGCGGGTTTAGTCAATGTGGGTGAGAAAATGGTCGCATTACTTGACCTACAAAAAACAATGGACATTTAACTGGGTAGATTAACAAGAAGGTGAAGGGTATGGGATGGTTTAGCAGTCCTAAAAATGTTGAGTCGGAAAATGATTTAGTTATTGCGGCGCTTAAAAAGTCACAAGCGATGATTGAGTTTCAACCGTCGGGGCAGATCATTACTGCCAATGCTAATTTCTTAAACACCATGGGTTACCGACTCGAAGAAATTCAAGGGCAACACCACTCTATGTTTGTTGCTGAAAAAGAGTCGCAAAGCCCAGAATATCAACAGTTTTGGCAGCGATTACGCAGCGGAGAGTTCTTCACTGATGAATTCAAGCGTGTCGGTAAAAATGGCAAACAAGTTTGGATCCAAGGCACCTATAACCCAATTATTGATAGCAATGGTAATGTCACTAAAGTTATCAAATTTGCTACAGACATCACACCTCAAAAAGAACTTGAACGTCAGTCAAAACGTGATGCTGATTTATCAAATGCGCTGCGCGTATGCCAAGCAAATGTGATGATTGCCGATAACGATTTAAAAATTATTTTCGTTAATGAGCAAGTAAAGCAAATGCTGCAAGCTCGTGAATCAACGCTACAAAAAGTGCTACCTAGCTTTTCTGTGGCAAATTTAGTGGGCACGTGCGTTGATGATTTTCATAAACAGCCATCGCATCAACGTGAATTACTAAAAACATTATCTGAACCATACAAAACCACATTGCGTTTGGCAGGGCTTATTTTTAGCTTGATTGCGACACCTTGGGTGAGCGCATCTGGTAAGCGATTAGGTACTATTGTTGAGTGGCAAGATATTACTGATAGCGTAAATAAAGCTGAAGCGGAAAAACGTGAAGCAGAAGAAAATCTTCGTGTTCGACGCGCGTTAGACCGTGTGGCAACCAATACCATGATTGCTGACGCTGAGAACAACATCATTTACATGAACGAAGCGGTTCTGAACATGATGAAGATTGCTGAAAGTGATCTACGCAAAGATTTACCTAACTTCAACAGTAATAATCTAGTGGGTCAAAATATCGATGTATTCCACAAGAATCCAGCTCATCAACGCAATATGCTTGCTAAGCTAAGCAGTACTTACAGCACTGAAATTCAAGTTGGCGGTCGTACTTTTGGTTTGGTCGCAAACCCTATTTTTACCCCTGAGAACGAACGTATTGGTACGGTCGTTGAATGGGAAGACAGAACGGCTGAAGTGGCGATTGAAAAAGAAATTGCTGGCCTTGTTGCTGCTGCGGGGAGTGGTGACTTAGAAGCCCGTGTTGAAGAAGCGGGTAAACAAGGTTTCTTCTTACGTCTAGCGCAGGGCTTAAATAGCCTTGTTAGCATCGTTGATGATGCAGTAAAAGACACTGGCAATATGCTTGATGCTATGGCGAACGGTGACTTATCAAAACGTATTGAGCAAGACTATCAAGGTTCATTCGATAAGCTAAAACGTGATGCAAATGCCACGGCTGATAAGCTTACTGAAGTGATTAATCGTATTAATACCTCAGCAACGTTGGTGGCCAGTGGTGCAGAAGAAATCTCACAAGGTAATGCTGATTTAAGTCAACGTACTGAAGAGCAGGCTTCATCACTTGAAGAAACAGCATCAAGCATGGAAGAGATGACCAGTACGGTTCGTCAAAATGCTGATAACGCAAAAGAAGTGAATGAACTAGCTGAAGAAACACGTACTAAAGCACAAAAAGGTGGTGAAGTTGTAAATCGCGCTGTAACCAGTATGTCGGCAATTAATGAATCAAGTAAGAAGATTGCAGACATCATCAGTGTTATTGATGAAATTGCCTTCCAAACAAATCTACTTGCATTGAATGCGGCAGTCGAAGCTGCACGAGCTGGTGAGCAAGGTCGTGGTTTCGCAGTTGTTGCAGGTGAGGTTCGTAACTTAGCGCAACGTTCAGCAGCCGCAGCAAAAGAAATCAAAGAATTGATCCGAGACAGTGTTGGCAAAGTTGAAGATGGTACATTATTAGTTAATGAATCAGGTTCAACATTACAAGAGATTGTCACTGCTGTACAAAAAGTAACAGCTATGATTTCTGATATTGCCCAAGCTTCTGAAGAGCAAAGCTCTGGTATTGAGCAGGTTAATAAAGCCATTGCTCAAATGGATGAAATGACCCAGCAAAATGCTGCTTTGGTTGAAGAAGCCTCTGCTGCAGGCGAATCAATGGCTGAGCAAGCTAATGATATGCGTCGCTTGTTAAACTTCTTCTCGTTGTCAAATAACGAGATGGATATTACTAGCCGCGCAAGTTCAGCGCCAGCAGCTAAAAAGCCGAGCTCACCAGTGCGCTCAGCACCAAAAGGCAATAACTTTGTTGACCCTAGTGATGAGTGGGAAGAGTTTTAAACTCTTCCCAATTTAATTCTAACTAGTTAATTGCATCTAATGCTAAAGCTGCAGGGTCAGGCACATGAAAGAGTTTCTACTAACGGATAGTGACTTTAAAGCTATTTCCTCACAAGTGTACGATGCTTGCGGCATTGTTTTAGCTGAGCACAAACGCGAGATGGTTTACTCGCGTTTAGCAAGGCGAATACGCCACCATAAACTGAAGAACTTTAAAGAATATTTAGACTTTCTTGAAGAGCATAAAGAGCAAGAGTTTAGTGAGTTTATCAATGCTATCACCACTAACTTGACTTCTTTTTTTCGCGAGCCACATCATTTTAGTTATCTAAAAAATACCATAGTGCCAAAGCTATTGGTTAGTAATGCCAAGCAAAAGCGCGTACGGGTGTGGTCTGCTGGTTGCTCAACGGGCGAAGAGCCTTATACCATTGCCATGACATTAAGCGGTTTATTTCCATCTGATTGGGATGTGAAAATTTTAGCGACCGACTTAGATTCAAATGTGCTTGCTAAAGCGCAAGGCGGCACCTATACCGCTGCCAATGTGAATGGTTTAGACCAAAGTCATCTGAAACGCTGGTTTTTAAAAAGTCACGATGGTCAGTTGTATAAAGTAAAACCTGAGCTGCAAAAGAATATTTTCTTTAAACGTCTAAACTTATTACAGAACTGGCCAATGCAAGGGCCATTTGATGTTATTTTTTGCCGCAATGTAGTGATCTATTTTGATAAACCGACAAAAGATACTTTGTTTAAACGTTATTACGACATACTGACCGGGTCTGGTCACTTATTTTTAGGGCATTCAGAAACCCTCGGTAAGGATCACAAAGAGTTTAAGAATTTAGGCCAAACTATCTATCAAAAAGGTGGTCTATGAGTAGTCATTTTAAACCTGTACTTCCCGGTTTTGATCACGTTAAGCGGTTTTGGGATGGCAAGCGCCATAAAGTGGTTGCCAAAGTATTGCCGGGCGAGTTTTATGTTTCCAAGTCTGATGAGCTAATTACAACGGTACTAGGCTCATGTATTGCTGCATGCATTTACGATGAAGGTTTGGGCATTGGTGGTATGAATCACTTTATGCTGCCAGCAGAAAAAGGTGTTGATCCTAGCAACGCACATAGCCTTAATTGCCGTTATGGTAACTGGGCAATGGAATACTTGATCAATGAAATCCTAAAAAATGGTGCTTCTAGACGCAATCTCAAAGTGAAACTGTTTGGCGGAGGCAAGATTATCCGTTCAATGACAGATATTGGTGTTGGCAACATTCGTTTTGCAAATGCCTATGTACTTGAAGAGGGTTTGGATTTAGTATCCCATGATGTTGGCGGACCTTGGCCACGTAAGGTGATGTTTGATCCGCAAACAGGCAAGGCTCAGGTCAAAAAAATGCGTGAATTGCACTCTGATAAACTCGAAAAACGTGAAATTAAATACTTACACGATATTGAGCAGCAAGATGCAGAAACGGATATTGAATTATTTTAGGAGAGCATATGATCAAAGTACTCATAGTTGATGATTCTGCTTTGATCCGTGGTTTACTCAAGGAAGTTCTCGAGCAAGCGCAAGACATTCAAGTCGTTGGTGCGGCAGAAGACCCTTATCAAGCCCGAGATTTAATTAAGCGCCTTAATCCCGATGTCTTAACACTGGATATCGAAATGCCAAAAATGGATGGATTAAGCTTTTTAAAAAATTTGATGCGCCTGCGACCTATGCCAGTGGTAATGATTTCAACACTGACTCAAAAAGGCTCACCCATCACATTGGAAGCCCTTGAAATTGGTGCTGTTGATTTTATTGCTAAGCCAACCATCAATGTCACAGAAAACCTGCAACGTTATGCGCATTTACTTCATCAAAAAGTTCGCACTGCCGCAGGTGCCAGAATACGCGCCTTTAAAGAATTAAAAGTTGAAGACGACAGCGCCTTAGCAACATTGCAATTTAAGACCAATAGCGTACTAGCTATTGGGGCTTCAACGGGTGGCACCGAGGCAATTAAAGAAGTACTCGTGCGCATGCCAGAAAATTGCCCACCGATTGTGATTACTCAGCATATTCCGCCGGTTTTTAGTACCTCGTTTGCGATGCGCATGGATAGAACGTGCAAAATAAACGTTAAAGAAGCTGAACATGGCGATAAGCTGCAACCGGGATGGGCGTACATTGCACCGGGCGATCAGCATTTAAGTGTGGTGAAAAAAGCCGGAGGCCTGTTTTGCCAGCTTGATTCGAGTGAGTTGGTTAATCGCCATCGCCCAGCAGTCGATGTGCTATTTAACTCCCTCGTTGTTGCTTGCCCTAAAGCGACAGTAGCGGCGTTATTGACCGGTATGGGCAGTGATGGCGCACAAGGCTTATTGGCATTAAATCAAGCAGGAGCTTACACCATCGCGCAAGATGAATTATCGTCGGTGGTGTGGGGAATGCCAAAAGCCGCAGTAGAACTCAATGCGGCTAATGAAGTGGTTCGCCTTGATAAAGTGACAGCACAAATGCTAAAACAAGCGGTTAAGGTACAATAACCCAAGGTTGTGAGAACCAGTAATAACTGCCTTTCATCGCAATAGAAGGGGCCGTGCAGTTAAAGCGAGAGCGGCCTTTTTTCAGTTTTTCAGGTGAGGTGATCTTCACCGTATCTTTACTAAGCCAGGTTAAATCAGCTTGACCAATGCCTGAGACATAACAAGCAAACTGACTTTTATGGAAGTCCTGCATATCAAATTGCATCGTTAAACTAGGTGGGTTTTCGTCTGTCACGCTGTCTGAGTAGGTAAGCTGTTTGATAGTGAAGGCTTGAGAGTCGAGTTTAGTAGCAAGCGTATCAAGCTTTGAGTAAAACCCTGATGCCGGAAAGCGTGGTAATCGAGTAAAGTCAGAATGGATACCTACAGCACCTGAATGCTGTCCGATGCCAACAAATCCAAGTGATTTAACTAACTGCTGCAATGCATTATTAAATTCGCCATAAGGGTAAGCAAGGTATTTGTAATCATGGCCAATTTCTTCTTTAATGCGCTGCTGGGCAGATAAAATGTCTTCCTTAGTACGTGCAAGCCATGCTTCTTCACTCTCGCCCGGCTGTTTGCGATGCAAGTAATTATGAATTTGCGTGTGGTTGCTAATTAACGCCCCTTTATTTGCTAGCTCTTTTAATTGCTGCCACGTCATCACATAGCTTTTGCCTTCATCAATAAGCTCAGGATTTACGAAAATAGTATACGGGTAGCCAAACTTTTCTAAGATAGGAGCTGCTTCTTCATAATTGTTTTTGTAGCCATCGTCGAAGGTAATTGCGACAGTTTTATCTGTTAGCGGTTGGCCTGCTTGTAGTGAGGCAATAAGCTCGTTTAATGGAATAACCGTAAACTTGTGATCGTGTAAATATTGCATGTGCTCAGTGAATGTTTCGCTGCTGACGCTGGTTACCGCTGGAAGGGTTTCACTGACGTGATGATACTGTAGAATGACTGCGCCATGGGCACGCAAAGATAAACCTAACAGGACTGCAAATACTACATGAAACATTTTCTTAAACGTCATAAGGCACACCATAAAAGTTTACTGTTATTAGCCGGTCCGATGATTTTATCAAATATTACCGTGCCAATGTTAGGTTTAGTTGATACTGCTGTAATCGGCCACTTAGGAAGCGCTCACTATTTGGCTGGTATAGCGCTCGGTTCAGCAGTCATCTCGTTATTATTTTGGCTAGCGGGCTTTTTGCGCATGAGTACCACAGGCTTGGTTGCACAGGCTTATGGTAAACACGATCACACCTTACTTGCCGAGCTATTAAAGCGCAGCTTGTTACTAGCGACAGCGGTTGCGCTGCTCTTAATTGCGCTGAGTATACCTATTCAATCCTTAATGGCATATTTATCAAATGCCAATGAAGCTGTTTTAGAACAAGCAAATAGCTATTTTTCGATTCGTATTTTTAGTGCACCTGCTGCTTTATGTAATTTGGTTTTACTTGGTTGGATGTTGGGGGTGCATTATGGTCGAGGGCCGTTTTATTTATTACTTATCACCAATATAACCAATATTGTACTCGATATTTATTTTGTGGTGTTTCTTGATTGGGGTGTGGCTGGAGCTGCGTGGGCGTCTTTAATTGCTGATTATATCGCCCTCGGTTTTGCACTTATGCTCGTTACTCAACTTGCGAAAGAACAAGGTGTTAACCTTGCCGTGAAAGCCTGGTTGAGTGTTGCTAAGTTGCTTGATTTAGTGAGCTTAAATCGCGACATTTTTATTCGCTCACTGGCACTCCAACTGTGTTTTAGCTTTATGACTTTTTATGGCGCGCGTATCGGTGAAACAACCTTAGCGGCTAATGCGGTATTGCTAAACTTTTTAATGTTGGTGAGCTTTGCACTTGATGGTATTGCTTATGCGAGTGAGGCAAAGGTTGGAAAGGCCAAAGGTGAACACAGTAGCCAACACATACAGTTATGGGTGAAATTAAGCCTGTTTTGGGGTGGGTTATTTGCGCTGTTTTATAGCCTTATATTTTTATTATTTGGCGAGGCAATTATTCGCTTACTGACCGATGTGCCCGAAGTTATTAGCCTTGCAACGGTTTACTTGCCTTGGGTGATTATATTGCCTATTGCGGCGATGGGTTGTTTCTTATTTGATGGCGTATTTGTCGGTTTAACCCGTGCTAAAGACATGCGTAACACCATGCTATTTAGTGCTGTGGTGGGCTTTTTTGGGCTGTTTTGGCTAGTGAGTAGTTGGCAAAATCATGGTTTATGGTTTGCGATGACGAGCTTTATGCTGATGCGTGGATTAACGCTGTGGTTTCGCTACCGTAGAATCGTCAACAACCAGCAATTATTAGAGTAAATTATCGCTGAAGATTTATTTCCAAAGATCGGGGTCGTGATCTTTTGGGGATGAGCGCTCTAAAACCTGTGCAAAACGGTTGGCAAAAATACCTAAATAGCCCCAACCTGCCAAGAATAAAGCGAGAGCTAAAATAATCAGGCCAATTAACTGAAATAGTGCAGGTCCATAGTAACCTATGGCAATAAAAATCACGGCCAGCACAAACAGTGCTAGGCCGCGAAGAAAGCGTTTTAAGCTTAATTTGGGGTCGCTACCTAAGCGAAATACCCACTTTTTAAGCATGCTTAGATACCGTTAGTAGTAAGAGTGCTCACCAGATTGGTGATCAGTAATGTCTCTTACACCATTGATTTCATCAAACTTGGCGATCATTTCTTTTTCGATGCCTTCTTTAAGCGTGACATCAATCATTGAACAACCGTTACAACCACCACCAAATTGCAGTACCGCGATACCGTCAGCTGTAATTTCTACTAGGCTAACTTGGCCGCCGTGGTTTGCAAGCTGTGGGTTCACTTCTGTTTCAAGCATGTGTTGTACACGCTCTTGTAGTGATGCATCGTCGCTTAATTTGCGTGCTTTTGCGTTTGGCGCTTTAAGCGTTAACTGAGTACCCATTTTGTCTGTTACAAAATCGATTTCAGCTTCTTCTAAGAAAGGGGCGCTTTCTGCATCAACAATGGCATCAAAACCATTAAATGGTAGACGAATATCAGTCGCTTCAACGGCGTCTTCTGGGCAGTAAGAAACACCACACTCAGCCTGCGAAGTACCTGGGTTTACTACAAACACACGGATGTTCGTTTGTTCAGCTTGGTCTGCTAAAAGTTTAGCAAAATGAGATTGTGCAGATTCAGAAATAGAGATCATAAAACGGACTATACTTGACTAAATTACTCGGATACTGCCTATCATACTCCGCTCATCGTGTTGTCGCCAGTGTTGAGCGTAAAAAGTTGCATCTATTTTATCGAATGGTAGCGTTAAAACATCAAATAATTACGGGTGCTATCTATGCGTTTAATAATAACAATATTAACCATGCTAGTGAGCGTTAGCGCATTAGCAAAACCTCTTTCTTATTACTTTGAACAAGATGTGAAATTTGACCCAAGTATTCCAACCCCTGAACAGGTGTTAGGTTACGAAGTAGGTGAGTGGCATGTACGTCACGATCAGCTTGTGCAATATATGCAAATTTTGGCCGAAAAAAGCGACCGAATGAACTTTAAAGTGATTGGTCGTACTCATGAGCAGCGCCCACTGGTGATGTTAACTATCACAGCGCCAGATAAGCTGGGTCAAGTGGAGCAAATTCGCAAGGCGCACTTAGCTCGCTTAAATGGTGGGGCGAGTGACTCAAGCAAACAGCCTGCGGTTGTATGGATGGGCTATAGTGTGCATGGTAATGAATCATCAGGTAGCAATGCATCATTACTCGTTGCTTATTACCTTGCTGCAGCACAGGGGCCAGAAATCGATGCCTTACTTAACAACACGGTTATTTTACTCGACCCATCACTAAACCCAGACGGCTTGGCGCGTTTTGCTAATTGGGCTAACAGCAACCGTGGTATGAAGTTATCGTCAGATCCAGAAACTCGCGAGCATATTGAAAGTTGGCCGAGCAGCCGTACTAACCATTATTTGTTTGACTTAAACCGTGACTGGTTGTTGTTACAGCACCCTGAATCACGCGCACGTATTGCTCAATTTCATCAATGGAAGCCAAATATCCTAACAGACTTCCATGAAATGGGCCCTAATAGCACGTTTTTCTTCCAGCCGGGGATCCCAACTCGCAAGCACCCAATCACACCTGAAGAAAATGTCACGCTAACCAAAGCAATTGCAAACTATCATGCGAAAACACTTGATGAGCACAATGCGCTTTATTTTACTGAAGAAAGCTTTGATGACTTTTACTATGGTAAGGGCTCAACTTACCCAGACGTAAATGGCGGTGTAGGTATTTTATTTGAACAAGCGAGCTCGCGTGGTCACTTACAAGAAACGATCAACGGACCGCTAAGCTTCCCGTTTACGATTAAAAATCAGTTATTAACTAGCCTATCGACGTTCCAAGCGGCGATTGATAACCGTACAGACTTACTGGATTATCAAGCAAAATTTTACAACAAAGCGGTTGATCTTGCCGGTGATGAAGACTTTAAAGGATATGTTATTAAAGGCGGTGCGGATCACAGCCGTATGCAGTACTTCCTTGATTTATTGAAGCAACATCAAATCAATGCGTATATGTTAGAAGAGCCATTAAAAGTAAATGGTCAAAGCTTTTCTGAACAGAGCTATTATGTGCCATTAGCACAGCCTCAATTTCGTTTAATTAAAGCGATTTTCAGTGAGCAACAGCGCTTTGTTGATAACACGTTTTATGATGTATCGGGCTGGACACTAGCTCATGCCTTCAATCTAGAATTTGCAAAAGTAAGCAGCAATTGGGGCTTAAATCTTGCCAAAATGCCTTGGCAGCAAAGTGTTAAATCAAGCTTTGCAGCATTACCGCAAAGCTATGCGTACGCATTTAAGTGGGATGATTATCTCGCGCCAAAAATGCTAAATAGTTTACTCGAACAAGGCGTTAAAGCGCGCGTGGCGTTAAGCCCGCTGACAGCAAAAACACCATCAGGTGAGATTGCTTTTGCAGCTGGCAGTATTTTGCTTCCTGCGGGTCTGCAAACTGACAGCAACTGGGTGAGTTATTTAAACCAAGCACAAAATGAATTTGGTATTGAAATTACACCCATTAGCTCAGGCTTAACGGTGAAAGGTGCCGATTTAGGTTCTCGTTCAATGGCCGTAGTAAAAGCACCAAAAGTGTTACTCGTGGGTGGTGAAGGTACCAGCCAGTATGAGCTTGGTGAGGTATGGTACTACTTAGATCGCTTTGTTGGTACAGCGCCAAGCATTATCGAAATGAACCGCTTAGATGGTATCGACCTTGAAAACTACAGTCATATCATTCTTGCGCACGGTAATTACAACCGTCTTGATGATGCAACGAAAGTGGCTATTAAGTCGTGGGTTCGTAAAGGCGGCGTTATTTGGGGGCACAAAGGGGGGGCGAAGTTCTTAGCTGATCAGCAGCTACTAAAAGCTAATTACTTATCTCGCCGTGATGTAGCCAGTGCCTTTGATACAACAGGGCTTAGCTATGCCGATAAAGATGACTTAGCAGGCCGTCAACGTATTGCAGGGGCTATTTTTAATACCTCAGTGGATTTATCTCATCCTCTTACCTATTCGCTGAATCGTAATACATTACCTGTGTTTAAGAATAGCACTTGGCTACTTGAGAAGTCAGATGCCCCATTTGTTAACGTACTTACTTACACAGATAAACCGCTTTTAGCTGGCTTTACTGATGACGTAAACGTAGAGCAAGTCGCCGGTGCGGCAGGTCTCATTGCGCATTCATATGGCAAAGGCAGCGTGATAGGTATGACTGATAACCCAGTGTTCCGTGGTTACTGGTATGGCACGAGCCGATTACTGAGCAATGCCTTATTTTTTGGTAATGCGTTTCATGCCTCTGGTGATAAATAATAATAATTAATCATAATGCAGTTTGCCTAACCCTGTTAGGCAAGTGAGCATTGCCCATACTTGCTTAGCTCCTGCATTTTTTATGGCTTCTGTCGCAGCATTTAAGGTTGCGCCAGAGGTCATCACATCATCAATAATTGCCACCGTTTTTCCCGTTAAATCTTGCTGACAAACAAACGCATTTTGTAGGTTTTTAACTCTTTTCGCTTTACTTAACTGTGATTGCGCTTTGGTTGCTTTTTGCTTGAAAAGAGCAGCGCTCACACTACATTGCTGGCTTTTTAAAACAGGTAACCAAGTTTGACTGACCTGATTAAAGCCGCGTGCTAAAAAGCGCTGATTATGTAGTGGCAGCACAATAAAAAGATCGGGCCAAGTTACATTAACCTGACGAGCTATTTGCAACTGTTTGTCTATCACTTGTGTAAGTGCCACACGAAAAAACTGCTGGTCGTTAAATTTCAATTGCTTGAGCCAAAGTTTAAAGGGTGCTTGATACCACGCACAGGCAATTAAATGATCAAATTGGCTATCAGGAAATGCATCACAGATATCTGGCCTGTGTAACAGGTTTGGGTGGCGTGTAAGGTCAAATAAATTAAGGTCATCTAAACAATGCTGACACAAAGCTTGATTAGCTTGTATGTGATTTTGGCAGCTAATGCAAAAGTTGGGGAATAGTGCCTCTAGTCCTAGTTTTAAGGCATGAGAGAAGCGAGACATTGCATTCATTCCTTTAAACGCTATTATGAGCGCTAAGTGTGGTTGGGAAATACAAAATATGCAAAATGATATGGTGTTATTACATGGCTGGGGAATGAACCAAGGGGTTTGGCAAGTGATCAAACCTGAGCTTGAGTTTTTTCATGATGGTGAAGTCCGTTGCCTTGATTTACCTGGTTTTGGTAATGCGCAGTCAATTCCCACACCTTACACTTTGCATGCTGCAGCTGAGCAACTAAGTACACAGCTCAATGATCAGTCTATTCTTGTTGGCTGGTCGTTAGGGGGGCTTTTTGCCTTGTATATTGCAGCACATTGGCCTGACAAAGTAGCAAAGGTTGTGTTGGTCGCCTCAACCCCATTTTTTGCCCAAACCAACGAATGGCCGGGTATCAAACCTGACGTATTGAACGCATTTAAAGATCAGCTGGTTAGCCATAGAGAAAAAACGATAGAACGGTTTTTGGCGATACAAGCAATGGGCAGTGAATCAGCTCGGGATGATATTAAGCAACTTAAAGCACTTTTAAACCAATACCCTGCACCACAAGAGCAAGCTCTAAGTGCAGGTTTAGATATTTTACAGCAAGATGATTTACGTGAGCTTTTCGCGAAACTTACCGTGCCAGTAAGAGGTATTTTTGGGCGCTTAGATTCATTAGTTCCTTATCGTGCGATTGAAAAAATGCATGCCTTACAGCCTCAGTTTGAATATGAGGTTTTAGATAAGGCGTCACATGCGCCTTTTATTTCTCATAAAGCGGCATTTATATCAGCACTGAAATCAATGTGTTAAGCCTGCCTCTCTGAGAGGCCAGAAAAATCGTGGGATTTAGCTTTATTTTGCTCGTTTTATGAGCGATACTTAACGAGTAGATCTCACTGTTGGAGGGTGTTATGCCAATCAGTTCTGTTTTTAATAATGCGGTAGAAGGTTATAACCGTGCAAGCCAAGGTATCGAAAAGGCAAGCGCTGAGATTAGCCGTGCCTCAATTGATCAGCAAGATGATGCCCAATTAGCTCAACAACGCCAATTACAAGCGGCAACACCAAATGAAGCTGTAACTCCGCCAGTTTCACAACCTGCCCCAATCGATGAGTCGCTTGTTAATTTAAAAGTTGAAGAGTTTAATGCCAAAGCTAATATCAACACGATTCAGACTGCTGATGAAGTGCTCGGTACCTTAATTGATATCAAAGTTTAGTACTTATGAATATCGTCACTCCGTTTCCTTCGATTAATATCAACACGGCGAATGTGCACACCGAAAGTGCTCGCCGTGATAATCAGTTACGTGAAGTGATCCCGCCACCTGCTGCTGCTAAGCCAAGTAACGCTGAAAATAAAACGCTGAGTGATGGTGATAAAGCAAAACAACCAGGTACTGATGCGGGTACTTATGATGCTAAAGGTCGTCTTGCTGAAGACAAAGTGATTGAAGAACGCCAACAAGGTAGCGAGCAAGGCGAGCCTGAGCAATCAGAACAAGAGCAACAAGAAGCTAAGCAAGAACAGCAAAAAGAGCAAAAGGTTGCTGAGCAAGAGCAACAAGACGCTGAGCAAATTAAAGAGCTAAAAGCCCGCGATACCGAAGTGCGTATTCATGAACAAGCGCATGCAACAGTCGGGGGGCAATATGCTGGCTCACCAAGCTATGAGTATCAGCGCGGCCCTGATGGTACAAACTATGCTGTGGGCGGCGAGGTACAAATTGATGTTGCTGAAATCAACGGTGACCCGCAAGCCACAATCGAAAAAATGAAAACAGTGCGTGCAGCAGCGCTCGCCCCTGAAGAACCATCAGGTGCAGATCGCTCTATTGCCGCAGATGCCACACAAAAACTCGTTGCAGCGCAGGCTGAGCTTGCCAATCAATCTGATGATGACGATGCTGATTCAGGCAAATCAACATTTAAAATTCATAATGAGTATGCTGAAGATAGCGCAGCTCAAAGTAGCGAAACAAAAACAGCAAAGCGTGATGTAGAAGTCGATGAGCGCGCCGCACGTATCGCTAATTTTTATCAAGCAGCAACCTCTCCTGCTAATCAAAATCAGTTCTCTGCTTTTATTTAAGCCCATACTAATTCACATTAATAATTCATCATTTAGTGGGTTAAACCTATTCTTAACGAGGTTTTATTACCTCAAAATAGCTCAGTTAATTAAGTTTTTAATCGAATTTTTATAACAATTTCTTACATTTAGCCTACAAAAATGAATGTTGTTTCTATTGTGGGTTTGTCTTCGCTTTGGTAGATTGTGCCCGATTTATAATTAGGATGATTAAACAATGAAATACACTCTTCTTGCTTGCGCATTATCACTTGCCTCGACAACAGTAATGGCAGAAAACACTTCACCATTAAGCTATGACTATGTTGAAGCTGGATATAAAAAGACAGAAATTGATGAGCTAAACGATTTTTCTCTTTCAGGTATTGGTATTAATTTTAGTAAGCAATTTGCTGAGAATTGGTTTGTATTAGGACACTACTCAACAGCTTCGGATGACGATAAAGAATCAAGCTACTACGATGGCTATAACGTCTATGATTCATTTGGCAATTTGATTGGTGAATCTCAAATTTCATATTTAGGCAAAGTCGACCTTGATATTACTCGCTTTGAGCTAGGCCTAGGCTATATCTACTCTCTTTCTGATCGCACTAACCTTGATTTCTCAGCAAAAATTGGTCAGCTTAAATTTGAGGTGGATTCAAGTTTTTCAGTGGAAGAAACATATCAAGATTATGTACTTGAAAGTTACTCAGATAGCTACTCAGATTCAGAAACTGCAGATATTTTATCTGCTAACGTACAAATCAGGCACTTATTAACTGATTCATTTGAGATCAATGGAGGCGTTGGCTACGAGCGTTTACATGATGAAGAGAGCGAAAATAATGCAGTATTTCATGTAGGTGCAAACTATGCCTTCACGCCAGCTTGGCTTGTCAGCGCAAGCTATCGTGATGCAAATGATTACTCAGATATCTCACTGGCAGTTCGTTACAATTTCTAACTAGTTAGCGGCTAGAGAAGTTTTTCTCTAGCTGCTTTCCCTTCCCCATTTTTTGTTTCTGTAATCGCATTCTCTACAAAATGCTACATTTTGTATAAATATCCCGCAAAGCGTTTGTTATTAACACTCTTATGTTTATTTGCTGTTAATTTTGTATCCTAACTGTGTACGACTCGGTTTGACCATGCAAAACCCCCTCTGTATATGTTTGCCTGCTAAATAATTTAGTGTGTCAGCTCAAGTAATTTATGAGCTGTTTAGAATTAAATCAGTGGGAATCATATGCAACCTTGCAATAAGAAAATCACACACTTGAAGAAAAGCTCAGTTGCCGTACTTACAGCATTGTACGTCGGTGCTACAGGCTATGCTGCGGCAGAGCCAGGCTTTAACAAAGTGTCAGATAAAGGCTTTTATCAGCCAACATTTACAGCGGAAGATATCGCGAATTATCAACAAGAAAAACAAATCGAAGATCATCCAAGCTTATTAAAGGGGAGTGCTCAGCGCTTAAATCAGCATTACCAAAGTCAGCAGCCGGAACATGTTTTTCAACCTCAAGATGGGGTGACAGGTATTCAAACATACATTGTACAAATGCATGATGAACCTGTAGCAAGTTATCAAGGTGATATTCAAGGCTTCAGCGCTACAGCCATTACAGAGTCACGTTCTTTAATGGTAAAAGAGCGCATTGATACAGCTTCGCAAAGCGTGCGCGCGTATCAAAGCTTTTTAAAACAGCGTCAATCAACAGTATTAAGTAAGGCGCGTGCAATGGGTGCCAATATTGCGATTAAAAAGCAATTTACCCTTGCAAATAACGCGGTTGTTGTTGAAATGACACAAGCTGATGCAGAGCTTCTTGCGACGCAATCAGGCGTAAAGCGTATTACTCCTAACCGTATTTTTGAATTACGCACAGACCGCGGTCCTGAGTTTATTGGCGCAGACCAATTATGGCAGGGTTCAACACCTGCTTCATCGGTTGGTGTTAAAGGTGAAGGTATGGTTGTCGGTATTATTGATACTGGTATCAATACAGACCACCCGGCATTTGCAAGCGACGAAGAGTACAGCAAAAAAAATCCATTAGGTGCCGGTAACTTTTTAGGTGACTGTGAAGAAGAACCTGAGCTATGTAATGACAAGCTGATTGGTGTTCGCTCTTATCCAGAAGTCACAGCGATGAATGCGGATTATCAATTTGCCCGAGCTGATCGTCGTGCTGAAAATGGTGAAGATTACAATGGTCACGGCTCTCACACAGCGAGTAGCACGGCGGGTAACTACATAGAAAACACGCCACTTCAAGCTGCAACCGGTGAGAAAGTCAGTGATGGTGAAAACTTACCATTCACGTTTGAAAGCACCAGCGGTGTGGCACCGCGTGCGCATATCATTTCGTACCAAGTTTGTTATGCTGGCCGTTCTGGCGATCTATACTCAGGCTGTCCTGAATCAGCAATTTTATCTGCATTTGAAGATGCGATTGAAGATGGTGTCGATGCTATTAACTTCTCAATTGGTGGTAGCGAAAGCTTCCCATGGGAAGATCCAATGGAAATGGCTTTCTTAAGTGCGCGCGAAGCGGGCATTTCAGTGGCAGCGGCAGCGGGTAACTCGGGTCCTTATTATATTTCAGCGGATCATACATCACCTTGGGTAACCACTGTTGGTGCATCAACCCATGACCGCGTGATGGATTTAGGTGTTAAAACCATTAATAACTTCCAAGGCACTCGCACGCCTTATGCTGGTGAGTACACAGGTAAGAGTTTCTCTGGCGGTATTACTGGCGAAGTTGTTCTTGCTGAAAAATACGACGACCCTAATGAAAGTGATGGTTACGATGCTGCAAGCTGTAACGCACCTTTCCCTGCAGGCACGTTTACGGCTGACCAAATTGTAGTATGTTTACGTGGTGACATTGCGCGTGTTGATAAAGCCAAGAACGTTGCTGCAGGTGGAGCAGGTGGCTTCATTTTACAAAACATTAGTTCGGCAGAGAGTATTGTTGCTGATAACTACGTGATCCCGGGTATTCACTTACCAGCAAGTGCTCGTTACACAATTCGTAACTGGGTGAATGCTAATCCTGGTGGTGCTGCTATTGCGACGATTGGCGAGCCAGAAAATAACTATTCATTTGATGCAGAAGCGGGTAATCAGCTTGCTATCTTTAGTTCTATGGGACCAAGTTATTACATCAATAACCTTGTTCCGGACGTGACTGCACCGGGTGTTGATATTTATGCTGCGAATGCTGATGACCAACCATTTACAGCTTACCCAAGTGCATCAGATTGGACTTTCATGAGCGGTACCTCAATGGCTACGCCACATGTTACCGGCGCAATGACGCTATTGATGCAAATGCACCCAGATTGGACGCCAGCAGAAATTCAATCAGCACTAATGATGACTGCAAATAAAGTACGTATTTCTAACGGTGTGACTTTAATTGACCCATATTACAACTTTATGGCTGGTGGCGGTGCAATTGACGTAGCACAAGCTGCAAATGCAGGTCTTATCATGGATGAGACTATTGAAAACTACCATAATGCTAACCCTCGTAACGGTGGTTTAGTTGAGTGGTTGAATTTACCTTCTTTAGTGAACAAAGACTGTGAGCTTGAATGTTCATGGATGCGTACTGTAAAGGCAACAAAAGATGGTACTTGGGATGCAACTGCTTATGGTTGGGCTGTTGAGGGTGAAGACGAAAGCTTTGGTGTAGAAGTTAGCGTAACACCAAGTAACTTCACGCTGAAAGCAGGGGAGACACAAGATGTAATGGTTACTATGAAGTTGCCAAATATCATCGAGTCTAAACTTGATCCCGTTGAAGAGGGTGCGCCTTGGGATAACATCTTAAATAAAGATGCTTGGTTCAACGGCAAAGTGCTATTTAAGAACACTGACGGCGACTTACCAGACGCTCATTTCACATTGGTTGCTAAGAATGTTATTGATGAGCTACCAACTATGGTTGATATCGATATGGCACGTGCCAGTGCATCAGAATCATTCGTTGTTAATACCGATAGCTACAGTGAGTTTACGCCGACTTATTATGGTCTTGTAAAACCAACTGAAGTTACTGCAAATATCTTAGGTGTTGCACCTTACGTGACGAAAGACCGCGTTGAAAAAGCGTGGGATATTCAATCGTTTGAAGTACCAGAAGGTACAAAACGCTTAATGGTTAAAGTTGCATCTACCGAACAAACTACAGATTTGGCAGACCTTGTTGAACCTCGTTGGCAAATGAAAAAAGCACACTTAATAGTGGGTTATGATGCTAATGAAAGTGGCTCATTCATGGTGTCTGATGAAGAGATTTCGGAAGATTCTACAGCACTGATCAAAGCACTTAATGAAGAGATGATTTGTTACTCTTCAAGTAGTGTTGAAGATAACTACTGTAACATTATCGATCCTAAGCCTGGTAAATATTGGTTTGCGACCGCAGCTCTAGCAGGTTTACGTGATGTTGGTTATCAAACCGTTACACATTATGCGATTGTTAAAGAGCAAAATACCGGTGAATTCAGTGTATCAGCGCCACAGCAGCACAGCGGCAATGGTAACTATGAAATTGCGGTAAATTGGGACCTACCTGAAGCGCAACCGAATGATGTTTACTATGGCGGCTTTGCATTAGGTAATGCTGAAGGTGCTGAAGGCACCCTCGGTTTTACATCGGTTAACTTAAAGCGTGATGCCGAAGCACTCACACTAAATGTTGACCAAGACACGGCTCGGGCTATGGACCTAGTTAACGTTAATGTAAAACTTAAAGCCAACTATGAATCAAAAGCGCGTGACTATTCATTGTCATTGACGATTCCTGAGGGCATGCAAGTTTGGCCACAAACACTAACTTCAAATAATGAGTCGGTGGCTGCTTCGTTAATCGTTGAAGGCAATACCCTGACAATTCAAGGTACACAAGACGCAACACGTAACGTACAACGTGATTATGTGGTAACCAACAACATCACTAACGAAATGTGTAAAACGCCAATGATTGATGAATTCTCGACAGGAGGATATATCGATTTATGGGGTGATTTCCGCATTCAACCTGAAGCTGCTTGGTATGAAGGTGGTTCAAATGTGTTCTTTGATGTTCCAATCGATTGGTTATTCTATAAAAATGGTGCGAAGTTTGAAATTTACAATCAAGTAAATAATAACGAAGTACGTTTACACCCAACAGGAGCAATGCAGTTCACACCTATCTGGTGGATGATGAGTGCGCACCGTGGTCCTGGTTTCTTAGTTGAAGCATTGGCACCATTCTGGCGTGGTTCGTTTGAAATCGAAAACCTTCGCCATCCGACCGATCCAACAGGCCTAACGATTGCTTCTCAATACAAAGAAGAGCGTCCTGACTTAGGTGATCTCGTATTCATGGAATTCGATAATGTGACTGATAAAAATACCGGTGACACGTTCGACTACGAAGTGATTTTGCGTAGTGGTATTGATGACCATGAAGGTATGTTCGAAGCTATCTTTGCTTACGATAACCTAGGCGCTGGTGTTGACGAAGGAACCATCTTTATTGAAGGTGGCGATAGTGTTTATTCAACAACGGCTGGCTTTAAAGAGGGTGCATTAAGCAATGTGATTGGTTATGACGACCTTGGCAAGATCTTACAAGATGACTTAGTGATCTGTTTTGATTATGTCGGCCCAGAGCAAAGTGAAGTTGAGTTTAACTTTACTGCTACGGTTATGCCTGATGCGAAAGGTTCAGTGCAAGATATCACTCTTGATTACCAACTTGGTAGCCAAGAAGGTGGGTCGTTAATGCACTCTATCGGTGTGCAAAGCAACCTGAAAATGAGCGACATTGCTGATATGACGGTAGCTGAAAATGGCCGTATCGATGGTGTTGATGTGATGGTTGTTGATGCAGATCAGTCGCCAAATGAATTAGTGGTAACGGGTGAGAATGTAACGGCTGAAGTTGACGGAATGTCGTTTAACCTAATCCCTGATGCACATTTCCATGGTGAAACAATGGTGACTGTCACAGTGCAAGATAAAGCAAACCCAGCAGACAAAGTAAGTAAAGAGTTCTTACTTATGGTTGAATCTGATGGTGTAGAGCTTGGTTGTACTGATACTGCAGCATCTAACTATGATGCGACAGCGAATGAAGATGATGGTAGCTGTGAATACGCTTCACAAGTAACACCAGAAACTGAAGCGAAAGCTAAGAGCTCTTCAAGCGGCTCATTAGGTCACTTTATAGTGTTACTACTGCCATTACTTGCACTTCGTCGTCGTAAGTAATAGCGATAAAGGCTCAGCTCATGAGCCTTTCATAGCAACGTATTTGATTAAGTAAGTTGTTATACAAATAAAAAACCGCGTAAGTTTACACTCACGCGGTTTTTTATTATCGATTGATACCAGTTTGATTAATTGAACTGGTATTATTTTTTCACTTTTGCATTGGCAAATGCATCTGCAAAGGCATTACCCATGGCAACATTGCCAAATTCGCGTTTTTGCTTAGGTGCACTTTTCGCTTTAGCAGCCGGCTTAGGTTTGCTAGCGGGTGTGGCTTTGTTGCTGGTATCAACATCATCGTCTAAACGCATGGTAAAGCTAATACGTTTACGCGCAGCATCTACCTCAACGACTTTTACTTTAACAATATCGCCAGCTTTAACCACTTCACGCGGATCAGAGATAAACTTGTTAGTAATTGCAGAAATATGCACTAACCCGTCTTGGTGTACGCCCACATCAACGAAGGCACCAAAGTTAGCAACGTTAGACACGACACCTTCTAAAATCATACCTGGTTTTAGGTCGTTAATGGTTTCAACACCGGCCTTAAACTCAGCTGTTTTAAACTCAGGGCGCGGGTCACGACCCGGCTTATCAAGCTCTTTGATAATATCGGTAACGGTTGGTAAACCAAACTTTTCGTCTGTGTAATCGTTCGCAACGAGCTTGTTTAGAATGTCAGAATTACCAATTAGGCTATTTACATCTAAGCTGTTCTTCTCGCAGATACGCTTAACAACAGGGTAGGCTTCAGGGTGAACTGACGAGTTATCGAGAGGATCTGAGCCTGTGCTGATACGTAAGAAACCGGCCGCTTGTTCAAAGGCTTTTGGACCTAAGCGTTCAACTTTTTTAAGTTCAGAGCGTTTGCTAAATGAGCCATTCGCATCACGGTAGCTAACAATATTTTGCGCTAATGTTTTGTTTAAGCCAGATACGCGAGTCAATAGTGGTACCGACGCCATATTTAAGTCTACACCCACTGAGTTTACACAGTCTTCAACGACTGATGTTAGCGTTTGACCAAGTTGGCTTTGCGATACATCGTGCTGATACTGACCTACACCGATTGATTTAGGCTCAATTTTTACCAGCTCAGCAAGTGGATCTTGAAGGCGACGCGCAATAGATACTGCGCCACGTAGTGAAACATCAAGGTTTGGGAATTCATTAGCTGCAAACTCAGACGCTGAATAAACAGATGCACCGGCTTCACTAACCATAATTTTATTTAGCTTAAGCTCACTGTTCGCTTTGATCAGCTCTGCAACTAACTTGTCAGATTCACGTGAAGCCGTACCATTACCAATAGCGATTAGCTCAACTTTATGCTGGCGGCATAGTTGTTCTAAAGTACGAAGTGATTTTTCCCAGTGGTTTTGCGGTGCATGCGGGAAAATAGTTTGTGTTGTTAATAGCTTACCTGTGCTGTCAACAACGGCAATTTTACAACCAGTACGTAAACCAGGATCAAGGCTAACGTAGTGCGTGGACCTGCAGGTGCAGCCATTAATAAATCTTTTAAGTTCTTCGCAAAAACATCAATGGCGCCGGTTTCTGCTTTTTCACGCATTGCACCTAAAAATTCATTCTCAAGATGCAGACTTAACTTAATTTTCCATGCCCATTGCACTACGCCCATTAACCAACTGCTTGCTGCCGAGTTGCTAACATCTAAGCGGTAATGATCGGCAATCATTTGTGCACACACTTGTGCCGGATTTTCAGCACTTGGCTCAGGGTTGATACTAAGTTGTAATACGCCTTCATTACGAGCACGCAGCATAGCAAGTGCACGGTGTGATGGTACTTTTTTCAGTGGTTCTTGATGCTCAAAGTAGTCGCGGTACTTAGCCCCTTCATTTTCTTGGCCAGCGATTACAGTGCTTTCAATTTGACCATGCTGAGCAATGTGGCTGCGGAATTTAGCAAGTAGTTTGGCGTCTTCTGCAAAACGCTCCATCAAAATAAATTTAGCGCCATCGAGTACCGCTTTTGTATCAGCAAAGCCTGCCTCTGCGTTAATGTAATCAGTCGCGTGTTGTTCTGGGTCGAGGCTAGGGTCGTTAAATAGTGCATCAGCAAGCGGTTCAATACCTGCTTCAATGGCTACTTGTCCTTTCGTACGGCGTTTTGGTTTGAAAGGCAGATATAAGTCTTCAAGCTCAGTTTTACTGTCAGCACTATTAATGTCAGCACTTAGCTCGGCAGTTAACTTACCTTGCTCTTCGATAGTAGCAAGGATAAAGCTGCGGCGTTCTTCTAATTCACGTAAATAAGATAGACGCTGCTCAAGTAAACGTAATTGGGTGTCGTCTAGACCACCAGTCACTTCTTTACGATAACGGGCGATAAAAGGGACTGTGGCACCTTCATCAAGTAATTTGATTGCAGCAACAACTTGTGATTGCTGGGCATTTAGCTCGGTCGCTAAGCGTGCAGAGATATTGCTCATGCATAAACCTTTTTAAAAATAGAAAATCAGTAAAACTGAAGATTAATTGCCTGAATAATATCACAATAAGAAGGCCTTAAAAGCACTGCTTTTAAGGCCTGCAAAAATAGTCTTACACAATGCAGTTTTTAACGCTTAGTGTGGGTGATCTACCTGTTGTAATACTTCGCTAAAGCCATTAGCGATTGGGTTGATATTAACAGGGATATGTAATTTTTTAGCGATTTCACGGGCTGAAATCAAACCACAAATTTCTTGTTTAGCACTGGTCACCAGTAGGAACATCATACCTTGGTGCTCCATTGTTTGTAGCGCATCACCAATACAAGCGTAGCTGATACTTTGCAGGCTCACACCCGCTAAATTGCCTAGAGGAGTCATCACATCATGCAAGGTGATTTCGTCACGATGTAAGTTTAAACGCTGCGCAAGAATCATAATTTTTGAGCTTTGTAAGTCTGCACTAGAAGTAATACCGAGTAGTTTATCTTCGTTATCAACAACTAAAATAAAATCTGAGCAACAGCTATTCGTTTGTTTTAACGCATCAACAATGGTTGTGCCGTAATGAGCGCGTAATGGGTCTTTTTGCGTAAAGCTGTTAAGTACTTTTAAAGCTGGAGAAGTGAGATCGAGTGTTGGCTCAACTTCATTCACTGCATTAGATAATGCGCCATTAGAGATATCTTGAAGACGTAATTCTTTGAAATTATTCATTTTGGTCACCATACATTTTAATAAAACTGAAATAGAAAAATTTGAGTTAATTAAAAAACAGGTGGCCCTCGCTGGTGCGCGCTATAAACAGACGCCTTAGAACAAGCATTAACATACAAAACAACACGTGCATCTGGCAGTGGTTGGGCTACATCAGCGATGAACGCAGCAGTATGTTTGTCGAGGTCGGTGTCTACGTTGGCAGGCTCTGCACTATCACACGCAATAAAATGAGCGGTTGGCGTAACACTGTCTGAATGGCTTTCTATGTCGCTGGCATAAGATATCAAACTCACACTCATTAAAAGTGCGAATACAATGGCATTACTTATTATGCGTTGTATTGCGTTTGACATAGTTACTACCTTCTAAACCTCAAGTAATGATTTATCTTGAGTACCTTTAGTTATAGATCACATTTTTAGACTAAACAATCACTAATTAACGCTTTCTGAATTTTCTGGGAAAAATTATTTTGCATCTGGATACGTTATTTCATTGATGAACCACTCCTTTGCACCTTCAGGCGTCATCACCGAAAAGTCATCATCCACCTGTTTACCAAGTAGCGCTCGAGCCATCGGTGCATCAATAGAAATGTAGTCTTTACGTTCGTAAATTTCGTCAGGCCCGACAATACGAAAACGCTTAGTTTCACCTTGTTCATTCTCAATTTCGACCCAAGCGCCAAAGAAAACTTTACCCGCTTGCTGTGGATTGTAATCAATGATTTTAAGATCTGGCATACGTTTACGAAGATAGCGTACACGGCGGTCGATTTGTCGTAAAACACGTTTATTAAACTGATAATCGGCGTTTTCAGAACGATCGCCCAGGCTTGCCGCCCAAGTAACAATTTTGGTAATTTCTGGGCGCTTTTCATGCCATAAGTAATCATGTTCTTGTTGTAATTGTTGATACCCTTCACGGGTTATTAAATTTGTCTTTGCCATTTTACTTAGCCAAAAAAGAAAACCAGCTGCAAAGTATACCCTTTGTCGAGTGGGATTTTGAAATGTTCAGTAACAATCTAAGCGCGTAATTCGTTTTTTATTCTTAACTTTTTCATTTATATTAAGAAGTAACATATTACAAAAAGAATGAAAGTTATGGGACACGAAACAACAAAAGTATTGGTTGTTGATGATGATATGCGCTTACGCAGTTTGCTAGAGCGTTACCTTGTAGAACAAGGTTTTATTGTTCGTACAGCAGCAAATTCAGAGCAAATGGATCGCTTATTAGAGCGCGAAAACTTCCACTTGATTGTATTAGATTTAATGTTACCAGGTGAAGATGGTCTTTCAATTTGCCGTCGTTTACGTCAAAAAGAAAATGACATTCCTATTGTTATGCTCACAGCGAAAGGCGATGAAGTAGACCGCATCATTGGTTTAGAGCTCGGTGCAGATGATTACATTCCTAAACCATTCAATCCACGTGAATTACTCGCGCGTATCAAAGCAATTTTACGTCGTCGTGCTAAAGAAGTGCCGGGTGCCCCAGCTGCCGAAGAAAACGAAATTAGCTTTGGTGAGTTTACTCTTAACCTTGCGACCCGCGAAATGAGTCATGGTGACAAAACAATGTCGTTAACCAGTGGTGAGTTTGCAGTATTAAAAGCCTTGGTAACACATCCTCGTGAACCGCTTAGTCGCGACAAGCTAATGAATTTAGCACGTGGTCGTGACTACAGTGCGCTAGAGCGTAGTATTGATGTTCAGGTATCGCGCTTACGTCGTATGATTGAAGTGGATGCGGCAAATCCTCGTTATATCCAAACAGTATGGGGCTTAGGCTACGTATTTGTGCCAGATGGTGAAAAATAACAGTAATGGGCATGTTTCCACGTAGTGCGTTTGGACAAACGGTATTTTTGGTTGCGGCCCTGCTGTTAATCAATCAAATTGTCTCTTATATCACTGTCAGTTTTTATGTTGTTAAACCCACCATAGAGCAAGTTAACTTGATCCTATCGAAACAGGTGAAAACCGTGTTTATTGAATGGGAAGAGGGGGTTGAGGTTAGCAAAGAAGCCTCTGACAAGTTTTTTGAGATCACCGGCATAGAAGTGATGACGCAGCGCCAAGCCATGAGTGAGGGGCTTGCTGAAACTCGCGAGTATTCTATGCTGTCGCGCAGTATGTCGAAAGAGCTAAATGGTTCTGCTCGGGTACGCATTAGTCAGACCGATCCACTTGTTTATTGGGTTGAAGCCCCTCAAGCTCCGGGTTATTGGGTGCGCGTGCCGCTCACTGGCCTGCAAGAAAACAACCTAAAGTTTCTAACCTTCTATTTATCGAGTATTGGTTTTTTAAGTGTACTCGGTGGGTGGTTATTCGCGCGTCATCTAAATAGACCTTTGAAAGCACTGCAACAAGCGGCTGTTAAAGTCGGTGTGGGTGACTTTTCTACCAAGCTAGAAGAGCAAGGCTCTACTGAAGTGATTGAAGTAACCCGTGCGTTTAACCAAATGTCACGGGGGATTGCTGCCCTTGAGAACGACCGTCGATTATTAATGGCAGGTGTTTCTCATGACTTGCGCACGCCGCTTACACGTATTCGCTTAGCCACTGAAATGATGTCGGACGATGAAGATTACCTGCGAGAAGGGATCATTCATGACATTGAAGACATGAACGCGATTATCGACCAATTCATTGAATACTTACGTCATCACAAACGTGAAGAACTTGAGTTAGAAGATTTAAACGCGATTGTTTCAGAGGTCGTTGAGGCTGAGCAAAAGCATAATCGCACCATTACCTTCAAAGAAAACCCAAGCTTAGGTGAAGTGCCGGTGAGTATGGTAGCAATAAAGCGTGTTGTTACTAATATGATTGAAAACGCAATTCGCTATTCAGATGGTGATATCGAGGTCGAAACTCGCGTGAGCAGTAATAAAAAGTTTGCCATGGTGGTGGTTAATGATCACGGCCCGGGGATCCCTGAAAGCGAACTTGAAACCGTATTTGAACCGTTCAAACAAGGTGATGCGGCACGTGGTAGTGAAGGCAGTGGCTTAGGTCTTGCGATAATTAAACGTATTGTCGATATGCACGGCGGCCGAGTGCAGCTACTTAATCGCCCAGAAGGTGGCCTCAGTGCCCAGATTTATTTACCGTTTTAAAAGTATTTAGCTTTAAGCCTTAAGCTATAAGTTTCAAGCAGCCCGAGTAGGCTGCTTTTTTATTGCCATAAAAAAGCGCGACATCAAATGCCGCGCTCTTTTTTACGTAAAGCTTAAAACTTACAGCTTTTAGCTTAGATTGCTTTAAAACGAATCGCTGTGCCGCCGCTGGTGGCAAGCTTTAACGTTAGCTTATCATCAGCAGTCACTATGCGTTTTTCTACTTTTAAGTCGTAAGGGTTATTTACCCATTCAGCTTTGTCACCGTCGCGGTAGATTTGCGCTTCAAACTTTTTACCTTTATCTAAGAAGTCTAACTTCACTTCTAAAGTGCGGGCTTTTTCGTCTGTAACTGCGCCTAAATACCAGTCGTTACCTGAGTATTGATCACGCTTGCGTTCTTTACGTGCAAACACAACGTAATCGCCAACTTCGCCTTGTAATGCAATACTTTGTTGCCAATCAGTCGGTACATCCTGAATAAACTGGAATGCATCAGGCTTCGCTAAGTAGTTACGAGGTAAATCTGCGGCCATTTGAATTGGGCTGTACATTACAACATATAGCGCTAATTGCTTCGCTAGGGTTGTTTGCGGACGGTTGGTATCGGCACCTAAACCGTTAAAGCTCATATCAAAAATACCTGGCGTGAAGTCCATAGGGCCTGCAAGCATACGCGTGAAAGCAAGCATTGGAATGTGCTCAGGTGGGTTCGGCGGTGTACCCCATGCGTTAAACTCTTGGCCACGAGCACCTTCACGGGCAATCCAGTTCGGGTATGTACGACGTAGACCGGTGTCTTTTACTGGCTCATGCGTATTGATACTAATCTTATGTTTAGCAGCAAGTTTCACGTTGTATAGGTACTCGTTTACCATGAACTGACCATCGTGCCACTCTTTGCGTACAATGCCATTTTCATCGATGCGCTTGATGTTGCCACCGTCGGCGACATAACCTGTTTTAACTTGGCTTACATTTGATTTTTCATATAACTCAAATGCGCCTTCCATTTGGTTGCGGTAGTTTGTTACGTTGCCCGACGTTTCGTGGTGACCAATAAGTTGCACGCCTTTTTCTTTACCGTAACGTGTCAGCTCTTCGATATCAAAGTCGTCATAAGGTTGCGTAAAGCTAAAAACATCACCGTTATAGAACCAGTCACCATCCCAGCCAATATTCCAGCCTTCGACTAGCACACCATCGAAGCCATATTTAGCTGCGAAGTCCATGTAATATTTTGTGTTTGCAGTGGTTGCACCATGAATTTTACCGCTACCCCAAGTATTTTCATTGATGTGCATACCCCACCAAATACCTACGTATTTACCCGGTTTAACCCAAGATACATCGCCCAGTTTATTTGGTTCGTTTAGATTTAAGATGATATCTGAGTTGATTAAATCAACAGCTTCATCGCCAATTTGAATTGTACGCCAAGGAGTATTAAATGCGCCGTGCTTTTTAACCGCGACACCATCTGACCAAGGAGTTAAATCAGCTTGGAAAGTACCATCACGGCGTTGATTTAATACCATGCCTGCATAATCAACAAGGGCAGCTTCGTGAATACTGATATGCACACCCTCTTTATTTTTTAAAGTAAATGGTGTGTGCACAAGTGCAGCTTTATGTAGTGGCGTGGTGTTATAAACATACTCATAACGGTTCCAACCACGCGCAGGTATCCACCATGCTGTTGCATCTGATGAGTCTGTAATAGCGAATTCAGTCAGCTCTTTGGTGATTTCTACATCATCATAGCCTGCTTGCTTTGGTAATTCGTATCGAAAGCCTACACCATCATTAAAAGCGCGAAAGCGTACTGTGAACGTGCCACCTTGTGGTTGTGGCTTTTTAAAAGTAACAGCAACTTCGTTATGGTTATCAACTACCGTTTGGCGTTCACCCCAAGGTTGCTCCCAGCTACTTTTTACAGAATCAGTGGTTTGGCCGCTAATTTTGTAACCTTCGCTCATTGCTGGTTGTTGTTTAAAAACAAGGCCTAACGCTGAGTTAGCGATGACCTGTTTACCTGCAAAGCTGATTTCGTAGCTAGGTGTGTGTTGTTCATCAGAAATGGTTACTTTGATCTGCCCATCAGGTGAGCTGACGGTTGTGGTTTGTGCTAGGCAAGTACCTGAAAAGGCTGCTAACATTAAGGCAGTTAATCGCATTGTTGTTCCTTGGCGGCTTATGGTTATGGATTGTTGTCACGTATTCACATATATCCTTAAAGCATAAAGTGACTTGCCGGTTAATACGAGGGATCTGCATACGTATTCAACAAAGTGAACGTCGCGATATCAAGCCCAGCACTGAAAAAGGTTTAGCAAAATGATAAGAATAACCCTGTTGCTACTACTATTGTTTAGCCAAAGTTTATTGGCACAGCAAATACAAATAGTGGATAAGCAGAATCAGCCTGTCAAAAATGCCGTGGTTTGGATTAAAGGTTCAAAACAACTTGCTGCTCCTGATAGCCATTACACAATGAGCCAAAAAAAGCGTGCCTTTGTGCCTCATGTATTGGCAGTACCGCAAGGGGCTAATGTTGAGTTTCCTAACCTTGATTCAATCATGCACCACGTTTATTCATTTTCTAAAACAAAACAATTTGAGTTAAAGCTTTACCACGATAAACCAGAGCAACCGATTAACTTTGCACAAACGGGAGTTGTTGAGCTTGGTTGTAATATTCATGACTGGATGCTGGGTTACATTGTGGTCGTCGATGGTGGGATTTATGGGCAAACGGATGAGCAAGGCATGGTTGATCTAAACTTACCCGATGGGACGTTTACTTTGGCCGTTTGGCATGATCGCTTTAACGATATCAGCACACCGGAAACCATCGAGATGACGAGCAATGCGAAGCCGTTGAGTTATCAGTTAAAACAAGCCTTATTACCAAAACTAGAACTAAGCAGCGACGAGTTTGATGATTATGAATAAATGGCAAGCCTTAGCATTGGCGAGTGTTTTTGGGTTGCCTGCAGTGGCATTTGCTGAGCATGATGGGCTGGTAACGGTTTCGGCTGTGCGTGGTGACCAACTAACGAGCTATCAGCGCAAAGGAATTGGCTTATACCGTTATGACCAAGAGCATGATGGTGTTGTGATATCCCAAGCTATGCTGAGTAGTCGTTTTGAGTTAACGAGTGATTGGTCTGCGCACACTGTGCTTAATGCTCATCCTGATCCTGAACTAACCGTTGGCTTTAGTCAGGCCTATTTACAATATCAACCGCTCACGGCAAGTCGTTACAAATGGGCAGTGAAAGCCGGTGGCTTTTATCCGAAAATGTCACTTGAAAACCCGCAAAATGGCTGGATGTCACCTTATAACTACACTAATTCTGCAATTAATACTTGGATTGGCGAAGAGGTGCGCGCTTTTGGTTTAGAGGCAAGCATTAAGCGCCCTGGTCGACAATTTAGAAGTGATCATACCTTTGAGGGCTTTGCTTCGGTTTTTAAAGGTAACGACCCAGCCGGAACACTCCTGTCATGGCGAGGATTTGCTATGCATGACCGGCAAACCACCTTTAACGAACAAATCGATTTTGCTGTTCCACATTCTTTTGAATGGACGCAGTTAGATAAGCAAGCTGAGCATGTGGAGCCTTTCGAAGAAGTAGATGGGCGCTTTGGCTATTATTTTGGTGCACACTGGGATTATCAAAAGAAATCGCAGTTACGTGTTTATTATTATGACAACAATGGCGATCCAGGTGCGTTGAATACTCGTACTGGTCAATATGCATGGGATACACGTTTTTTAAGTGCGGCGTGGTTGTATAAATTTAACAGCCAAACGCGTGTCATAGTGCAGATACTCGATGGCAAAACTGCAATGGGCAAAAATCGTGGGGTAGACAATGATTTTTATAGTCACTTTGTTCTATTAAGCCACAAGTTAGACCAGCATCGTCTCACAATTAGGTATGATTATTTTAAGGTTAGCGATCATGATGATTGGCAATTTGATCCTAACCAAAGTCGTGGAGAAGCTTTAACCGCAAGTTGGCGTTATCAACTGTCAACCAAGTGGCAAGTAGGTGCTGAATATTCAGTGCTGAGCAGTGACGCTCAAAATAGACCCGGTATGGGATTCAATGAGCATAACTCGCAGCAGCAATTGCAATTTTCAGCGAGTTGGCACTTTTAATTTCATACACTTTTTTAGTTTTTCTACTAACATTCTAATGAACGTGCTGATTAGAATTTGAATTAGGATAATGTATGAAGTTACAAAGCATTCGCGTCAAAAGTTCTTTGCCTATTGTGCTGCTCGGCATTGCTATCGTCATTTTAATTGCAGGCTATACCTATCTAATTAACCTTCAAAAAGAAGCGATTGATGCACAATCAGAGCGTTTCTTAAATGCGGTCTCTGTGGTTGTTAATGCTGACCGAGACCTATACCAAGCTAAAGTCGCAGAGCTACAACTGGTTACCCAAATGAAAGGCGATAAAGGCCAGCTTACTGATCACCAAGACAATGCCGATCAAGTGAAAGACCGTTTTAAGCAATACTTATCTTATATGTCGCCATACTCTGAGATTGTGGGTCAGTTTCGTAACTTTGATGGCGCGTTTGATACTTGGTATACAGCGTCAACAGCTTACATCAATAACCCCGCAAATGCTGCGCAACAACAAGCGTCTGAGCAAAGCTTTTCGGCGCTTCGTGATATTTTAGACAAAGCCGGTGAAGTCGCCGAAAAGACCTCTCAAGCAGAAACTGAAAAGCTAATGGATAAAGTGATGGGCTTTAAAGTGATGCTAATGGTGATGATTGCTGTGGTTCTGGCAGTGGCTGGTTGGTTTAGTTATTTTGTGCCGCGTCAGCTTACAAAACAAATTAACTTTGTCACAGAACGAATTAACGAAATAGCCTCTGGAGATGGCGATTTAACAGGTCGTATCAATGTTAAAACGCAAGATGAATTTGCTGAGTTAGCAACCGCATTTAATCGCTTCTTAGATAATTTGCAGCAGTTAATCAAAGATATCTTAGAGCAAGCGAAAGAGCTGCATAATCTAGGTAATGATTTAGATAACTTTGCAAATCAAAACCACCAAGTAAACCAAAAGCTCAGCCAAGCGTCTGAGTCGATAGTTAGCGCTGTACACGAAATGAGTGTAGCAAGTCGCGAAGTGGCCAATGTGGCGCAAAACTCATCCCACGAAGCTGATAATTCACAGCAGCTTGCTAAACAAGGTTTAGCTGCGGTTGATAACTCAAGCCGTAAAATTATTGCTTTGTCAGACAACATGGAGCATGCCAGTCAGCGTTCAACTGAGTTGCAACAAAGCTCAGACAATATTGCCAAAGTGCTTGAAGTTATTCGTGCTATTGCCGAGCAAACTAACTTACTTGCACTCAATGCGGCAATTGAAGCGGCTCGTGCCGGAGAACAAGGGCGTGGTTTTGCGGTCGTTGCGGACGAAGTACGAACACTTGCAACTCGTACGCAAGAGAGCACCAATGATATTCAAACTATGGTTGAGCAGTTTGCAAGCAGTGTTGAGCAGTCACTGCAAGCTATTAATAGTGGTAAGCGTTACGCCGATGAAGCGGTTGAGTCATTCACACAAACCAATGATGTGCTTAATTCAATGCAAGAGTCATCAATTAAAGTCAATGATATGGCGATGCAGACCGCGCAGGCAACAGAAGAGCAAACCGCTGTAGCAGATGAAATTAGCCAAAACTTATCAGACTTAAACGATCAAACCCAGCAAGGGGGCGGCTTAGCAAGTTCAACACAAGAAGTGGCTAATCGTATGAACCAACTCACGAATGAGCTAAATCATTTAGTGAATCGATTTAAAGTGTAATTAAAGCTAATAAAAAAGGGCTCAATGAGCCCTTTTTTGTATCTAGCTAAAACGCTTACTTTTTCTCAAAAGCACGTTGCATATAATTTGGTGTTGCTAATGCACCGTGGTGAATACCTGCATTGTAGTATTCTGTGCTTTGCGCGAGTGTATTTGCATCATCTTCACGAAAACCAGCAAACGCTTCAGATTTACGAGCAAGCGTGACTGACCATAAGCCACTTGGGTAAATTGGTTGCGGGAAAGGCAACGTTTGTAGGTCAACAAAACCCACTTCTGTCATTGCATCACGCATTTCTACTAATAGTGGCATATGCATAAGTGGAGATTCACTTTGCTGAATTAAGATGCCACCAGGGCGAAGTGCAGTTAAACAGCTAGTATAGAAAGCGTGGTTGAATAAACCTTCGCCCGGACCAACTGGATCTGTACCATCGACAATGACCACATCGATTGATTCAGGAGCCGCTTCACGCATGTATTTAATACCGTCGTCAAACATCACTGTAGCGCGAGGATCTTGGTTTGATTCACATAGCTCAGGGAAGTATTTAAGTGACATTTGCGTCACAACTTCGTCGATATCGATTTGCGTTACGCTTTCAACACCTGGATGTTTTAATACTTCGCGTAAAGTACCACAGTCACCACCACCAATAATCACAACGTTTTTCGGATTTGGGTGTGCAAGCAATGCCGGGTGGCTGATCATCTCGTGATAAAAAAAGTTTTCACGGCTACTTACCATAGTACAACCGTCAATAATCATTAGATTACCGAAGTCAGTTGTCTCGTACATTTCTACTTTTTGAAATGGCGATTGCTGTTCATCAAGCTTTTTAGTAATGCGTAGTGAAAAGGCGCTACCATCACGGTCACTAATTTCAGTGAACCAGTTGTTTTGATCTAAATTAGCCATCTTGCTTATACACTTTTGGTTAATGGTAAAAAAGGGGTGCAATTCTGCCAGTGCTTGGCCAATTGCTCAATCAAATTTTAATCAGTATAGCGAATATTTTTTATCACTTTGGCATATAGCGCAATTTTTGTTAGCGTGGTCAGCCCTAGCGTATTAAAATGTGCGTTTATATTTAACGAAATTACAGAAGACATTGCCATGACTTGGGGTTTAGACAAAGCACGCGAAACATACAATGTTGCTCATTGGAGCGACGGTTATTTTGACATTAACGCACAAGGTGAGTTGGTAGCTTATCCAGATGGCGATCAAACTAAAGCTGCGGTGTCTTTATCTGAACTTACTGAGCAATTTAAAAAGCAAGGTCTTACCTTACCTGTTTTGGTGCGTTTTACTGATATCTTACAAAATCGTGTCGAGACGCTGACTAGTGCATTTACTAAGGCGCGCAATGCCCGTGAATATCAAGGTAGTTATACCTGTGTATACCCAATCAAAGTTAACCAGCAACGTTCTGTAGTAAGTAAATTACTTGCTCACCCAAGTGGTTTAGTGGGCCTTGAAGCCGGCTCAAAACCTGAGCTTATGGCGATTTTAGGTGTTGCTAAAGAGCCAATTACCATTGTTTGTAATGGCTACAAAGACAGTGAATTTTTACGCTTGGCCTGTATCGGTCAAGGCATGGGTCACAAGGTTCACATTGTTGTAGAAAAACTCTCTGAACTAACTACTTTGTTAGCTGAAATTGATGACTTAGGCATTGAGCCGTCAATTGGTATTCGTATTCGCTTAAACTCGGTTGGTAAGGGCAAATGGCAGAATACCGGTGGCGAAAAAGGCAAGTTTGGTTTAACTGCAGGCCAAGTGCTTTCTGCTGTTGAGCTACTTAAGTCACGTAATAAGCTCCATTTAATGCAATTAGTGCATTTCCATATTGGCTCTCAAATAGCCAATATCCGTGATATTCACCGTGCACTGCGTGAATGTGCTCGTCACTTTGCTGAGCTAACGCAGTTAGGTGTACCACTTAATACAGTGGATGTAGGTGGCGGTTTAGGTGTTGATTACGAAGGGTCTGGTTCGCGCAGTTCGTGTTCAATGAACTACAGTGTTGAAGAGTATGCCCGTAATGTAGTGAATGCGTTTGCTGAAGTGTGTCAGCAACATGACCTTAAACACCCTGCGATTATTACTGAGTCAGGTCGTGCGTTAACAGCACACCACGCAGTATTAATTACAGATGTGATTGATGTTGAGCGTGCGCCTAATCATGCAAATCCAACGGCGCCTGAGGCTGACAGCGTATTGGTGCTAGATGAAATGTGGCAGTGTTTACAGCGTTTAACACCGCGTATGGCGCTGGAAATTTATCATGATGCTATGCATTTATTCAGTGAAGCCCATGACCAATATGTGCATGGTCTACTCACTATGCTTGAATGGGCGAAGCTCGAGCAGCTGTATTTCACCATTTTACACCGTGTTCGTGCATCTCTTAGCGAAAATGCCCGTGCCCACCGTGAAGTGCTAGACGATTTAAATGAAAAACTAGCCGACAAGTTGTTTGTTAATTTCTCTTTATTCCAATCATTGCCTGATGTCTGGGGTATTCAGCAGTTATTCCCAGTGATGCCAGTAGAAAATCTTCATCAGCCATTAACGCAGCGTGCCATTATTCAAGACATTACTTGCGACTCTGATGGGCAAATTCGTAACTATGTTGAAGGTACAGGTATTGAGAGCAGTTTACCTATTCCTGAGTACAAACAAGGTCAGCAATATCACATTGCGATGTTCTTAGTGGGTGCGTATCAAGAAATTTTAGGTGATTTACATAACCTGTTCGGTGACACTGATTCAGTACATGTTGAACTCACTGACGCAGGTTACCAGCTGACTAACGCCATTAAAGGTGACAGCGTTAAGGACGTATTAAAGTTTGTTGATTATGATAGCGACATTCTTGCTGAAAACTTTGCAAAACGGGTTAACTCACTGGCAATTGATGAGCAATCTAAGGCACAATATTTGTCAGAACTAAATGCAGGCCTTGCTGGCTACACGTATTTTGAAGATTAAGCATTAAAGGAATAAGTAGTAATGTCCATGATCCGTTGTGTGTTCAGTTTTATATTTTACACCCTCAATACACTTTTTTGGTTTGTGCCCATCTTTATTTGTGGCGTGATTAAACTGATCCCAATTAAGCCTCTGCAAAAATTAATGAGTTGGATTGCTAAGCAATGCGCCACTATGTGGGTGAGTTGCAATAACATCAACCAAAACATATTTGCTTCATATAAGCTGAACGTAACAGGTCTTGAGCAACTAAAAGCGAAAGACTGGTACTTGGTGATCGCAAATCATCAAAGCTGGGTAGATATTGTTGTAATGCAACGCGTATTTAATCGTCGTATTCCGTTTTTAAACTTTTTCTTGAAGAAAGAGCTAATCTACGTTCCTTTTTTAGGCCTTGCTTGGTGGGCGTTGGATTTCCCATTTATGACTCGCACGAGTAAAGCCCAGTTAAAGAAAAACCCTAAATTGCGTGGTAAAGACTTAGAAACCACGCGTAAAGCCTGTGAAAAGTTTAAAGAAATGCCAGTGAGCATCGTTAACTTTGTTGAAGGTACGCGTTTTACAGAGCAAAAACACTCACGCCAAAACAGCCCTTTTGAACACTTATTAAAGCCAAAAGCAGGTGGGGTTGCGTTTGTTATGCAAGCAATGGGTGAGCAAATTTCAAAAGTGGTTAATGTCACTATTCATTACCCGGATGGTATTCCTAGCTTTGTGGACTTCGCCAGTGGTCGTGTAAAACAGGTCGAAGTGCGAGTCGAGGTGATGGAAGTAAGCCCTAATTTAATCGGTGATTACACCGGTGATGCAGAGTTTAGAGTTAACTTTCAAGCTGAGTTAAATCGCATTTGGAATGAAAAAAATCAGCAACTAGCCGAGTTAGAAGCAAAATCGCAGTAGAATTGCTTATGCAGTCGAGAGCACACATATGTTAAAGAAATTTTTACCTAATTGGTTAACAGGCGTTCTAGTGAGCATTGTCTTGTTTGCTAATGTAATTATCTGGGGCACGCTTGTGCTGCTCCTTGGTGTGCTTAAATTATTACTGCCATTTAAAGTGGTTAGCGATATTCTTCATGTGGCTTATCGCGGTTGGTGTAAGGGGAATCGTTTAGCTCTGTGGCTAGGTTGCCCTACAATTGATGTTGATATTAAAGGCAAAGTCAGCACAGATGGTTGGTACTTACTTATCTCTAATCATATGAGCTGGCTAGATATTGTTGTTTTAAGTGCGATTGATGTTTTACCTGCGCCAAAGTTCTTCCTAAAAGATGAATTAAAATATGTGCCATTTATTGGCACCGGCGCGTGGGCGATGGGCATGCCTTTTATGAAGCGTGTTAGCAAAGCGCAGCTGGCAAAAAATCCTAAGCTGAAAGGACTCGATGTAGAGCGTACCAAACGCAGTTGTCGCGACTTTCGTAATCATCCAACTACCATTATCAACTTTGTTGAAGGCACACGCTTTACGTGCCAAAAACACAAAAAGCAAAACAGCCCGTTCACTTACCTTTTAAAGCCTAAAGCGGGCGGTATTGCATTTGCTCTTGAGGTGTTAGGTGAGCAGTTTGATGCATTATTAAATACCTCGATTATTTACCAAGGCGAAGGCGACCATATTTGTCGTAATCTGATGCGTGGTCGTCTCAACGTGATCAAAGTTGAAATGCATGTACAAGCAATTAGCGCAGAGATGATTGGTGATTATCAGCATGACCGTGCATTTAGAACGGCTTTTCAGCAACATATTAATGAGTTATGGTTGCAAAAAGATGCTCAGCTACTAACTTATCATCAAACCCAGCAAGCTGAATACCTTGCTACCATCAATAAAGAGGTTGAAGCGCCATGAAGCAAACTCACCTGCAAGAGTTGGTGATGCCTTGGTTTGAATCAATGCCCGACGCGACGCTAATAAGCGCATTAACGGCTACAGCGATTGGTGTTGGCTCATTACTAATAATCTATATGTTTACCCGCCGCTTATTACTGCCGGGCATTCAAAAGGTTGTTACACGTTTATCTCCTGAGCGCATCGGTGCGCTAACACCCATGCTCAATAAACTAAACCGCCGTTTCGCGGGGATATTGTGCTGCGTACTGTATTTAGCAACCTTCGATTATGTTTATCCTGTTCATGATGTCGCTGCGTTAGTACTAAAAACGGTGGGGCAAGTTGCGCTGATCATTTATGGTGGCTTCATTTTAAGTAGTGTCGTGAGCATTGCTGGTGGCATCTATAACCAACTTGATTTTGCCCGTGATATTCCGATTCAGGGTTTGATCCAAGTTGTAAAACTTATCACCTTTATGGTTTGCGCCATCCTTATTGTGAGTATTTTGCTAGAAAAGTCACCAACTTATATTTTGTCTGGCTTTGGTGCGATAGCGGCGGTGACTTTACTCGTATTTAAAGACACCATTTTGGGTTTTGTTGCCAGTATTCAAATTGCAGCTAATCGTTTAGTGACCTATGGCGATTGGATCCAAGTCGACAGCTATGGTGCCGATGGTGAGGTGATTGACCTGGGTTTAAACACGGTAAAAGTACGCAACTGGGATAACACTATCACAACTATTCCAACCTACATGTTAGTTGCTGGGTCATTTAAGAACTGGCGTGGAATGCAAGAGTCGGGTGGTCGCCGTATCAAACGTTCTTTAAACATTGATATGAATAGTATTCGTTTGGTTGATGATGCGTTTCGTGAGCAAATAAATGCTGCTATTCCATTGCATGACTATATCAAAGTAACGGCTTTGCCTGATCCAGTTACTAATCTAGGTTTATTTCGCCGCTATGCCGAAGGTTACTTAAAACAACACGAAAAAATTAATCGTGATTTAACCCTAATGGTACGTGAGCTACAACCAATCAATCATGGTTTACCCATTGAGTTTTATTGCTTTAGTGAAGATAAACGCTGGATCTCATACGAGCATTTGCAAGCAGAGATCATGGATCATCTTCTTGCCGTGTTGCCAATTTTTGCGCTTCGACCTTATCAAAGTGTCACTGGGCAGTTAACGGCTAGTGAGCCTCAAATAGGCTTAAAACCGAGTATCAAGGTAACGAATCCGCCCCGCGAAAAAGCTTAAAGCTGAGCAATCAGTAAGCTAATTGCAATGAAACCTAACAATAGCCACCAAATAGGTGGCTTTGCCATTCTTAGCCACGTAAATGCTGCAATGACTAAAGCAACTTGCCATAGATTTTGCACTGCTGATTGCCAAATAGGTGAATAAAGAGCAGCGGCTAAAAAGCCCACCACGGCCGCATTTAACGCTGCAATGCTGCCCGCAAAGCGAGGTTTATCCGCCAATTGTAGCCAGCTTTTCATAAACGCTAACATCAACAAAAATCCCGGTAAGAAGATAAGTGCCGTAGCGACAATTGCACCTATAAGTGGCGTATTTGGCGACACTTGTGCACCTAAGTATGTGGCGATTGTGAACATTGGCCCAGGTATGGCTTGAGCACTGGCATAGGCAGATAAAAACTGCTCAGTGTCAAGACTCGGCACACCCGCTTGTAAAACGGGTAATACAACGTGGCCGCCACCAAAAACCATAGCACCAGTTTGGTAAAATGGGGCAAACACAGAAAACCATTCACCCAAAGGTAAAAAGCTAATTAGTAACAAGGTGGTAAATAAACCAAGCGGTACCCAAGCGACTGTTAATGGTTTATGTTCTTGGTTCTCTGGCAGTTTAAGCTGAGGATAAAACCAGCCCAAGGTTGCTGCAACAATGAGTACGAGAATCTGGCTTGATAGCTCTGAGAACACAATGAGTGCAATCGTGCTCAATACCGCGATAAGCTTGTGTAAATGGTTTTTGCAAAAGCTCATTGCCATGCTGTAGGTTGCATCAGCAACAATGACCACAGCAAAGAGTTTAAGCCCGGCAATCACTGCAAAGTAAATATCACCAAATTGGTGAGCACTGAGAGCTAGAAAAAACATAATCAAAAATGAGGGCAGGGTAAAACCAATAAAAGCACATAGGCCGCCTAAAATGCCCCCTTTTTCAACCCCCATCGCAAAACTAACTTGGCTCGAACCAGGCCCTGGTAATGCTTGGCTTAGGCTAATCAATTGCGCATAGCGCTCAGCACTAAGCCATTTTAAGTTATCAACAAAGTAGCGCTTAAAATAACCAAGGTGTGCCGCAGGACCGCCAAAACTCATACAGCCTAATAAAAAGAATTGCTTAAAGATAACGAGTAACATTGCTTTGCCGTTAATGGGTGATTGTTTCTATTATGACAAAATTGTATGACATTTTTGTGGTTTTTATGACACAAGCGCGACTACAATATATGTAACGAGTGAACGTAGTCATGAGTATCACTATGAAATTGTATTTTACAAGTTTATTGTTATTACTTTGCAGCAGCTTTGCACTTGCAACCACGTTTGAAAAGGTTGTGGTGGCGGTTGATCATGCGCCTCCTTATGGCATGGTCTCTGAAGATGGTAAAGTCAGTGGCGCAATAGTTGATATTATGCGCGAAATACAGCGTACTCTGCCAATCAAGCTTGAATACGTCGCTTGCCCGTTTTCTCGTTGTTTAAAAATGCTCGAGCAAAATGAGCTAGATGTAATGGGCGGGCTTATTCGCACAGAAGCGCGTGAGCAAAAAATGCAATTTCTTACTCCGCCGTACATGATGCTGTCATCTTCTTTTGTGTTTTATGCCAGAGCTGACAGCGGACTTGAAATCAACAACTATCAAGACTTAATTGGTAAGCGCATTGCGGTAATGCGAGGCGCTGCGCATTTTCCTCGTTTCGATAATGATAAAACACTCACTAAAGTTGAAGCGTTAAGCGAGCATAATGCTTTTGATATGTTGTTAAAAAGCCGTGTTGAGCTGGTAATTGCTGTTGAAACCACAGCTGATCACGCCTCTGTATTTTTGCAGCGACCTTCACAAGAAATCGTAAAAATGCCTTATCGCTATAAAGATGTTATTTATGGCCACATTGCTTTAAGTAAACAGTTTGCACGCTCAGATCTGGCAGATAAAATTCAAGACCGCCTCAATACATTAGTTCTCAATGGCCGTTTAACCGAGCTGGTTAAAGGGTATAACTTACCTCCGGTTACTGCTGTAGCACTTGATAAGTAATCTTTTCTTCATCGCTTGTTCATAGAAACTGATTCATAATTGTAAACAATTCAATTTGAATAATTGCCATGGAGAGACACATGACTTTTACAAAATCAGTTTTAACAGTGGGCGTTTTAGCCGTTCTTTTAACAGGTTGTGAGACAACTAATACAGGTAAAGGCGCAGCGATTGGTGCTGCAACAGGTGCCGTGCTAGGTAAAGCAACTGGCGACCACGACGATAAACGTATCTTTATTGGTGCGGCTATTGGTGCATTAGCGGGTGCCGCTGTTGGTGATTATATGGATAAGCAAGAAGAAGCATTTCGCGATGAGCTAGCAGGTTCAGGTGTTGAAGTGGTTCGTGAAGGCGACAATATTCGTTTAGTCATGCCATCTAACATTACCTTTGCAACTGACCAATCTTATATTTCGTCGGGTTTTCACAGTACCCTAGACGCGATTGCGAAGGTGATGAACAAATACGAAAAAACCTACTTAAGCGTTGAAGGTCATACCGATAGCACAGGTAAAGATAGCTACAATATGACGTTATCTCAACAACGTGCGCAAAGCGTAAAAGATTACTTAGTTAATCATCAAATAATGTCTGCACGTATCAGCACGCAAGGCTATGGCGAAACACGTCCTGTGGCGAGCAATGACTCAGCAAATGGTCGAGCTTTAAACCGCCGCGTAGAAATTCAAATCGTACCGAATACACAAGGTTAGATATTACATCTAGATTTGTGGTCAGGTTTGATATGCCCTTTCAAACCTGACATTTCTCTTCTTAATCTCGATTAAACTGTAGTTCGCACAATTGTTTATACAATGGATTAGTTTCAAACAATTGCTGATGCGTACCCGTTGCAATAATTTCTCCTTTATCCATCACAACAATCACATCGGCGTGTTTAACCGTTGCTAAACGATGGGCAATGATCAGTGTTGTTCTGTCTTTCATCAGATGCTCAAGGGCTGCTTGTACATGAAACTCACTTTGTGCGTCGAGTGCACTGGTTGCTTCATCAAGCAACAAAATTGCAGGATCTTTTAATATTGCGCGCGCTAGCACTATGCGTTGTTTTTGCCCACCTGAAAGCCTAACACCTTGCTCCCCTAAAAAGCTGTGATAACCATCAGGGAGTTGATTAATAAACTCATCAGCATGGGCATATTTGGCCGCCGCATATACTTGCTCGTCGCTGGCGCTTGGGTTGCCATAACGTATGTTATGCATTACGTCTGAGCTAAATAAAATTGGGTTTTGTGCCACCATCCCCATTTGCTGGCGTAAGCAATCAAGAGAGAGTGCTTTTATGTTTATTCCTGCCAGCGAAATACTCCCAGAGCTTGGGTCATAAAAGCGCTGCAGTAATTCAAACAACGTTGTTTTACCAGCGCCTGACGGGCCAACAATCGCAACAGTTTGCCCTTGTTTTACTTGTAAATTAAGCGCATTTAAAGCGGCTTTATCTGGCCTTGAAGGGTAATGAAAAGACACTTCATTAAACTCGATAGCAGGGTGATTAAGTTTGTTTTCCTCAAGTTGTGCATCATGATTTGTATCTGGACTTTTTATCATGCTTTCAACGGCGAGTAGTTCTAATAATCGTGCAGCTGCACCTGCTGCTCTTTGTAACTCACCGTACACTTCGGCAACCGTTGCTACAGACATCGCCACCATAATTGCATAGAACACAAAAGCACCGAGCTCACCACCAGTCATGGTGCCAGCTAATACGTCGCTGCCACCGACCCACAGCATCACGCTAATAGCACTAAAGGTCAGAAATATAACCGCTGCAATCAAAAACGAGCGCTGTTTGATACGCCTCTTCGCGACTTGAAACGCTTTGTTGGTTTCTTCGCTAAATGCTGCTTTTTCACGTTCTTCGTGACTATAACTTTGCACGACTTTGATATTTTGAATGATCTCACCGGCATAGGTACTGATATCGGCAATGGCATCTTGGCTGGAGCTTGCCAGCTTTCTCACTTTTCGGCCAAAAATCATCATCGGCAGTAGTACCACAGGTACGCAGGCAACAACCACAAGGGTTAGCTTTAGGTTGGTGATAAGTAGCATTGCCAAACCACCAATTAGCATTAAGCTACTGCGTAATGCCATCGAAAAAGAGGAGCCAATGATAGATTGCAACAAGGTGGTGTCGGTGGTCAGGCGCGACATCAGCTCGCCGCTGCGGTTTTCTTCAAAGTAGCTCGGGTGTAATGTAACGATGCGATCAAACACGGCTTTACGGATATCGTTACTGACTCGCTCACCAATCCACGACATTAAATAAAAGCGACAAAAAGTACCTACTGCTAATAAGCTAATCAAACCAATCAACACCATCACCGCTTGTTGAAGCTGAGCTTGCGAGCCTGCAATAAAGCCATGGTCGATAACAAATTTAACGCCTTGTCCGAGTGATAAGTTAACACCGGCCGTAAGCAACAAGGCGCCAAGGGCTGCAAACACCACCCATTTATAAGGTTTTATAAAAGCTAAAATCGGTAACAGGCTACTAAATGCGGCCTTTTCTTTGTTGTTAGACATGCTAGATTCTTGTTGGTGAATAGGGTATAGATATGGTTATCAATGCTCTAAAATTCAACAGTTATTAAGGGATTAGTATGGAATCTACAACGATCAGTGGTCAATTCACCGTAAAATTAAACCCAATTGGTGGCTATGCAACAGGTAAAGATGGCGTAAATTTAGGACGCATGTCGATTGATAAACAGTTTTCAGGTCCTTTAGAAGCAACAAGCCAAGGCGAAATGCTCAGTGCCATAACTGCAACTCAAGGTAGTGCAGGTTATGTAGCGATAGAACAAGTTGTTGGTAGTTTAGAAGGTAAACAAGGCAGTTTTGTGCTGCAACATTTTGGCACCATGGATAAAGGTGCTGACCGATTGATTTTAGAAGTGGTGCCAGACTCAGGCGCAGGAGAGCTTGAAGGTCTTTCTGGTAAAATGGCAATTCGAATTGAATCGGGTATTCATCATTATGACTTTGAATACCAACTGATGGACTAACATGCAAAAAGTAGTTGAGTTTAAAAAGAAGCGCTTTTTCGGCGGCATCGATATTGATGCATTAAATCAACGGGTGTTCGAATTAGGCCAAGCTGGTTGGCAAGTGAAAACAATCACCACTGCCACTGGGGTTTATGGTCAGATAACATCCGTTTTATTACTAATCGAGAATAACGAATAATGACACTAACTGAGTGGTTGAGTTTAGTTTTAATTTGCGTGATGGGGGCAATGTCGCCGGGGCCGAGTTTAGCTGTGGTTTTAAAACACAGTTTACATGGCGGTATGAAGAACGGCATGTTGGCGGCGTTAAGCCATGGTATTGGGGTTGGTTTTTATGCGTGTGCCTCGTTACTAGGTTTAGGTGCGCTGATGACTCAGTTACCAACGCTTTATCAAGTGCTGGTCTATGGCGGTGCAGCCTATCTCGCATATTTGGGTATTCGTATTCTGTTAGCTAAACCCAGCTCGCAAACACTGAATGTTGAGCAAACTAAGCCGAGCCCTCGCAGCGCGCTGCAAGACGGCTTTGCCATTGCCTTTTTAAATCCAAAACTAGCGGTGTTCTTTTTAGCGCTGTTTTCGCAATTTATTGACCCTGAGAACCTGACTTTGCAAGTTGGGTTAATCATGTGTTTAACGGTATTTGTGCTTGATACAGGCTGGTATCTACTTGTTGCACTGTTAACCGACATATCAAAAAAGCGTTTTGGCTTTACCAAGACGAATCCATGGCTCGAAAAATTGCTAGGGGTGATCTTTATTGCCTTAGCTGTTCGCGTCGTTATTACCCTATAAATCCCTCTATATTGCGATTCCATCACTAATAAAAAAGGGTTGTGATCGCTGCTCTCCCCAGCAAGCTCCTATTGCATACGTATTCATCACACAATATTTACCTTTTGGTTACACTTTATTGGTTGTTTTTTTGACAACAACAATAACCACAAATACAACACCTCCAACGACAACAGGGTGGAAATCCAATGGGGAAATTCAAGCTAAGTGCGCTTATGCTAGCTTTAGTAGCGGCAAACAGTGCAATGGCGGCGACGGAAGAAGAACGCACATCAGCAAAGGAAATCGATCCTGAGCTTGAAGTAATCGAAGTGCGCGGCTTTAGTCGCAGCTTAATTCAATCATTAAATCAAAAACGCTTTAGCGACACTGTCTCTGAGCAACTTTCAGCCGATGATTTAGGGGCATTACCTGATGTATCTATGGCTGATGCATTAACACGTCTACCGGGGATCTCGGCGGTACGTACCGGTGGTCAAGCTGCCGAAATCAACATTCGCGGTTTATCTGGTGGCTTTGTTTTTTCGACATTAAATGGTCGTGAGCAAGTATCTACCAGTGGTAGCCGTAGTATTGAGTTTGACCAATATCCGTCTGAGTTAATCAGCTCAGCGGCGGTCTTCAAGTCGCCTAAGGCATCGCTCATTGAAGGGGGCGTCGCGGGTACAGTCGAGCTACAAACAGCAAGCCCTTTGGATAATGATCAGCAACACAAATTTACCGCGAATGTGCGCGGTATGTATAACGACCGTGCCTCAGAGGTATTTGATGCCACCGAATATGGCGACCGTATTAGTTTTTCTTACCAAGGCAAGTTTCTTGACGATACGCTAGGTGTCGCACTAGGTTACGCGCGCTTATTCCAGCCGAGTGTGGCGACGCAATTTATCGGTTTTGCTTATAACGGTAATAAAGATGTTGATGGGCTGGCCAATGATACCGATGGCCCAGCTGATAACCCTGCTAATGAATACATCAGTGAAGGGTTTGAGCTTCAGCATTTAGGTGGTGAAGAAACCCGTAATGGTTATTTAACCTCAATTGAATGGGCGCCAACCGATAACTTTAAACTAAAAGGGGATGCGTTTTTATCGCGTTTTGATAGCGAATCATTTGCCCGTGGTTTTCGGGTTAAGTTTGGTGGTCCGTCTGCGGTGTATGCTAATCCAGTACTTGACGGTAATGCGGTGATTGGTGGTGCGATTAACCGCACATCAAATAGCTTTACCCGTGTTGAAATCGTTAATGATGATAACCAAGACTTTGATGAAGTAGACAGCTACGGCATTAATGCCGATTGGCAAATTACTGAGCGTTTGAACGTCAATGCTGATGTGTCGCTATCACGTGCGAAGAGTAATTTCCGTAATGGTTTACTTTGGGCATTGGTAGCAGAAGATGCTACCGTTGAGAACCCAGTGTTCGATACCAATGTATCGCTTAACTATCAATTGAACGGCTTAAATTTGCCTGATGTCGGCTTTAACCAAGCAGACGCATTTAGCGATATTGACCGAGTTATGGTGAGTAAATACGGTATTTATCCGTATGAAAATGAAGATGAAGTAAAAGCATTTCGACTCGATTTTAAATATGAGTTAGAGAATAACTGGTTTAGCTCAATTGAATTTGGTGCTCGTTATTCAGACCGTGAGTACAGCAATAATCGCTCTGTATTTGAATACGGTAACGACGGTGCATTCTCCTCGACTCAACCACCGCTTCGTCTTACTGATGACATGACTACAGTAGTCGATTGGCAAGGCGAGTTTAGCTATTTCCCATCATATTTAGCGATAGATTTAGATAAAGCACTCAACGCATGGTTCCCAAATGGTATTCCGCAACCAGTACAAACCTGGGGTAATGCCGATGGTGTTGTTGACTTAGATGGTGATGGTGAGCCAGATGCACAAGGCTATACCACTAACTACTCATGGACCATGTTACAAAGTGGTTCAGTGTATGAAGAAGTGGTGTCAGCCTATCTGATGCTTAATATTGATACCGAAATTGGCAAGCTGCCAGTCACAGGTAATATTGGTATTCGCCGAGTAGACACCGATCAGTCTGCGACGGTACTCGAAAACGTCGGTGGCAATCCACAACTCGGTGCGCAATATATTGTCGATGACAATGGCATTGTTAACGACCTTTATGCACCAAGCGTGTTAGGCATTAAATACACTGATTACCTGCCTTCATTAAACCTGAACTTTAAAGTCAGTGACGCGACACAAATTCGTTTTGCTGCGGCAAAAGTGATGGCACGTGCTCCGATTAACCGTTTAGCGGGTGATGCCAGTGCATCGGTTAACAATGACGGCGAAATTAACGGTTCAAGTACTAATAACCCATTCTTAAAACCTTTCTATGCTGATCAATACGATATCTCCTACGAGCAATACTTTGAAGACACCGATGGTGCACTGGTAGTTGCTGCGTTTTATAAGAATATCGACTCATTCATAGATACGGTAGCTATAGAGAACTTTGATTTTAAGGGTAATGGTTTTAACGTACCAGAATACATTGTTGACCCTGTCAGTGGTGAGCAAATCGAAACCACAAATGGTGTGTACACCACTGCGGTTAACAATGCCAAAGGCGGTTATATTCGCGGTATTGAGCTTGCCTATACGCAAGTTTTCTCTTTCTTACCCTCACCGTTTGAAGGCCTAGGTATTAACGCCAGTTACTCGTATACCGAGAGTGAGGTGCAATCTATTACCGATTTAGGTGGTGATTCTGTATCGCAAGACTTGCCTGGCCTGTCAAATAATGTCTTTAACGGCACTCTTTTTTACAGCTATGAAAACTTTGAAACACGTTTGAATGTGCGTTATCGCGATGATTTCGTTTCAGAGCAAGTTGCTGTCAATGAGCAAGTGGTGAACTTTGATGCGGAAACAGTTATCGATTTCCAAACATCGTATCAGTTCACAGATTCATTCGGCATGTTATTACAAGTGAATAACTTAACTGATGAACCTACACAAAGCTACTTTGGAACAACCAGTAAAACAGGCACCACGCAATTCTTTGGTCGTCAGTTTTATCTAGGTTTTACCTATAACCATTGATCAGTAAGCTGGAGATAATAATATGAAAATAATAGCTAATTTTAGCCGCTTACTGATTGCATGTAGCATGGTATTGCTAGCAGCATGTGGTGGTGGCGCAAGTAACGATATAGATTCTGGGCAAGTTTTATTGACCTGTAGTGTCCCGCAAGTTCCCAATGAAGCGGGGACTGAATGTGTTGATCCACCACCGATTAGTTGTCCGGCACCAACGGTACCCGATGAGAATAATGAGAGCTGCGTAGTAGGCGCTGATCCCACTTTGCCTGATCCTGTGGTTTTCCCTGCAGATGACGAAGCCATCTTATTCTATAACCGCACCAGTGATGATGCCTACGAAGGCTATCGATTACACTCATGGAATAACGATGACTGTGATGCGTACGCAGCGCCGTTTGATGCCACTGATTGGGCAAATGGTCATGAATACGATGGTATTGATCCTAACTATGGCGCGTACTGGATTGTAAAACTAAAAGAGGGTTACAACGAGTGTGCTAACTTTATCGTGCATATTGGCACAGAAGGGTCTGGCAAAGCGTTTGGTGATGTCGATTTAAAAATGCCATTGATGCAGGACGATGAAAAGTTCCAACGTATGAACTTTACCATTCATGGTGAACCATCAGTATTTGAATATCCAATTATAAGCTTAGGTGAGCGTCCAGTGAGTATTTCTGGTGCCTCAGCGCATTGGATTGATTTATCTACTGTGATTTATCAGCCAAGTAATGAGCTGACAAGTATCATTAAATTACACTCTTCAAGCAGTGCTGATTTAGCTGTCGATGAAGATACCGGTGAGCTAAATGGTCAAGTGGTTGAGCTTACATCGACATCTTTAAGCGATGAGCAAATCGCTAAAGTACCACACCTTGCTGGATGGAATGCGTACCAAGGTAGCTGGGATGCAGCCGCTGCAAAAGAGCTTATTAAACAACAATTAGTTGTTGCGGGCTATGATGCTGATGGCAAGCTAACAGAAGCCACTTATGTGCAAACCGCTAAAGCCCTTGATGACTTATACACCAGTGGCGAAAGTGACGCTAATGAAGCACAACTAGGTGTGCATTACGCCAATAATGGTATTGATGTGTCGGTATGGGCACCGACTGCAAGCAATATGAAATTAGCGCTTTATGATGCTAATAAAACAGAGCTTGAACAACTTGCTATGACCTTTGATAGCGCAACGGGTATTTGGTCTAGCAATGTCGATATCAGTCACGATCGCCATTACTACCGTTTCATGTTTGATGTTTATCATCCGACGACTAAGAAAATTGAAAGCTTATGGAGCACAGATCCTTATTCATTAAACGTTTCAACCAATGGTTTATATAGCCAACTAATTAACCTTGATGATGAAGATACTAAACCGACTGGCTGGGATGAGCGTATGGTGCCAACGATTGATTACCCTGAGCAAGCGGTAATTTATGAAGGTCATGTGCGTGATTTTAGTGTGCGTGATGAAACAGTCAGTGAAGCAAACCGTGGTAAGTATCTTGCGTTTACTGAGCTTGATAGCGCACCAATGCAACATCTTAAAAAGCTAGCAGATAATGGTTTAACCCATTTCCATTTACTGCCACTGACAGATATTGGCACCATAGATGAAGATGCCAGTCAGCGTGTTGATATCACTGCGACCTTAGGTGATTTATGTAGCCGCATTGACGATGATGCCGATGCATGTAAAACCGAAGATAAGAGTGCATTGATAGTTGATTTAATGGCGTCTTACCTACCTGGCTCTGATGATGCTCAAGCACTTGCCAATGCAATACGTGGTGTTGATAGTTTTAACTGGGGTTATGATCCGCATCATTTTATTGCGCCTGAAGGCTCTTACGCTTCATCGCCTGAAGGTATTGCACGAGTCAAAGAAACGCGTGCGATGATCCAGTCTTTACAAGAAATTGGTTTACGTGTCGTGCTTGATGTTGTTTACAACCACACGACCTCATCAGGTGTTTGGGATAAATCAGTCTTCGATAAACTGGTACCAGGTTACTACCACAGATATAACGAAACATCAGGCGTAATGGAACGCTCAACATGTTGTGAGAATACAGCAACAGAACATGTCATGATGGACAAGTTCGTCACTGATTCTATGGTGATATTAGCCCGCGACTTTGGTTACGATAGCTTCCGCTTTGATGTGATGGGGCATATGCCAAAAGCATCAATTATGACCGCGCTTAGTGCAGTGCAAGCAGTTGACCCTGATACTTACTTCTATGGTGAAGGGTGGAACTTTGAGGAAGTCGCTGATAACCGTTTATTTGTTCAAGCTAAACAAATGGATATGGCTGGCACTGAAGTAGGCACCTTTAATGATCGTATTCGTGAAGCGGTTCGTGGTGGTGCGTTCTTTAGCAATAGTGCCACAGATGGTAATTTATCTGAGCAAGATACGTTGCGTTTATCACTGGCAGGTAACTTACAAAACTACATTCTTAAAGACTTTAAAGGTAATTCAGCAAAAGGTAGCAGCTTTAGCTGGAGAGGTCAGCCAGCGGCTTACGCCCTTGACCCGGCTGACAGCATTAACTATGTCTCTAAGCATGATAACGAAACACTTTGGGATCAGCTGCAATATAAACATGGCACTAACTTAAGTATTGAAGAGCGTGTGCGTGTTCACAATATGGCTTTAGCTATGCCGCTGATGAGCCAAGGTATTCCATTTATGCAAATGGGTGCTGATATGCTGCGTTCTAAATCGATGGATCGTAACAGTTATGATTCTGGTGATTGGTTCAACTTTGTTGATTTCAGTAAAGAAACCAACAACTGGAATGTAGGTTTACCGCCTGCGCAAGATAACCAAGCGAAGTGGGGCGAAATCGCACCTATTTCAGCAAATACGAATGCGCAAGCGATGGCTAGCGACATTGAGTACGCAAGTAATGTATTTACTGAGTTCTTAGCAATTCGTAGTGCCAGCCCATTATTTAGCTTAACCACAGAGCAAGGCATCTTAGACCGCGTTGGCTTTCACAATATTGGTAAGCGTCAACAGCAAGGCTTAGTCGTGATGAGTATCGATGATGGTGTTGGTTTGACTGATCTAGATAGCCAATACGATGCCATTGTCGTGGTGATGAACGGCACTGAGCAAAGCTTATCGCATACAGTATCAACGGCTGCGGGTTTTGAGCTTCATCCTGTTTTAAAAGCAAGTGTTGACTCAAGTATGTCAGCGGCAAGCTTTATAGCTGGTGAGGGCGAAGGTACCTTTAATGTTCCGCCATATACTGTTGCTGTGTTTGTGAAACCACAAGGTGATGCTCAAGGCGAAGGCCTAAGTGCCGATGCGACTGTGGGGGCGCCTGATATTGTGCCATTTGGTAGCACAACAGTTTATGTTCGTGGCTCGTTAAACGACTGGGGTACGGCAAATAGCTTTGAATATGTGGGTAATGGCGAGTACAAAATTGCGATTCCTCTAACCGCAGGCAGCTATGAGTTTAAAGTAGCTTCTGAAGATTGGTCTACTGTTGATTTTGGTGCGCTTTCTGCCGATGTTGCTGAAGTGATCGAAGGTGAAGATGAGCCGCTAACACGCAGTGGTGCCAATATGACCTTTACGGCGGCAATGGATGCTGTTTATGTATTCTCATTCGATGCCACAGACACTGACAACCCAGTGCTTAACGTCTACAACGAAGAGCCATTTGTTGGCACGCCAATTTATGTGCGCGGTGACTTCAATAGTTGGGATACCAGTGATGAATTAATGTACCAAGGGAAAGGTGTTTATACTTTCACTAAACAATTAACTACAGGTAGTTATAGCTTTAAGTTTGCTTCAAGTGATTGGAATACCGTCGATTATGGCTCAGGTGAAAGTAGCTCAGCAGTAACTGTAGGTACAGAGAAATTACTCGCAGTAAAAGGTTCAAACATAACCATTGATATTGCCAGCGATGGTCAATATCAGTTTGTGTTTGATGCTAGTAACCTTGAAGAGCCACTCATGACCGTATTTAATGCAGAAATGTTTGGGGACACTCAAGTCTATTTGCGAGGCAGCATGAATAATTGGGATCCAGTGGATCCGTTAATTTATACTGGCGATGCTTTATATAGTACGACACTGGCACTTGAAGTGGGAGAATATGGATTCAAAGTCGCTTCAAGCGACTGGAACACCATAAATTATGGTGGTAGTGGTGATTCACCCATCGCTATTATTGGTGAAGCGACCTTATTAGAAGCCGTTGGCGCCAATATCGCCCTGAGTATTGCAGCTGCTGGCGATTATCGTTTTACAGTGCAAGGACCTGATCTGAGTAAATTAACAGTGACGGTTGAAGCAGTGGAATAGCTTTCCCTGCAGTACTCTTAAGCCGGGCTTTTGCTCGGCTTTTTTTGTGTTTAATGAAAAGTTTGTATATTGTCATAACTCTCTATCAAGGAGCCTATGATGACAGAAACCAGTTTATTGAGTGCCAGCTTTGATCCAAAAGTAAAACAGTATTGGTTATTACTGGGTATTTTTACCTGTGTGATTAGTATGGTAGGTATCCCTTTCATTCCCATTGTTGCGTTAATAATCTGGCTGGTGGCAGGGCGTATTTTGGCGGCGATGTCAGCCACGTTGTTAACACGTAAGTTAGTGGTAAAACGCGGTGTCTTCTTTAAAGAAGAGAAATCGATCCCACTTGAAAAAATAACCGATGTGGCACTTAGCCAAGGCCCTTTGATGCGTCAATTTGGACTTTATCGACTGAGCTTTGAAACGGCAGGTCAATCAGGGCAAGGGGCACTAGTATCATTGCTCGGAGTGGTTGATGCAGAGGCGTTTCGCGAAGCAATCTTAAAGCAAAAAGATGAGATGACTCAAAGCAGCAGTGCAAAACCTGAGCATCAAGCTGAAGATAGTCAGTTAGAACTGCTGCGTTCACTTACTTATAGCGTAAAAAACATTGAGCAAATGTTAGTTACGCTATTAGATGAAAAGCGTTAGAAAACCTGACAGATTTGTTCTGCATTACAGGTGATTACTGTGACATTTTCGTAGCCAACACGAGTCAGTGCTTCGGCACTCAGTGTGGCACGGGCACTACTTGCACAGTGTAAGTAAATGGGTCTTGCAGGATCTTTTTCAATTTCCATTAATTTCATTTCAAGTACACCGCGTGGGATATTAATGGCACCTGTTGCTGCTTTAGTTGCGTGTTCAGCAGGCTCACGTACGTCTATTAATAAACCATGGTTTTCGCTTAACTCTTGTTTTGCTTGGTCAGCGCTAATGCGGCGCTGGTTTGGGGCAACAATTTTCATTAAGTCAGGAATTGGTGTCAGCATACTAATCCTCCATGCCAAGTTTGCGTAAAATAGTGATCATTGGGCACCACTTAGTGAATGCCGATTGAATTAAGTTTAGAGCAATAAATACCGTAAACCAAATCCACAGCGGACTGTGAAACTGTTGTAGCAACAATGAAATACAGATCATTACACCAGCAATTAGGCGAAGCGCGTCATTTAGTTTCATAATAAGACCTCGATAACAGAGTGATGTATTTAATATATTAGAAAATACTACATTAGTAAATTCTAATATTAGACTTTTCTAATATATCAATCTATACTTTAGTGGTATTTTAAGAATATAGAGTAGTGTGATTATGAACATCGATTTTGCGGCTATGGCCGACAATGTGGAGCAAGCAGAGCAAATGCTAAAGATATTGGCGAATAAAAATCGCTTGATGATCTTATGTTCGCTGCAAGATGGTGAAATGAGCGTGAGCGAATTAAACGAAGCTGTGCCGTTGGCGCAGTCAGCATTATCGCAACACTTAGCGGCGCTGAGAAAAGCTCAGATCGTCGCGACTCGACGTGAAAGCCAAACTATCTATTATCGCGTGGTCGATAAAAGTGTTATGGCAATCCTTGAAACTCTTCATGGTTTATTTTGCAAAAGGTAGTTAAGCAATGAATGCTATCGATAATGCAGTAAAAAACAGCTTGAGCGGCCGCCTTCCCGTTATTATTTTTATTATGTCGGTGCTGCTTGGCTTAATGGCATTAAAGCAAACCCCGCGTGAAGAGGAACCGCAAATTGTGGTTCCGATGCTTGATATATATGTGGCAGCACCAAACGTTGAAGCCCCAGAAGTAGCTAGGCTGGTAACTGAACCATTGGAGAAGTTATTGGCGCAGTTAACGGGCGTTGAGCATATTTACTCGACCACACAAAGTAATGCTGCTGTCGTTACTCTTCGCTTCGAAGTCGGTCATGATCGTGAGCAAGCCATTCTCGACACTTACGCTAAACTCTATAGCTATCAACACACGATGGCGTCAGTGATCAGCTCATGGCAAATACGTCCGGTTGAAGTGAACGATGTGCCCATTGTGATGCTGGGCTTATTTAGTAAAGATCCAAAACTTTACGATGACTATCAACTAACTCGTTTTGCCAACGAAATCGCTAACAGTTTACAGCGCATCGAAAACACCAGCGAAGTGAAAGTGATTGCTGGTCGAACTCGTCAATTAACGATTAACCTTGATGCAAGCGCTTTAGCTGCCCATCAAACAACCCTAACCGATGTGTATTATGCGCTTAGCGTATCTAATCAATTGGTGAACGTGGGCAGTGTTGTTGAAGGTAAGCAGCAAATTGCCTTACAAGTGGGTGATGTTTTACGTTCTCAATCTGCGATAGAACGGCTTGTTGTCAACGTGGTAAACGGTAAGAGTGTTTACCTAAGTGATGTCGCCGAGGTGAGTGATGGTCCAAGCGAAGCACAAAGCTATCAATGGCTGGCTCAATCAGATAACCAGCAACAACTTCCTTTAGTGACCATTAGTGTCGCTAAACAAGCTGGCACCAATGCGGTCGCTGTGGCCAACGAAGTGCACAGCATGATGGACACTTTATCGGCTAATCTATTGCCAGATGAAGTGGGCTACACTGTACTGCGTGACTATGGCCAAACCGCGAACGAAAAAGTAAATAACCTTACCTCAAGCTTAGTGTTTGCGGTATTTACCGTGGTTATTTTTGTTGGCGTATTTTAGGTTGGCGACCAGCAATTGTGGTTGGTTTAGCGGTGCCTATTTGCTACGGCATCACCCTGACACTTGATTTTGCCTTTGGTTATACAATTAACCGAGTCACACTATTTGCACTAATACTTTCTTTGGGGTTATTAGTTGATGATCCAATTACTGGGATAGACAACATAAGTCGTTTTTTAACCCACAAAGGCGATAAAAAACAACGCATAGTTGATGCCATGAGCGAAATTCGTGTGGCGCTGTTTATGTCTACATTAACCATTATGGTGGCGTTCATCCCACTTGCGTTTATCACTGGCATGATGGGGCCGTACATGGCACCAATGGCATTTAATGTGCCAATTAGTGTAATGGTTTCGACCATAGTGGCATTTTTTGTTACGCCTTGGTTGGCAATGAAACTACTTAAAGCGCCAGTCGATGACAGCGTACAACTTGATGCCAATCAGCATGGCTTATATGAGCGCATATTATCACCATTACTTGAGTCTAAAGGCCACGCCAAACTCGTTTTATGGACTACATTAGCCTTGTTTGTCGCCAGTGCCATGTTACCCGTAATGCGTGCAGTGCCTTTAAAGCTATTACCGTTTGATAATAAAAACGAGTTGCAAGTTTTAATCGATATGCCAGAAAGCACAAGCCTTGAGCAAACCGCCGCTTTCACTAGACAAGTACAAACCATCACTTGGCAATTAAATGAAGTAAGTGAGGCGGCAGCCTATGTTGGTCAGCCATCAAGCATGGACTTTAATGGTATGGTGCGTGGTTATTATCGACGTGAAGCCGCGAACCTTGCTGAACTCAGAGTATTACTGCTCGACAAAACTGAGCGTGATCATCAATCTCATGGCGTGGTCATGCGCTTGCGTGCTGCATTAGCGCCACTGGCAACCGATGGCATTGTAATTAAAGTGGTTGAAGTGCCACCGGGTCCGCCGGTTTTAAGTACCTTAGTGGCTGAAGTTTACAGTGAGCCATTTGTTGATACAGACACGCACTATCAAGCTGCTCTTGCTGTTGCTGCAAGGTTAAAACAAGAGCCGCATGTGGTTGAAGTTGATACCAGTATTGCTGCCAATGCGCCCTTACAGCGTTTTGTTACTGATAAAAGTAAAGCGTCATTGTCGGCGGTGTCTACGCAAGATATTGCCCAGACCTTAGCCATTGCCTCACATGGACAAAATGTTGGGGTGTTATATGTTAGCGGCGAAACAGACCCTGTCGATATAAAGTTACAACTGCCTTATCAAGATCGTAACCAATTTGCTCAATTGCTGGCATTACAAGTTCGTGGTGAAAGGGAGCTTGCAAAAACCAGTGATGAATTTGGGCTACAAAGTGCACCACGTCCGCTGGTGGCGCTATCTGAGTTAGGTGAATTTCAGCATCAAGATGTTGCCAAGCCAATTATGCGTAAAGATCAGCGTAATGTTGTGTATGTAATGGCTGAGCTAAATGGCCGTACACCCGCTGAAATTATTGCTGACGTCAATGCCGACTTAGGCATTAGCGCTGACGAATTTAGCCAAACTGATTGGCAAAGTAGGCACTTTTTCAATAATGGCGGCAGCCAAGCTTGGCAATTACCTGCTGGCACTGACGTGACCTTTAGTGGTGAAGGCGAATGGCGAATTACCATTGATGTATTCAGAGATATGGGTATTGCCTTTGCGTTTGCGCTCACTGCCATTTTCATCATCTTACGCATTCAAACAAACTCTGCGAGTTTGTCACTGATCATCATGTCGGCTATTCCATTAACCGTAATAGGGATCATGCCGGGCTTTTGGCTATTAAATCAATTTGGAGAGCGCAGCATTGCTGGTGCTCCAGAGCCGGTGTTATTCACTGCAACAGCCATGATTGGCATGATTGCACTTGCTGGTATTGTGGTTCGTAACTCACTTATTTTAGTTGAGTTTATTAATCAAGCTCGCAGCCAAGGTATGGCAATTAAACAGGCTTTGATTGCCGCAGGTACGGTGCGTATGCGCCCTGTGTTACTGACTGCGGGAACCACCTTATTAGGTAACTTGGTGATCACCCTAGACCCGGTATTTAGCGGTCTAGCGATCGCAATTATTTTTGGTATTGTGGCATCAACATTGTTCTCATTATTTGTTGTGCCATTGGTTTATTATTTAGTGTTTGCAAAGGATGCAGCCAAAGAGGAACAAGCTCATGCAGGGTAAATCGAAACTTATTGGTTCAATCATCGCGTTATCTGTGATCATTGTGGCGGTACTTTACATGGCGGGCAGTTTCTCTGATAAGCAAGCTGCAGGCATGAAAAACCCATCAGCAAATGATTACACTGGTCAGTTAGTGACAGTGACACTGGCAGATATTGCGCGTGATGAAGTTGTACCGGGCACCGTGATTGCAAAACAAAATACGCAAATTTCATCACGGGTTATGGCACAAGTTGAGCGTTTAAATGTACGCGCTGGCGATACTGTAAAACAGGGTGATGTGTTAATTACCTTGCAGCAAGATGACTTTAAAGCTGGGCTTGCTCAAAGCGAAGCACAAATAAATGCAATTAATGCGTCGCTGACTCAAGCAGAGAAACAACTTAAGCGTATTAACGATTTATACAAGCAAGGTTTGGTATCTGTTAGCGAATACGACGATGCAAAAGCAAGGTTCGATAATTTAACTGCGAACCTAGCGATTGCTAAACAGCAGCAAACACAAGCGCAAGTTGCACTGAGTTTTACGCAAATTAAAGCGCCGATTTCAGGTGTTGTGGTTGAGCGTTTTGCAGAGCCTGGCGATACCGCAACTCCTGGCACGCCATTACTCGCGCTGTATAACCCACAACAATTGCAATTAGCATTTAATGTCAGAGAACAACAAGCAATTAAGTTGAATGTTGGGCAAACTCTAACGGTCAAATTACCTGCTTTATCTACGTCAATGCCTGCCACAGTGACAGAAATTGTGCCCGTTGCTGATAGTGCTGCGCGTAGTATGGAAATTCGTTTAGAAACAGATGCCCAAACTGGGTTAATGCCTGGTCTTTATGCGCAATTACAATTACCACTCGCCACTGAAAAAGGGGTGTTGATTGAGTCAAGCTGGGTGCAGCAATATGGCCAATTGAGTATGGTCTATTTACTTGAAAATAATCAGATAGTGCGTCGCTATGTGCGCCTTGGCGAAATGCTCGATGGTAAGCAGCACATCGTTTCAGGTTTAAACCCGGGTGATGTGCTGGCTGTTGATTTTAAAGCTAAATAAAGGTCGCTATTTCGTCCAGCGACTTTTTCACTAAGGCATGCTCAGGGATGGTTGCATCTGTGCCTGGGTAGCCTGCAATTAGAAGCATGTAAGGGCGCTCATTATCTTTATCACGACCACAAATTTCGGTTAAAAAGCTCATTGGTTTTGGTGTATGCGTAAGGGTAGCAAGGCCAGCTCTGTGTAGTGCTTGAATTAAAAAGCCGGTTGCTAGGCCAACAGATTCATGAACATAGTAATTGGTATTTTTGTCATCGGCAGAAATACCGCCTTTCTTTTGACTAAACACGGCAATTAGCCAAGGTGCATGCTCAAGGTAGGGCTTACTGGCATCGGTGCCAAGTGGTTTTAAGGCATCTAACCATTCTTCACCTGCGCGACCTTCATAAAATGAGCGCTCTAGTTTTTCAGCGGCTTCACGAATTTGTTTTTTCACATCGCTGCTGTGTATTGCTACAAAGTGCCAAGGTTGATGATTGGCACCACTCGGTGCAGTGCCTGCCGCTTTAATACAGGTTTCGATAATTTCTTTTGGCACTGGGCGATCGCTAAAGCTGCGAATACTGTGGCGACGCTGACTCACGGCTAAAAACTCTTCGGCGCGTTTTAGCATCTCGTCATGAGGGTACTCAATAAAGTCATTGAGAGGCTGATTTTTGTGTTCTTGCATGGCTTTTCGCTTCTTGTGTGTTGATGATTTTAATTATGAATATGTTGGTTTCGGCGGTACTCTTTTAATTCATTGCTCAACCAATCTTTTGCATTGAGTAACGACCCATTGCTGAGTCTTACTTTATAGGGCTTACCGCTCCATGAGCTTTTACTCGCCAAATTTTCGATAAATTTTTCGGCCGTTTTTGCATAGCGGGTCGCTTTTCGATACTTCATAGCAAGGTGTTCGGCAGCATCTTGGCTTGAGTGCTCGGTGCCGTTGCGAATAAATACGGCATCGCTTTTAGCGACAAAATCAATGAGGTGATTTATCTCTTGTTCTGGGGTTGCTGCATCACTGAATTGGCTAATGCTCAATAACATTAATGCGATTAACCAATATCCTTTCATTGTTACTTTCACTGTACTTTTTGCTCTATGGTTAGGGTTGCAATTATTGGATTATGATCTGAGCTTACAAGCTCAGGCACTATAGTTGTCTCTATTTTGACACCACGCACCCATACTTGGTCAAGTGCTAATCCAAATGCTTTGGTGCGTTTATCATTTAAATAAATAGCTTCGTGTAAACCTAGCTGGGTTAATGTTTGCTGTAATAAGGCTTGGCGCTCATCACTCCAGGTATTGAGATCACCAGCAAATACGATAGGGCCTTTATGCGTTCGCATAATAGCGGCGGCATCGTCGAGCTGTTGTTTAAAGTCACTAACACCCATCGTAAAGTTAATGGCATGCAGGTTTATACTCAGTAATAACTGTTGATTTGGCAGCGCATACTCCACAATATTGGTCGCTTTTGGACTACGTAGCCAAGGCTCTTTATGGGTGAGTGTACAATGCACTGCGGCGGGCCAGCGGCTGAGTGTCATAACCCCAGATTGCACGCCGCCGCTCTTATAGCCTTTAGCAAAGCGCCAATAGGGTTTGAGTTTTGTAAGCGCGGGTTCTTCGATAGCTTCTTGCAGTAACACAATATCAGCATCGGCATTTAGGTTTTGCAAATCGGTGAGTAAGCCATCTATTTGTGCCTTGTAAATATTCCAACTCAATAACTTAAACTGATAGGGCAAAATATAATGTTCTGCGTAAGTTTGCATGCGACTTTGTGCTAACTGCTGTTGGCAATTAGCAAGGTTTTCAGCGGTTTTGGTGATACCTTGTTGCTCATCAGAGCTAGGATCGCTTGAAAAGCTATACCAAGACAGCACACTAAAACACACAAGTAATAAAAATATACGCAGATATGCCGTCATAATAACCTTTAGTTACTTTCCTTGAGAGTTAGTCGTTGTAAGCCTCAGTTTAGTTCAAAGGCTAAATGTTAGAAACTGTAGTATTTTCTACAATTTCTATACGCTTTCTTACCCAAAATGAGTACTCATATTCTTATACTTACTGAGCTTAACAACTCAGACAAAGGAACTACTCATGAAACAAATGGCCTGTATGCTGCTTGCCTTATCGGTGACAGCGTGTTCATCAGTCACCATAGTGCCAGAAAAAACAACCAATAAATTAGCCACTAAAGCTGATTACCAAGATAGCCGCCCATTCTTTTTGTGGGGCCTCGTTGGTGAAGAGCGCGTTGATGTAAAGGCTATTTGCCAAGATAAAAAAGTTGCCCAAATGCAATCGCAACAAACATTCGCTGATGGCGCATTAGGACTCGTTACACTCGGAATTTATGCTCCTCACACAGTAAAAGTATGGTGTGAGCAACAAGCACAGGAGCAACAACTATGAAAAGCCTACTAATAACAACTGTGTTAGTGGCAACCTTAAGTGGTTGCACAAATATCTACTTTGATAACGGCAGTGCCGTTCAAGCTAATAAAGCAGCTGCAACAGAGCAATGGCATCATAACTTTGCCGCGGCGCTTTACGAAGGTTCAAAGCCAGTCGACTTATCTGAGGAGTGCCCAGATTCCGAGTGGCAAACCGTTCACACTTATAAGTCGTTCACTAATGGTCTAGCTGAAGTTGCAGTAAACCAAGTTGGGCCTATTTGGTACCCAAAAACAGTTGAAATAAGCTGTGCTCAAGTACCTTACAAGCCAGACTAGTTACTCATAACGCAGTGCATCAATTGGGTTTAAGCGTGCCGCTTTAATAGCGGGTGCTAAGCCAAATACAATACCAATCAATGAAGTAAAGCCAAATGACAGCATAATCGCCCAACCCGGTATGTAGGCATCTGGCATGCTCGGCACTGATAACGAAATCAGTGCCGCGGCACCATACCCTATCGCTAAACCAATTAAACCACCAAACAGTGATAGCACCACCGCTTCAACTAAAAATTGCAGCATTATAAAGCCTGGTGTTGCCCCTAATGCTTTTAAAGTACCAATCACACGAGTACGCTCTGTTACCGAAACCAGCATGATATTCATCACACCAATACCACCAACTACCAGGCTAATACCCACTATCCCCGCGGTAATTGCGGTAGCACTTCCGGTAAATTTATCGATATTAGCACGGGCTTTTTCAGCTGTTTCAAATTCAAAGTCGTCATCTTCACCGTCTTTCAGTTTATGTAATTGACGTAAGATGCGGCGAATTTTACCCAGTACTTGCGCTTCGTTAGCATCGTCTTTCAACCGAAACATCATTTGTACATTGGTATCAACACTGCCGCCTTCTAATGCACTCATGGTACTTATCGGAATATTGATGTAATCGTCTTGGTCAAAACCTAATAAACTACCTTGTTTTTCAGCAACACCAATAATGCGAAACCACTCACCACCGAGTTTGATATATTCACCTACAGGGTTTTCAGGTAGGTTAAGCTTTTCGATAATTGAAGGGCCGATAAATGCCACTCGACGGCGTTTTTCATCATCTTCTGCGCGAATAAATCGGCCGAGTTCTGGGTAGGTGCGGTAAGCTTTTTGGTAGTCTTGCTCGGTGCCCATTACCCGAGAAGCATGGCTTTTATTGCCATACTCAGCTGCGCCAGAAAAGCGCCAAGTAAACATCAGTGCAGTAAAGGTTTCGGCTTCTTTAACGCGTGCTTTTAGAGTTAAAAAGTCGTTGTAAGTCAGCTTTGCTTGTTGCCCCACCATTTCTTTTTCCATACTTGTGTAAGGTTTGATATTGGTGACATCGGGAGACATATCAGCAAGCTGATCATTAATTTGTTTGGTAAACCCTTGCATTACTGCCACCACGGTCACAACCGCAGCAACTCCAATAATAATGCCCAAGCAGGTAAGTGCACTGCGCATTGCATTGGCTTTAATTGCCATCAATGCGGCTTTTGTTCCTTCCATTACAGCGATAGCAGATTTAAACATGTTGCCTTGCTCCTTCACCTTTTCGGGTATCACTGACAACCTTGCCATCAACCAAACGAATAACCCGTTGGCAGTGATCAGCAATATCTTGTTCGTGAGTAACCAAAATAATGGTGTGCCCTTCGTTATGAAGCTCATCAAATAGCGCCATGATCTCAGTGGTGGTTTTACTATCCAGGTTACCGGTAGGCTCATCACCAAGTAGAATATGGGGTTTAGTAACTAGTGCGCGTGCAATAGCGACACGTTGACGTTGGCCACCAGAAAGCTGGCTCGAAAGGTGATTGACCTTATCGCCAAGGCCGACCCGTTGTAATGATTCGAGCGCTTGTTGTTTTCGCTCTTTGGCAGAGATAAATCGATACACCAAAGGCTGCATAACATTTTCAAGAGCGGATGCTCGTGGTAATAAATTGAAACTTTGAAAAATAAAGCCAACACTTTCATTACGCTGGTGAGCAAGCTCCGTTTCGGTCATGCGCTTTACTAACTTATCTTTTAAATAGTAGTCACCACTGGTGGGAGTATCTAAACAGCCAAGCAAGTTCATCAGGGTTGATTTACCTGAACCCGAAGGGCCAATAATGGCAACGTACTCATTTTGAGCAATTTCAATATTAATATCATCAAGGGCTTTGAAAACTTGTTCGCCCATTTTGTATTGTTTATTGATATTGCTGAGCTTGATCACCGCAGACATTATTTAGCACCTTTTTCAGGGCTGTTTTTAACGGCTACCGTATCACCCTCTTTAAGTGAACTAAGTGGTCTAGCAGGGCCGATAACAATACGATCTCCCTGAGAAACTCCACTGGTTAGCGCTTGTTCGATATCTGAAGAAATACCTACCGTAACAGCTGTTTTAGTTACTGTGTTATCTGCGTTAAGCTTCCAGACAAAGTAGCTATCATCCTCTTTTTGAATGGCTTCGATGGGGAGTTTTAAGCCATTTTCGGCAATGCTCGTGGCGATTTCTGCGCGGCAACTCATTCCGGCATATAGCTGGCGGTCAGTGGCATCAAGTAGTACTTTGACTTTAAATGATAAGCCTTGTGAACCGGCTTGATTTTTTGCTGATGTGCCAATGTTTATTACTTTGCCAGTAAAAGGTTGATTTGGGTAAGCGGCAGCATAGATATCTGCATGTTGGTCTAATTTGATACCGGCGATATCGGTTTCATCCACTCGAAGTTCGGCTAATATTGCGCTTGGATCGGCTACTAGCATCAAGTCTGAGCCAATAATGTTGGTTGTTCCCGCAATAACGGTTTCACCTTCTTTAATATTTACCGAAGCAAGTAGGCCACTCATTGGAGCGCGAAACACGCTTTTATTTAAACGGTCTTCAGCAATCAATAATGATGCTTGGGCTTGGTTGTAAGCTTCACGTTTTGCTTCAATATCTATTTTTGCTAAATCGCGGGCATTTTGTAGGTTTTCATACACTTCTTGGCCAGCAAGGCCAACTTCATAAAGCTCTTTTTGGCGGCTTAATTGACGCTCGATATTTTTTAATCGGGTTTCGCTATGCTTAATGTCGATTTCGGTCGCGCGAAGCACGGCTTTGTTGCGGGCAACTTCAGATTCAAACGCGGTCGTATCTAGGCGCATTAAAATATCGCCCTCAGTGACACTTTCACCTTCCTCGACAAACACTTTAGCTACACGGCCTGTCACTTCTGAGCGCAGTTGCACTTGGGTATTAAAGACTAGGTTACCAGAGGCTAAAATTGAATCGGCAATATTGCCTTGTTCAACTTCTGCAATATGCATTTCTGGTGCATCTTTATTGCCGGTGACTTGTTTTGAGATTAGTAAAGCGACAAATGCTGTAACAGCGAGGCCAATTATAATGGCTTTTTTCATGTTACTTCCTTGATGTTAAGAGCGGCATATTGCCGCTCAAAGCAGAATTAAACGAGCGCGATTACAGTCCAAATACCGTAAATAACAATACTTGGTAGGGCTGCAAACAGTAGCGCTTTATTGAAAGTGAAATTAGTCCAACTTTTCAAACCGATAGCTGCGATGAAAATGCCCCAAATAGAAAAGATATTGAGACTTTCAAGTAAGGTGTAAAATGGGTGGCCAATTTCTAAGCCAATCAAAAGTTGGTTAATTGAAGCATAGTTAAATAATGATTGTGATATTTGGTCAGTACTTGCAGTTAATACTAAGATGAGTAAACCAAGGCTTGAGATAATCATTGGCATCATAGTCCACACACCAAAGCCGTACCAAGCCCCATAACCATAATTAGCTTCTGGGTCTTGCTTCGATACAAATAGGTAATAGCCTGCCATCAGGGCATTGATAACAGCTAGACCAATAATGCCACCAAACATTGCAAACCAAACTTGCAAATCAATGGTTTGCTCCATGCTTTGGCGAATCATTTTTTGTTCTGCAATAGTGGCATCTACACTGGCAACAGCGACTTGTTGATCGATTAAAAATTGCGGGTCAGCTTTATTGTAAAAAGCAAACATGCTGGCAGCGAGAATGCCGGCAAGTAAGATAAAGGCAACAAAAGACCAACCTTTTGCTTCTTTTAAGCCATTAAAAGCTTTGCTCGGGCTGATAAAAATATCAACCAAAGCAGTCATGACATTTGATGATTTCATTTTTTATTCCTTGTTTTATAACATTTGTTTTTAGGTACTAAAATATCCTGTTTAGTAACAAATTAGCAATTTGTTTTGTAACTGTATGTTAACAGCTGTGATTAGTAAATCTGTGATATGGTTTAAGGATTAATTTGAGTCGAATTTATTAGGAATAGTAGGTCGTTATGGTGAATAGCAAAGGTCGTTGTATTGATGAGTTGGTATTAGGATTCTGGCGCTTGTTAGATTGGCAGATAACGCCACAGCAATGCTTAAGTTTTTTAGAAAATGCAATAGAGATGGGGGTGTCACATACCGATCATGCTGACATCTACGGTGAATACGGTTGTGAAGCCGAATTTGGTAAAGCACTTAAACTAAAACCAAGTATTCGTGATGAAATCAAAATAATCACTAAGTGTGGTATCAAGCCTGCGTTTGCAAGCCTAGGATTGCAAGGCAAAGCAAACCATTATGATTCAAGTGCCGCGCATATAATTGCCTCAGCACAGCAGTCACTTAAAAACTTCAACACTGATCGTTTAGATGTATTACTTATCCATCGCCCTGATTACTTAATGAACGCCGATGAAATGGCACAAGCATTTAATACCCTAAAAGCAAATGGTGATGTGCTTGACTTTGGTGTATCTAATTTTACGCCATCGCAACTTAGCCTGTTGCAGTCGCGTTTAGACTTTGAGCTTGTGACCAATCAAATTGAGTTTTCTCCTTACGAAATGAAAGCGCTTGATGATGGCAGCTTAGACCAATGCCAATTGCTCGATATCAAACCTATGCTTTGGTCACCATTAGCTGGGGGTCGTATATTCTCAAGTGATGATGAAAAAGCGGTACGTTTACGTGCAGTGCTAGAGCAGGTTGGTGCTGAAATTGGCGCCACAGCCATTGATCAAGTTGTTTATGCTTGGCTGTTAATGCACCCAAGTGCACCGTCTGTGGTACTCGGTACGGGGAATATTGAGCGTGTTAAATCAGCGGTTGAAGCTAAGCAGCTTACAATGAACCGTGAACAATGGTATCGCATTTGGCAAGGCTCAACTGGTCATAGTGTGCCTTAACGTACAGCCCAAAATGAGAAAAGGGCCTTACGGCCCTTCGTGTTGCAGCAAGTAACACATTCTTTATAAAGTGAAGTCAACCGCGTAAGCGACGTACACTTTTACATCTGAACCATCGATGTCATTGTCTGAAAGACCGAAAGTAAAGCCGTCTTTCGACACTGAAACGCCGTAGTCGATGATGTCATCATCACCAATGAAATCCCCTGAGTAATGACCTAAATGAAGGGCCATTTCTGCACCGGTACTACCAACTGGGAAGCTGTAGTCAGCATTTAAATAAAGTGAATCACCAAAATCTGTACCGTCACCGCTTGCTGCTGATGTTGCTAGTATTGCTGCACCAAAGGTGAAGCTACCCATGCTAATGCTACCGTAGATTTCTGAGAAGTCTGCATCTGTGTAAGATGCTGCATCTGGGTATGCATAATAAATGTAGCCAACATCGTAGCTAAAGGTTTCATTGATTTCACCGCCAAAACCAGCATAAAGGTCTAGCTCGTAAGTCATGTCGTCAGCCCAGCTAGCATTCGACACCCAAGTACCTGCATAAAAGCCAGATTCACTTGCGTAGTCGATACCACCCTGGATTGCAGCATCACCACCGCCTTGCTCTTGACCACGCCATAAGTAGTTTGAAGTTGCCGCAGCGTTTGCTGTGACTTCTGCATAGCTATATGTTGAGCTCAAAGTTAATAGCGCAAGGGCGCTTGCTGCGACCGTTTTTTTTAGTTTTAGCATGTTTCTGTATCCTGTTGTTATGTTGATTTTGTCCCATTTCAGATTGCAGTCTGGTTATTATTTGAGGACATTTTCTATGTGTTGTCTGGATACGATATTGCACTGGTTGTGCCAAGTTCATTTTGTATGGGATATTTTATGCTTAAACGCTTTAAAAACAGACTTTTAAGCTTGTTTAATTTTGGAAGGGGTGGTTATTTGAATTATTCATGCGCACACGTGTGGTGCAATAAATAACCCGATTGCACAATTGCGAAGCAACCGGGTTTTGCTTATTTGAGAGTGACTTAGCCGAAAATTGCACGCATTAGACTAATTGTTTCTTCGACGCTGCGGCCTTTTTCAACTTCACTGATGATTGAATCGCGCTTAGCTTTGATATGTTCAGGGATATCATCGCTTGCTAGTGCACGGTCTACCAGTATCTCAGCTGATTCTTTGCCACGGCGTACGGTCTTTTTACCTGCTGAGCTCGTGGTACTCTTAGGTTTGTTTAACAACTTAATATAGTTTGAGTTATCAGCGGTACTTTTATCTGCATAATAAAAGAAGCTCGGTAATAGGGCTTTGATTTCAACCAGAGAGTGTTCAAGCTCATTTGCTGCGTTGGCCATTTTGAACCAAGGCATACTATGAATGGCTTCGACAACATCTTGCCAGTAGCGCTCAAAATCGCGGTTATTAAGCTTAGTAATGCCTAATGCCGCACAAAGAGCATCGAGCTTACTATTTACGATTGGTGTAAACACGTCAGGTCGGCGCATCGCAAGTAAGCGAGTAGCAGGAGCAAGCGTTGGTTTTTCATCGCTGCCATTAAATGCCATGAAGTAAGCAACCATAAAATGCTGATAATGTTCTTGCGTTACTTCACCCTCGAGTGGAATGTGTGCAAGCGCTTCATCAAATGCGCCAGGTAAATCACTCAACATTTGGTGGAAACCTTTTGCGTTCTTGGTAGAAGCAAACCATTCAACGTCGAAGTTATAGCTGCTTGGGTCTAGTGAAGCACTGTGTTTACCTGAAAACGCTAAACGGTCTTCAGGGATCATTTCTTTGAGTGATTGCGATTTAATTGCTGCAAGGTAATTAGCCAAGCGTAGTTGCTCATCAAGCGCTATCAGTTCTTTATGCTGTTCGATGAAGCCTGCGATAACAGGCCATGGCGCAACCCTTAGTGTTTTTAGCTGCAAAAAGCTGATTGCAGAAATTAATAAGTCATGAAGTTTTTTAAGTGTCGGTAATTGCTTATCTTCTAACAGATCGTAGTTAATGCGATCGCGGCTTGCACTTAATAGCTCATAGCACCAACCTAAAAAGTCTTCAGGGTGATTTTCTACTTTAACTGCCATTAGGTTTAAGCTGATATCAGAGGCTTGCTTGAGGATGTTTTGATAAATTTGACTTTCTTGCTCGCCAAGCGCCATTTTTGACGGTGAAATAAGCAGTTTCTTCATGCTTAATCGATACTCCAGTTTTGACTAAATTGGGTTGTTTAATTTTAGTACACAGGGTGCAAAAACAACAGGGGCGTGCATCATACCGAAGTAATGAAATGATGCAATCTTACTGATAATTTATAAGTAAGATTGCGTCTGACGTGGTTAATTAATCATTGTCATCGAGTGTAAATAATTGTTCAACACTGAGCTCAAAGTGAGCAGCAATTTTTAACGCGATAATCACCGAGGGTATAAAGCGGCCTGTTTCAACTGTGCTAATGGTTTTACGTGATACTGCAATGGCATCAGCAAGTTCTTGCTGCGATAACCCCTTATCTTTACGGAATTTAGCGATATTATTTTGCACTTTTACACCTAGTCTCTACTTTGCCAAATAATTGATACGCCATATATCAAACACATCAAGGCAAGGTAAAATGTGGCCATCATGCTATGAGATACATTTAAAGCAAGTTCATCAGCTAATAAAAAAATAGCCCCCATGCTAAAAAGTAATCCAAGCACAACATGTTTATAAGCGATGGTATCAACCGTATTTAAAAATTCATCCTTATATGTAAGGCGATAGCCAAGTTTCCATGTAAATCCACCTCTAATTACAAACATAAAGAATGAACCAATAAATGCGGCACCACCAATAAACAGTAAAGGCACTGATGTTTGCTTGAGCATTGGGTAAACACTAATAATTAATAACGTGACCCCCATGAATATTGAAAACCATGCGTTATGACTCATAAACTTTTCTTCCGTTTTGATATCTTGCTTAGACATAATCGTTTCCTTTTATTTTCAACTCAAATGTAACCTATAGGTATCAATGTAACCCTAGGGTATCATGTGGTCAAGTTTTTTTGTAACCTGTAGGTATCAAAAAGTTTCAGCGCTGATTCATATTCTTGTACCTAAGCTTGTTTACGAACCTTTTTATGTGTTGGGCAATGCATTTGCGCCTAACTCCCGCTATGATATGAACATTGTTTGCCCATTTTTAAGGATGATTATGAAAACCTTACTGAAAATCGTTGGTGTCATCTTCGTATTACTGATTGCATTGGTAGTCGCAGCACCATTTCTCATACCTACAGACGCGATATTTAATAAAGTATCGGAGCAAGTAGAACAAACCACAGGTCGTAGTCTGACTATTAACGGCGATAAAAAGTTGTCGGTATTTCCATCATTAAAACTCGAATTGAATGATGTGCACTTTGCCAATATGCAAACGGGCTCGCAAAAAGATATGGCGAGCATGCAACAACTTGCTATTCGTATCCCTTGGATGTCGTTATTTGGCGGTGAGTTTAAGCTAGATAAATTTGTGATTAACGAACCAACGATTTTGTTAGAAACCGATAAAAATGGTAAAGCAAACTGGCAATTATTTGATGCGGTTGCTGAGCAACCACAGACAGAGCAGCAAAAGAGTTCTAGCGCAGTTAACTTACCAGATAACTTTGATATCGAGCTTGGTGAAGTGGCAATCTATGGCGGTACTTTTACTTATCTAGACGGTAAAACCGGGGCAAAACAACAGATAAGCGATTTAGAGTTAGCCATCTTATTACCTTCTCTTCGTAAGACCTTAGAGTTAAAAGGCGGTATTACCTATATGGGTGAGCGCTTTAACTTAGATGTCACGCTAGATACACCGGTAAAAGCAATTGAAGGCGAAACCTTTAATGTCAGCACTGAGGTTGATTCTCGCTTAGTCGACTTGAACTTTAAAGGTGCAATTGCAGAAATGGGTAATGATGTGCAAGGGCTTCTTTCTGTTAGTGGTGACTCTGTTAAAAACATTGCGAGCTGGCAAGGTGTAGAGCTTAATGCAAAAGAAAATGCGTTTAATGCCTTTAATGTAAAAGGTTCAATGCACCTAAAAGGACAGCAGTTTAAGCTTACTGAGCTACTAGCCACGCTAGATGAGCTGCAAATTAAAGGTAAAAGCGATATTAAGCTTGGTGACCGTTTAGCTGTAAATGCCGATATTGATTTAGGGATGCTTGATTTAAACCCTTACTTACCGGAGGGCGTAGCTAAAGAAGAACAAGCAGAGCCTGCAGCAGATGCGCCTGCACAGCCAATTGTTTGGGATGATACTGCAATTGACATGAGCGGCTTAAATGCATTGGATGCAAATGTAGTCGTGCGTTCAAGTGGCTTAAAAGCAAATGATATTACTCTTGGTGAAAACCAGTTAACGGTGAACCTAAAAAATGCAGTGGCTAAAATCAGCCTAGATAAGTTTGTTGCTTATGAAGGCAATGGTAAAGGTGTGATCACCGTCAATGCCAAGCAAACACCGTATAAAATTAGTACCAACTTTGCTTTAGATAAAATTGATGCACAGCCATTACTGACTGATGCAGCTGGTTTCGATAAGTTGATGGGTAAAGGCTCTCTAAACTGGGATCTTACGACCACAGGTCAAAGTCAAAAGAGCTTTATTAATGCATTAAATGGTAAGTTAGGCTTTGAGTTTGCAGATGGTGCGGTAAAAGGTGCCAACATCGCAGAGATGGTTCGTAAAGCAAAAGAGCTTATAAAAGGTAACTTAAGTGCAGTATCTGAAGGGTTAGATACTGGCTTTGATAACTCACAGCAAACAGACTTCTCGGCATTGAAGGGCAGTTTTGTATTCACTAATGGTGTAGGTGAAAATAAAGACTTGTCGCTACTTAGCCCGCTTGTCCGTATTACTGGTTCAGGTAAGGTTGATTTACCAATGACGACTGTTGATTACCGTTTAGTGACAGGTATTGTTGATTCAATCGAAGGTCAAGGCACGACCGATGACAGCACAGGCTTTAAAATTCCACTGCGTATCAAAGGTCCATTTCATGATGTTGGCTATAGCTTAGATGTTAGTGATGCGGCGAAAGAAGAAGTGAAAGAAAAAGCTAAAGATAAAATTAAAGACAAATTAAAAGGTCTATTTGGTAATTAATTAAAATTTAATTAAATACTAAAACAGGGCGCATTTGCGCCCTGTTTGTTTTATAATCAATAACAAACCAGCAAGCTGCTGTAATTCCTCAATGCAGGCATTGCGATTAATTCCAAATTAATTAAAAAATAACCTACCACTTCCTTGCCATTGCTGCTACAATTGCCCGCCCTTAAGAGACAACTTGCTTGTTTTTTGAGTGGAATTTAACCGAAATGTCTTGATTTTAAACAAAATTAAGGCGTGTTGTAATTTCTACACCGGAGGTCATTAACATGATCCAAATGCAAACTCAGCTGGACGTTGCTGATAACAGCGGCGCTCGCAAAGTGCAGTGTATTAAAGTCCTTGGCGGTTCGCACCGTCGCTACGCAGCGGTTGGCGATATCATCAAAGTTTCTGTAAAAGAAGCTATTCCTCGCGGTAAAGTGAAGAAAGGTGATGTTAAAAACGCGGTAGTTGTGCGTACTAAAAAAGGCGTTCGTCGTCCGGACGGTTCTTTGATCCGTTTCGATAGCAATGCGGCTGTTATCTTAAACGATAACTTACAGCCAATTGGTACTCGTATCTTCGGCCCTGTGACTCGTGAACTTCGTACTGAAAAGTTCATGAAAATCGTTTCACTAGCACCAGAAGTACTATAAGGAGTCTATCATGGCAGCAAAAATCCGTCGTGATGACGAAGTAATCGTACTAGCAGGCAAAGACAAAGGTAAGCGCGGTAAAGTGCTTTCAGTTGTTGCTGAATCTGGTCGAGTATTTGTCGAAGGCATCAACTTAATCAAGAAGCACCAAAAGCCTGTTCCTCAGTTGAACCAAGCTGGCGGTATTGTTGAGAAAGAAGCGTCTATCGACGTATCAAACGTTGCGATCTACAACTCGGAAACGGGTAAAGCAGATCGTGTAGGTTTCAAGATTGAAGATGGTAAGAAATTACGTATCTTTAAATCTACTGGTAAAACTATCTAATAGTTGGAGTAGAATGATGGCGAAACTGCATGAATTATACAAAGACAAAGTAGTTGCTGAGCTTCAAGAGAAGTTTGGTTTCAGCTCTGTCATGCAAGTCCCTCAGATCGAAAAGATCACATTAAACATGGGTGTGGGCGAAGCTCTAGCTGACAAGAAGATCCTAGATAACGCTGTTGCGGATCTAGAAGCAATCTCTGGTCAGAAACCTCTAATCACTAAAGCACGCAAATCAGTTGCTGGCTTCAAAGTGCGTGAAGGTTACCCAATTGGTTGTAAAGTAACCCTACGTGGCGAGCGTATGTGGGACTTTTTTGAGCGTTTGGTTTCAATCGCTATCCCACGTATCCGTGACTTCCGTGGTGTAAGTGCTAAGTCTTTCGATGGACGTGGTAACTACAGCATGGGCGTACGTGAGCAAATCATCTTCCCAGAAATCGATTATGATAAAGTAGACCGTGTACGTGGTCTTGATATCACTATCACTACTTCTGCGAAAACAGATGATGAAGGCCGTGCGTTGTTAGAAGCGTTTAACTTCCCATTCAAGAAATAAGGGTAGGGTTATGGCAAAGAATTCTATGAAAGCGCGCGAAGCAAAGCGCACTAAATTAGTTGCTCAGTTCGCTGAAAAGCGTGCGGCACTAAAAGCTATCATCAGCGATGTGAAAACATCTGACGATGATCGTTGGGACGCGGTATTAAAGCTACAAGCTTTACCACGTGATTCTAGCCCTTCACGTCAACGTAATCGTTGTAACGTTACGGGCCGCCCACACGGTTACCTTCGCAAATTCGGCATGAGCCGTATCAAAGTTCGCGAAGCAGCTATGCGCGGTGAAATTCCTGGCCTTAAAAAGGCTAGCTGGTAATAGTATCACGGGAGTAAGACTATGAGCTTGCAAGATCCTATTGCGGATTTGTTTACACGTATCCGTAACGGTCAGTCAGCGAAGAAAGTATCAGTAACGATGCCAACTTCAAAACTGAAAGTAGCAGTAGCTAAAGTATTAAAAGATGAAGGTTATATCGCAGATTACGCTGTAAGCGGTGAAGCGAAGCCTGAGCTTTCTATCGAATTAAAATATTTCGAAGGCAAAGCTGTTATTGAAAATATCCAGCGTGTTAGCCGCCCTGGTCTACGTATCTATAAGAAACGTGACGAATTACCAAAGGTAATGGGTGGTCTTGGTATCGCTATCGTATCAACTTCTAAAGGCCTAATGACAGACCGCGCAGCACGTAGTGCCGGCGTTGGTGGTGAGATCATTGGCTTTGTAGCTTAATCGGAGGGGAACTATGTCTCGCATAGCAAAGGCACCAATCAATGTTCCTGCCGGTGTAGAAGTTACATTAAAAGGCCAGGAAATCACAGTTAAAGGCAAAAACGGTGAATTAACTCGCACTATCAACGACGCTGTTGAAGTACAAGTTAACGACAACGTTATTACAACTTTACCTCGTGAAGGCGTAGTCAATGCATGGGCACAAGCAGGTACTGCTCGCGCTCTTATCAACAACATGGTTGTTGGTACGCATGAAGGTTACGAGAAGAAACTTCAGTTAGTAGGTGTTGGTTACCGTGCAGCAGCTAAGGGCAAAGTATTAGACTTAACTCTTGGTTTCTCACACCCAGTTAATTTCGAAGTACCAGAAGGTATTACGATTGAAACACCAAGCCAAACAGAAGTTCTAGTTAAGGGCGTAGACAAGCAGTTAGTTGGTCAAACAGCTGCTAACATCCGTGCATACCGTAAACCTGAGCCTTATAAAGGTAAAGGTGTTCGTTACGCGGACGAGAATGTACGCCGTAAAGAGGCTAAGAAGAAGTAAGGTAAGACGATGGATAAAAAAACAGCTCGTCTACGTCGTGCTAAACGCACTCGTAGAAATTACATTGAACAAGGCACAACGCGTCTTGTTATCCACCGCACGCCACGTCACATTTACGCTCAAGTAGTTACTGCTGAGGGTACTGTACTGGCTGCTGCTTCTACTGTTGAAAAAGCAATTAGCGAAACAGTTAAAGGCACAGGTAACGTTGCAGCTGCTCAAGCAGTTGGTAAAGCGGTTGCTGAACGTGCAGCTGACAAAGGCATCGAAAAGATTGCTTTTGATCGCAGTGGCTTTAAATATCACGGCCGTGTGAAGGCGCTTGCTGATGCAGCGCGTGAAGCCGGTCTGCAATTCTAGGAGTAGACAATGGCTAACGTAGAAGCAAAGCAACAACAGCCTGATTTGGCTGAAAAGCTAATCGCGGTAAACCGTGTGTCTAAAGTGGTTAAAGGTGGTCGTATCTTTAGCTTCACTGCACTAACTGTAGTTGGTGACGGCGCAGGTAAAGTAGGTTTTGGTTATGGTAAAGCACGTGAAGTTCCAGCTGCTATTCAAAAAGCAATGGAAAAAGCACGTCGCAACATGATCAGCGTAGAACTAAACGGCAACACGCTACAGCACCCAATCAAGGGTCGCCACGCGGGTTCTAAAGTATACATGCAGCCTGCTTCTGAAGGTACAGGTATCATCGCCGGTGGTGCGATGCGTGCAGTACTAGAAGTAACTGGTGTACAGAACGTACTGTCAAAAGCATACGGTTCAACTAACCCGATCAACATCGTTCGTGCAACGATTGCTGCTCTTGAGAACATGAACTCTCCAGAAGCTATCGCTGCTAAACGTGGTCTTAGCGTTGACGAAATCACGGGGTAAACCATGGCTAATAAAACTGTTAAAGTAACACAAGTAAAGAGCTCTATCGGTCGTTTACCGAAGCATAAAGCTACATTACGTGGTCTTGGTCTACGTCGTATCAATCACACTGTTGAGTTAGAAGACACAGCATGTGTGCGTGGTATGATTAACCAAGTTTCTTACATGGTAAAGGTTGAGGGTTAATTCGATGCGTTTGAATACACTTTCACCTGCTGCTGGTGCAAAAACTGAAAAGAAACGTCTAGGTCGTGGTATCGGTTCTGGTCTTGGTAAGACTGGTGGCCGTGGTCATAAAGGTCAAAAATCACGTTCTGGCGGTAAAGTACGCGTTGGTTTCGAAGGCGGTCAAATGCCTATGCAACGTCGTCTACCTAAATTTGGTTTCACTTCACGTAAATCATTAGTATCTACTGAAGTTAACCTTTTTGAAATCGCTAAAGTTGAAGGCGATGTAGTAGACGTAAACGCGTTACAAGCAGCTGGTCTAGTTAAAAAGAACATCCAGTTCGTTAAAGTAGTAAAATCTGGCGAAGTTTCACGCGCAGTTACCGTTAAAGGTCTTAAAGTGACTAAAGGTGCTCGCGAAGCTATCGAAGCTGCCGGAGGCAAGGTAGAAGACTAAGGAAGTACTAATGGCTAAACCAGGTCAAGATATGAAAAGTGCACAAAGTGGGCTTTCGGAATTGAAGCGTCGATTACTATTTGTATTAGGTGCTATCATTATTTACCGTCTAGGTTCATTCGTGCCGATCCCTGGGATTGACGCCGCTGTACTTGCCGATTTCTTCGAGCAACAAAAGGGCACCATTGTTGAAATGTTTAACATGTTCAGCGGTGGTGCGCTTGAGCGCGCTTCAGTGTTAGCACTGGGTATTATGCCGTACATCTCGGCTTCGATTATTACGCAACTATTAACGCATATGTATCCGCCGTTTATAGAGCTTAAGAAAGAAGGTGAGCAAGGGCGTAAGAAAATTAGCCAGTACACACGCTACGGCACGCTTGTGCTTGCTACTATCCAATCAATCGGTATTGCTACCAGCTTACCGAGCATGATGGACGGGTTAGTTGTTAACCCTGGTATCGGTTTCTACTTCACTGCTGTAGTGAGTTTAGTAACAGGTACTATGTTCCTAATGTGGTTGGGCGAGCAAATTACAGAACGTGGTATCGGTAACGGTATTTCAGTTCTGATTTTTGTTGGTATCGTAGCTAACCTGCCGTCTGCTATTGGTTCGACAGCCGAAATGGCGCGCCAAGGTGATCTGAATGTACTTGTACTGTTATTGATTGCTGTAATCGTATTCGCTGTTACTTACCTAGTTGTATTCTTCGAGCGTGGTCAACGTCGTATCGTCGTTAACTATGCGAAGCGTCAACAAGGTCGTCAGGTATTTGCTGCTCAAAGCACGCACTTACCACTGAAAGTAAACATGGCGGGTGTTATTCCACCAATCTTTGCTAGCAGTATAATTCTGTTCCCTGGTACAATTGCAAGCTGGTTCGGCCAGGGTGAAGGTCCGGTCGCTGATGTGCTACAAGCAATCGCTACAACGTTGACTCCAGGTCAGCCTTTATATGCGATGGTTTTAGCTGCGGCTATTATCTTCTTCTGCTTTTTCTACACCGCGTTGGTATTTAACCCGCGTGAAACAGCAGATAACCTGAAAAAATCTGGCGCATTTATCCCAGGTATTCGTCCAGGTGAGCAGACATCTAAATACATTGATAAAGTGATGACACGCCTGACATTGGCAGGTGCTTTGTATATAACCTTTATCTGTCTGGTGCCCGAATTCATGACTATGGCATGGCAAACGCCATTCTATTTCGGCGGTACATCAATTTTGATTATCGTTGTTGTAATCATGGACTTTATGGCACAAGTACAGACGCATCTGATGTCACATCAGTATGATTCTGTGCTGAAAAAAGCAAACCTTAAAGGCTACGGCCGATAAGGTCATTTTACGGAGTTGAGCAATGAAAGTACGTGCTTCCGTTAAGAAAATATGCCGTAACTGTAAAGTTATTAAACGTGCTGGTGTAGTACGCGTAATTTGCAGTGAGCCTAAGCACAAGCAAAGGCAAGGCTAATTAAACAGTCGTGCAGGCTGAGTTATTCACTCGGCCTGTGTTTTTAGTTGTGATTTGGTCTTCGTTTGAGTATCCTTACGGGCTTTTCAAACAGATGATAACCAAATTCAAATATAGGAGATGTGTTAGTGGCCCGTATCGCTGGCATTAACGTCCCTGATCATAAACATGCAGTTATCGGTTTAACTGCTATTTATGGCATAGGTAAGACTCGCTCTAAGGCTATCTTAGCAGCGACTGGTATCGCCGAGACCACAAAAATCGGTGAACTTTCAGACGAAACACTTGACGTATTGCGTGAAGCAGTTGGCAAGTACACTGTAGAAGGTGACCTTCGTCGTGAAGTTACATTAAATATCAAGCGCCTTATGGACCTTGGTTGTTTCCGTGGCCTACGTCACCGTCGTTCGTTACCACTACGTGGTCAACGTACTAAGACTAACGCGCGTACTCGTAAGGGTCCTCGCAAGCCTATCAAGAAATAAGGTGGGGTAGATTATGGCTAAAGCACCAATTCGTCGTAAGAAGGTTAAAAAGCAAGTTGCTGATGGTATGGCTCACGTTCATGCTTCTTTCAACAACACTATTGTAACAATTACCGACCGTCAAGGTAATGCACTATCTTGGGCAACAGCAGGTGGTTCAGGTTTCCGTGGTTCACGTAAATCTACTCCATTCGCGGCTCAGGTTGCTGCAGAGCGTGCAGGTACTGCTGCTCAAGAATACGGTTTAAAAAATCTAGAAGTTTTCATTAAAGGTCCAGGTCCAGGTCGTGAATCTGCTGTACGTGCTTTGAATGCTGCTGGTTACCGTATCACCAACATCACTGACGTGACGCCAATCCCTCATAACGGTTGTCGTCCACCGAAGAAACGTCGCGTTTAACAATAGGTTAGGAGAAATAACATGGCAAGATATTTGGGCCCTAAGCTCAAGCTGAGTCGTCGTGAAGGTACTGACCTGTTCCTTAAAAGCGGCGTAAGAGCTATCGACTCTAAGTGTAAACTTGAGACTGCACCTGGTCAGCACGGCGCTCGTAAAGGTCGCTTATCTGATTACGGTTTACAGTTACGTGAAAAGCAAAAAGTACGTCGTATCTACGGTGTATTAGAAAAGCAATTCCGTAACTACTACAAAGAAGCTGCTCGCCTTAAAGGTAATACAGGTGAAAACTTGTTACAGCTTTTAGAGCAACGTTTAGACAATGTTGTATATCGCATGGGTTTTGCTAGCACACGCGCTGAAGCACGTCAGTTAGTTAGCCACAAAGCGATTTTAGTTAATGGTCGTGTAGTGAACATCCCTTCATACGTAATTACTCCAGAAGATACTGTTGTAATTCGTGAGAAGTCAAAAACACAAGCACGTATCATCGCTGCTCTAGAGTTGGCTGAGCAACGTGAAAAGCCGACTTGGGTTGAAGTTGACGGTAAGAAAATGGAAGGTAGCTTCAAGCGCCTACCTGAGCGTTCAGATCTGTCTGCGGACATTAACGAACAACTAATCGTCGAACTTTACTCTAAGTAAAGTTAAGAGTTAAGAGAGGATAAAATGCAGGGTTCTGTTACCGAATTCCTAAAACCAAGGTTAGTCGATATCGACGCTATCAACCCTACGCGTTCTAAAGTAGTTTTAGAACCATTAGAGCGTGGCTTCGGTCACACTTTGGGTAATGCCTTACGCCGTATACTGTTATCATCTATGCCTGGATGTGCAGTAACTGAAGTAGAAATCGACGGTGTATTGCATGAGTACAGCGCGAAAGAGGGTGTACAAGAAGACATCATTGAAATTCTGTTAAACCTTAAAGGTCTAGCAGTAACTTTAGAAGGCAAAGATGAAGTTTTTCTGACCCTGACTAAATCTGGTGTAGGCCCTGTGACTGCGGCTGATATTCAGCACGATGGTGATGTAACTATCGCCAACCCAGATCACGTTATCTGTCACCTTACGACAGATAGCAGCGAGATCAGCATGCGTATTCGTGTTGAGCGCGGTCGCGGTTATGTGCCGGCATCTAGTCGTTTATCCTCTGATGACGATGAGCGTCCAATTGGTCGTCTGCTGCTTGATGCATCATTCAGCCCAGTTGAACGTATTGCGTACTCGGTTGAATCAGCCCGTGTTGAGCAACGTACAGACTTAGACAAGTTAATCATTGATATGGAAACGAACGGCACTTTAGATCCTGAAGAAGCGATCCGCCGTGCGTCTACTATCTTAGCTGAGCAATTAGATGCATTCGTAGATTTACGTGATGTAACTGAGCCAGAAGAGAAAGAAGAGAAGCCAGAATTCGATCCTATTCTACTTCGTCCAGTTGATGATCTTGAACTAACAGTACGTTCAGCAAACTGTTTGAAAGCCGAGCAAATTCAATATATCGGTGATTTAGTTCAGCGCACTGAAGTTGAGCTTCTTAAAACGCCTAACTTAGGTAAGAAGTCTCTAACTGAAATTAAAGACGTGCTAGCTTCACGTGGTCTTTCTCTAGGTATGCGCCTAGAAAATTGGCCGCCTGCAAGCCTAGCTGAATAATCTAAATCACTATATTAGTTTAGTTAGAAGGATAGGGTCATGCGCCATCGTAAGAGTGGTCGTCAATTAAACCGTAACAGCAGCCATCGCAAAGCGATGTTCAGCAACATGGCTGGTTCTTTGGTGAAACATGAAATCATCAAAACAACTTTGCCTAAAGCTAAAGAGTTGCGCCGTGTAATTGAACCTTTAATCACACTGGCTAAGACTGACAGTGTAGCAAACCGCCGTTTAGCGTTTGCTCGCACGCGTGATAATGAAGTAGTTGGTAAATTATTCAGCGAAATCGGTCCACGTAATACAGACCGTCCTGGTGGTTACACTCGTATTCTTAAGTGTGGCTTCCGTGCTGGTGATAATGCACCAATGGCTTATATTGAACTAGTTGGTCGCCCAGCGACAAACGAAGAAGTTCAAGAAGACGCGCAGTCTGCAGAGTAAGTCGTAAAGACACCAAAAAGCCGAGCTTATGCTCGGCTTTTTACTTTCTGAAATTCACTTATCAATAAATTAACTCTATCAATCCCCAAACTTCACAATACAATCTTGAAGCACCTAGCACCTAGCACCTAGCACCTAGCACCTAGCACCTAGCACCTAGCACCTAGCACCTAGCACCTAGCACCTAGCACCTAGCAACTAAGATCACAGATAAAGATCACACCGCGTTCTTTAATAGCAACATCTTCTGTTATAGAAGTTAAAAACAGGCATATATATAAAATACAGTGGCTATATAGGCCTAATACGAGTGATTTAGTGCTATTTTTACGCGTTTCGTTCGTATTTTGCGCGAACAGTCATTTTTTTCATAAAAACTTCAAAAAACAGTTGATCTCAATTCGGATCTCCCTATAATGCGCATCCACCGACACGGCGGACTGCTTACAGAAAAGCAAAACGACGAGTTGGTTGAGTCAAGTAAGACTGAGTTTTGAAAAATAAACTTTTCTCAAAATTAAGTGTTGACAAAAATAACGGCTTGCGTAGAATGCACAGCCCTTGAGACACGAAAGTGAATCAAATGTTCTTTAACAATATAAAGCAATCATCTGTGTGGGCACTCGTACAGATTGGGTTCTAACAGCGAAGCTTAGTTTACTAAGTGGAGCAAACAAATTTAGAGTCTCAAATGTAACTGAGTGACTTCATAGTCAATTCGATATCGAAAGATATCAAAATCAGAATTCATTGAGCATG
>NZ_PQBX01000066.1:0-94009 GCF_002964625.1 Pseudoalteromonas sp. T1lg21
TGGAAGTGGTGTGAGCCATTAAGCTAACCTGTACTAATTACCCGTGAGGCTTAACCATACAACGCCAAACGCGTTTTATGACAGCGTAACGACAGAAGTTAAGTTACTAAAGTAGACATTTACTTGATATCAGAATTCCAGATTTATTAATTTGCTCAAAAGAGCGAATTAAACCAAATTTGCTTGGTGACAATAGCGTTTTGGACCCACCTGACCCCATGCCGAACTCAGTAGTGAAACGAAACAGCGCCGATGATAGTGTGGCATTTGCCATGTGAAAGTAGGACATCGCCAGGATCCAAATTAGAGAAAGCCCGATTCGAAAGAGTCGGGCTTTTTTGCGTTTGGAGCTATCCACATAACGTGCCCTATTCATTCTTCAGGTAGGTTGGGTAGAGCGCAGCGAAACCCAACGTCAGTTAGCGAGTGGCTAGTTAGCAAGGGTAAAGTTGAACTGTAGGGGGGTTGTTAAGTACAGAGTCACCCTCACTAACAACCCCATGTAGGAGGCACTTCAGTGCCGAATAGACAAGAGATATCAGACTTCAGATATTAGAGGTCAGTTGAGCTGTGGGGTTGTTTAGTACAGAGTCACCCTCAGCAACAAACCCCGTAGGAGGCACTTCAGTGCCGAATAGACAGGAGACATCAGACGTCAGATAGTAGATGTCAGTTGAACTGTGGGGTTGTTAAGTACAGAGTCACCCTCAGCAACAAACCCCGTAGAAGGCACTTCAGTGCCGAATCTAGACCATAACAAACATATTCATGGCTAAAGCCATTCCTACAAGTACACTTTGCCTAGAACCTAGAACCTAGAACCTAGAACCTAGAACCTAGAACCTAGAACCTAGAACCTAGAACCTAGAGCCAGAGGAAGACGCAGCAGCAAACACCCACACCACGCGACTGATCGCTGAAGGCTGAAAGCTGATAGCTCTGTGTTTATGTTGGGTTTCACTTCGCTCTACCCAACCTACCACCCAATTTACCCTTTGTTGCAATTTTAATCTTGGTTTAGTACCTGAGCTATGTAAAACTATTTGCGTTTTTAAACCACAATCAGGTGACATGAATGTCTCAAATAAAAGCTTGGAAACTTATTAGCCTGTTTTGTTTGGTAAGCTTGCTTATGGGCTGTGAGTCGAAAGAAGAGCAGCTGAAACAAACAATACAACAATCCATAGAAAAAGCTGAAGTTGAATTAAATCAACTTGGTACAGCGCTTGATAATGGCTCTTTGCGTAATGCGATGATACTTAAACAATACGGACAAGTGCTTGCTGAGCAGCAGCCGCAACTTTCTGAGATCGCGCGAGTAATTAGTCTTGATGCCACTCGTGAAGGGGCTATCTATACAGGTCTTAAACAACGTTTAGCAGATGTTAAGTCTACTTATCTAATACCCCCTTATGAAGATACCCTTCATCAACTTGATCTTATTCGTGATGCTGCTAAGCCATCTTTATTTCAGGATGCGCTGACTGATCCTATCAATATGCTTGCCGATATGTCGCAAGGCTCACTAGCGCGGGTTGGTGCAATTAGTGAAGCTGCTGAAGGTGAAAGTGTTGGTAACCAGTTAGTTGGTAACCCTAACTATGGGCAATGGCAAACAAATAGCAGCGGTACCAGTTTTTGGGTTTGGTACGGTATGTATCGCATGTTGGGCGATGTATTCGACCGAGTTGAATATGGTCGCTGGAGCCGTCATAGAAAGTATAGCTATTACAATGACTATGGCCGTTATCGTTATTCGAGCCCAAAACAGATTAAAGCACAACAAACGGTAGAGACGCGTACTCGACAGTCTTATCAACGCCAAGGTAAACAATTCACTAGTCCGTATGCCACTAAGCGCAGTGGTGCATCTGGATTAAGCCGTAGCAGCTATACGCCGCCACGCACACGCAGTAGCTATGCTTCTAGCAGTAGTTACAGTAAAAGCTCTGGGTCATTACGCAACAGCTCGAGCAGAACATCACGTGGCATTAGCCGCGGTAAGTAGTGAAAAGAATAACCACCGGAGTTACAACACATGTATGAATTTAATGGAATAACAACTTGGTCGTTGCAAGCTTTAGCAATCGACTTTGCAATCATTATCGCTTTATTTGTCAGCCTAAAATTTATCAAAGGCTGGGTATCTAACTTACACGCTAATGATGAAATAACTGAGCGTGATAATTTTGCTTTTGGTATTAGCTTTGCGGCAGGACTTGTGGCATTGGCTATTGTTCTAAGTGGCGTGAGCAGCGGCTCATTTGCACCAACCTTGCAACAAGAAGCATTACAAATGCTTGGATATGGTTTGATGGCGATTGTACTTATTAAGCTAGGTCATTTCTTCCAAGACAAGGTAGCGCTTCGTAAAGTGAGTCTGCACGACGAAATCGTTAAAGGTAATGCGACTGCTGCATTGATTGATTTTGGTCATGTAGTAAGTGTGGCTATCGTTATTCGCTCAGCTTTATTTTGGGTGGCAACTGAAGGTTGGCATGGTATTCCAATTGTGATCGCAGCTTTTGCGATTGGCAGCATTGCGATGCTACTGATCAGTCAATATCGCGTGCAGTTATTCAAACGTACTAATCGCAGTGGCGATTGTTTACAACAAGCGGTTATTGACGGCAACTTAGCTGTGGGTATTCGTTACGCTGGCTTTTTAGTAGGCAGTGCATTGGCATTAACTGCTGCATCAGGTATTGCTCCTTATGCTGCTGACAACATTGTAGCTAGTTTAGGTTACTGGGCATTAAGTGCAGCTGTGAGTTTAGTGGCTTTCATTTTACTACACTTAGTGACTATCAAAATCATCCTATCTGGTTGTGATATTTCAGACGAAGTGAACCGCCAGAAGAACGTGGGTGTAGCTGCTATCTCTGCAGCAATCTCATTTGCGATTGGGTCGACTATGGCAACCTTGTTAGGTGCCTAATTAAGTGTCTACTACAACAAGCGCCCCAAGTAGAGCTCATCTACTTGGGCATGATTTCCTATTAATAACTGTTATGGCCGTACTCGCTGGGTGCGGCCTTATTTATGAATACCTGCTATCTCATTATGCTGGTCGTGTATTAGGCTCGGTCGAGAGTGCCATATATGCCATGATTGGCACCATGATTGTCGCTATGGGTATCGGTGCCTTTTTAGCGCGATGGTTTAAAGATGCGTTTACTGCCTTTGCTTGGCTTGAGAGCATAATTGCTTTGGTTGGCATGGGCTGTATTTTAGCGATAGCAAGTATTATCGCTGTCAGTTATTCATTGCCGCATATCTTCTCCGAAATATTTAACCTGCCTGCAGATACCGTACTTAATGGTTACGTGTTTGAAAGGCTGCAAGAATGGTCTCGTTTTTTACCTTATGTGTTTGGTCTATTACTTGGGCTATTAATTGGTATGGAGATCCCGCTAATTGCGCGTATTCGCCAGCAAGTCTATGGGCGCTTTTTAGAGAACAATGCGGGCACCATTTACGGGGCTGATTATATCGGTGCCGGTATAGGTGCTGCGATTTGGGTGAGCATTATGCTCGCGATGCCAATTATGCAAGCAGCAGCGTGGACAGCGTTATTTAATATTATTGCCGGCCTCGTATTTTTATGGCGCTATCATCAACACGTTCGCTTCGCTAAGTTACTGTTAGTTTGCCATGTACTGTTGTTGGTGTTTTTTGCGTTTGTGCTCGTGCTTGGCACTAACTGGATGAAAAATCTAAGCAATGTTTTATACAAAGATAAAGTCATCTACTCGCAAGCAACTAAGTATCAGCATTTGGTGTTAACTGAGCGTTTGAGTCGCAATCAGCCCAATGCAATTACTGATCTTTACCTCAATGGTCGTTTACAGTTCTCAAGTGTGGATGAGCAAATTTATCATTCAATGCTTGTCTATCCTGCTATGTTGGCCTCAAATCGCCATGACCGCGTGTTGATCATCGGTGGCGGTGACGGGCTTGCATTACGTGATGTTTTGAAGTGGCCAGTAGAGCATGTCACTCTGGTTGACTTAGATGGTCAGCTGTTAAACTTATTTGGTAATGATGTTGGCGACTATGATGCGCCAGAGAAAATCAGAACACGTTTAACAGCGCTAAATAAACATTCTATGAGCGACCCTCGTGCTGATATTCGCATTGCAGATGCCTTTTTAGAGGTCGAAGCAATGCTGGCAAAAGGCGAGCGCTTTGACACTATTTTAATTGACCTACCAGACCCTAATCACCCTGATCTCAATAAGATGTACAGTGACTATTTTTACAATCATGTACGTCAGTTATTGGCACCTGACGGGGCTGTGGCTGTGCAATCAACATCCCCTTATCATGCGAAGAAAGCATTTTTGAGTATTGCTAAAACAATGAAAGCTGCGGGTTTTGGTTATGTTGAGCAATACCAACAAAATATTCCTTCGTTTGGTCAATGGGGTTGGACAATCGCGACTACCGCTGGCAAATCAGCAAGTCAGCGAATTCGTGAAACTAACGAATTACCCGTGCCATCTCGTTGGGTAAGCAAAGAATATTTATTGGCTTCTTTTGTGTTTCCGAATCATTTTTTTGAACAAGTAAACACGATTGAAGTCAATAGATTAGGTTCTGGAACCTTATATGATTATTACCGCCAAGCGTGGCAAGTTGAAACCGAATTGTACAAAAATTGATATTTTATAGTTGACATAATATGTCGGCTATGCAAATCTTAACTCAGACATAATATGTCAAAACGTAAAAAGGTGAGACATGGAATTAAATGAACTATCAATCAAACTGGCTTCTTTTGAAACAGAAGGTGTGAGCTTTGAGTCTTTCTTGATTGCCAACGAAGGTGAGCAAGATGTGTTACAAGTTATCGTCGATGGGAATGATGAGTTACCTATCTTTGTTACTCAAACAGAAGAGCAATTACTGTGTATTAGCTACCTGTTTGCTGAAGACGAAGTACAAGCAGATATGCGTAATGAGTTAAACGAAACGTTACTACGTTTAAATGTACCAATCCCATTAAGCGCATTTGCAAAAATTGATGATAAATACGCTATTTTTGGCGCGTTATCGGTTAATTCATCGTTTGATGATATTACCCATGAGTTGGTAACACTGGCAGACAATGCGATTGATGCACTTGAAGCCGTGACCATTTATTTAAACGATTAATTAGCAATTTCTGGAGTTAAGATTATGAGTATTTTAAAGAAACTATTTACAGCTGTACGTGGTGGCGCTCGTGAAGCAGGACAAGCAATTGTTGATGCAAACGGTATCCGTATCTTTGAACAAGAAATTGCTGATGCACAAAATGCCCTACAACGTGCTAAGAAAAGCCTGACTGAAGTAATGGCAAAAGAGATGCAAACGAAGCGTAAAATTAGCGTACTAGATGCATCAATTGCTGAACATGAAGCGTATGCAGGCCAAGCACTTGAAAAAGGTAACGAAGCTCTTGCATTAGAAATCGCAGAAAAAATCGGTGATTTTGAAGCTGAAAAAGCAGAGAACGAAGAAGTGTTTGCTGGTTTTAGTAACCACATTGTGCAACTAAAGCAGCAAGTTAAAGAAGCTGAAAAGTCGATTAAAGAAAACCAACGTCAATTAACAATGGTTAAAACGACTGAAAGTGTGCAGCAAGCAACAATGGCTGTAAACAGCACGCTAAATACGAATAGCTCATCAATGACATCAGCACGTGAGTCTCTAGAGCGTATTAAACAACGTCAGCAAGACCGCCAAGACCAGTTAGGTGCGGCTAAGCAATTAGAAGCTGACACTAACGGCGATGATTTAAAAGCGAAAATGGCTGAAGCGGGTATTGGTGATACGAGCCCGAAAAGCGCAGATATTTTGGCGCGTATTAAAGCAAAGCAAAATAGCTAATCAGTTAGCGGAAAAACAAAAGGTAACCCACGCACTGGGTTACCTTTTTTGCTTCAACAAGGAGTCAGCCAATGTTTAACTTTTTCAAATCTAAAAAAGCCCCAGAGCGTCAGCTTACTGATCCAAGCCAATTACTTGTTGGTGATATGCTAACAGTGATTGATTCGTTCGCTTACCCAAGCTGGTTAAAAGGACAGACACTGCGTGTTATTGATGTGCAAACGTATCAGTATCAGCGTAGTGCAGAGTATGAGTTGGTACTCGAAAGCGAATCTGGCCAAGTGGTGTTTTTGCAAATTGAGTCAGATGACGGTGAACAGTGGGCAAACTTTGCGATCAAAATTCAACGCGATGATGTTGATGAGATTTTTACCCTTGATGAGTTTGCTCGTATTTTTGATGAAGACGAATTAACGGCAATTAATGTACAAAATAGTCCAGAGCGTTTTAGTCACTTTTTAGCATCGAGCTATAAACAATCAGAAGCACCTTATGTGTGTTATTTCCATAATAAGGACTACCGTAATAAGCCTTTACCTCGATATGAAGATGAAGGTGGTGAGCCGTGTGAAATGATCTGTTTAAGCTCTGACGATGAATCGCATAGTCTAAATATTGAGATCTGGGAAGGCGGTGAGACAGAAGTATCACTGACGTTAACTAGACCAATTAGCGATATTGTTGACTTATTTCCTGGGGATGCCAAGTGAGTGATGCAAAAGCCAAATGGCAGCGTCAGGAGCAAGCTGTTAGAGCCACACAAATGGCATTTGATTTAAGCTCTGAAGTGCAAAAATCAATTAAAAAGCAAGCCATTGACCAAGAGCTTACGCCATCAGATATGATCCGTAAGATTTTGGAGCTCGACGTTAAGTCGAAAAAAACCAGACAACGCTTATCGTTTAACTTAAATGATGAAGAGATTGCCTTATTGGCTGAGCGGTTTGGTGTTGCTGCTGATGATAAACGTGCTGTGAAACAGCGAGTGGCAGAATTACTCATTGCACACAGCAAAAAAAGCTAAGGTTTTGCCTTTACTTCTTTAAGCCCTTACACTGAGACTAGTTGTTTTAAAGAAGTGGCATGACTGTGGATATTATTTTACTTGCGTATTTAGTTATTTTTGCATTATTTGGCACTGCAGCAAGTTACTTTGTTCGCTACATTTATGCTTATTGGGTGCATAATACAATGCAAGTAAAGTACATTTATAAGGCCGGGATTTGTATCATCAGCGTGGTGATAGTATCCGGCCTTATTGCATTGTTTACTTAATTTCGATTGCTTGGCACTGCTGTGAAATACACAGCGATTGTACAGGCAGGACTGGTGAGCAATCGTTAACGGTTAATGCTTGATCAGATGACTTTTCAGCTGCTGTAATTCGCTCCGCAAGTTGTTCAGCTTGCTCTTGTGCGTTGTTTAACGTTGAATAGACCACATAGCGACTTGGGCCACCACATGCTCGCTCACCAACTTCTAACACCTTACATTGAAAGCTCGCAGTACAGCTATTATTGCTAACGATATCGTTCAGCTGATCATTTAAATCACCTAGATCAACGCGCGCAGAGCTACCCGACGTTGTTGTTTCGCAACCGCTTAAAGCAATACTTGCTAGCACAGTTGTGGTGATGAAAAATTTCTTGAAAGTCGATGAACGAACCATTATTGCTTATTCCTTAGTATACACTTGCCGCTGAGCCTTCGATTCTAACACAAGTATTCTCAGAACACTGCGCACCCGGTGCGGTTAGATGCTGACAAATACTCATCATGTCGTTTGCTGCGTTAAATTGCTTTTCAAGGGCGGTGATGTCTTTTGCAAGTTTTTCAACCTCAGCAGTGTCAGCTGTTTTGGTTGAATAAACAATGAAGCTACTTGGGCCGCCACAAGCACGACTACCAACAGGTAATACTTTACATTGGCTGCTGTTATCACAGCTTGGATCATCGATTAATTGTTTAAGTTGCTCATGGGCTGAGCTAATAGTCGCTTTATCTGGGGCAGCTTTGGTCACTTCCTCAGCGTTTTTTATTTCAACGGCTTTTGGTGCCTCGATAAGTTTATTGCTGGTTGCCGTTGATTCGGCTTGCTCATTAGTTGCAGCGTCCGAGCACGCAGTTAATAACACAGGAAATAAAATTGCCAATAGAGGATAGCGCATAACATACCTAAAAATCGTTGAATAAGTACTCACTATCATACACATTGCTCAAAGTGGAGCAATAAAAACGTTAGCTTTCAGTAAGTAGCTCTGTATTCACAGAGCTACAGTAAGATAAAAGTTTTACACCTATCTGCAATAAATAGGTATTACAAACCACCTTGGGTTAGTTTGGCAGGGTTCAGTAACTCGCTCAGTTCTTCGCGCGAAATATCCGTATGCTCTGCAGCAACATCAATAATAGGACGACCTTCTTGATAAGCTAATTTGGCAATTTTTGCGGCTTTGCTATAGCCGATCACCGGATTAAGTGCAGTAACCAGAATTGGGTTTTTAGCGAGCGCTTTATCAACATTGCTTTGGTTTACTTTAAAGCTGGCAATCGCTTTATCTGCCAGTGCTTCACTGCTATTCGCCAGCAGTTCGATACTTTGCAAAATGTTTAAGGCAATCACAGGCAGCATTACATTGAGCTCAAAGTTACCCGCTTGACCAGCCACTGTAATAGTCGCGTCATTGCCAATGACTTGTGCGCTGACCATAGCGGCCGCTTCAGGGATCACTGGATTTACTTTACCCGGCATAATTGATGAGCCCGGTTGTAAAGCCTCAAGCTCAATTTCTCCAAGCCCTGCAAGAGGGCCTGAGTTCATCCAGCGTAAGTCATTGGCTATTTTCATTTGTGCGACAGCAAGTACCTTTAGCTGACCTGACAGCGCAACAATGGCATCTTGTGAGCCGATGTTATAAAAGAAGTTTTTGCTTGGGCTAAAGCGAATACCCACATTCTCACTCAAGTGTTGGCAAAACTCACCGGCAAACGCAGGGTCGGCATTAATACCAGTACCAACTGCTGTGCCACCTTGTGCAAGTTCACAAACTCGCTCGAGTGCTTGGCGAATGCCTGCCATTGCATGATCCACTTGTAACTGCCATGCAGCCAGTGTTTGTGCAAAACTCACGGGCATTGCATCCATTAAATGAGTGCGACCGGTTTTAACAATATGGCCTACTTCGGCTTGTTTGCTTTGTAGGCTTTGACTGAGTTTATCGAGTTTAGGAAACAGCTCATAAATGATGTTAATAGCGCTACTTACAGCAATCGCAGTGGGGATCACATCATTTGAGCTTTGCCCCATGTTCACATCATCATTGGGGTGAATGGTTTCGCCTGCAAATTGGCTCGCCAGCGTTGCAATGACTTCATTGGCATTCATATTTGAGCTAGTGCCTGAGCCTGTCTGAAATACATCAACAGGAAACTCTGAAAAATGTTTACCGTCGATGACCTCTTGGCATGCTTGCTCAATGGCTTTAGCTTTACCTTGGCTCAAATGGCCTAAAGCAGCATTACTTTGCGCGGCAGCTTGCTTAATGTAGGCGAGGGCGGTGATAAATTGCTTAGGCATGGCTAAGCCACTAATTTTGAAGTTATTGATAGCGCGTTGCGTTTGAGCTTGATACAACGCATTGGCAGGGACTTGTAGTTCACCCATGCTATCTGATTCGGTTCTAAATTGGCTCATAAACACTCCTAAATCGGGTTAAATTCTTGGCTGAGAAGGCACGCTTCTCGCTCCAAACTGAAATACTTTTCAATACAGTTATGAGTTTTGTAGTAACGCTTTAGCGCAAGTTGCGGTTTATAAAGCTGGGCCAAACATTGTTTACGAATTGCATTATGCACTAATGAATCACACATCTTTTCAAGTAGTTCATGAAAGGTGCGTCTTAGATACAGCTCTTGCAAAATAAAGTTGTGATGCTTTTCGTAATAGCGTGCAATGTTTAAACCCGCTTCAACATAGTTAGCAACAAGCGCAGGGGCATGTAACCCAGGTCTTTGGCAAACACATTTCATTTGCCGCTGATAATGGAGCATAGCATTGTGAGAGTGCATAGAAAAACCGATTAACTGTAATGATAATTGTTATCATTACAGTTAATCGGTTTTAGTGCAAGTCTTATATAAAGAAGCTAAGACTGAATGGATTAACTGTGTGTGATTAATTGTAGCCGAGAATAAAAATCTGGTCTGTTTCATGTTTTTTCGGCGCCTGTACATTTTCTTTGTTACATTGAGAAAGAAGATCGATCACGGTTGCTCTGTCGTCACAACTTGTTAAGGCGGCTTTTTCGCTTTCAGCACGTTCGCTGGCTGCAATCGCTGCATCTACAGCGGTGTAGGGTGAGATATACATAATATTGCTCCTATTGGTTAATTCACATATGAAAAAGCATAAGCTGTACCAATATTGATAAAAGTTCGTAACTAGCTGAAAATTATTGCTTTATATTTTTAATTAATAAATTCACCGCGACTTTGTTATTTATTTTTGCTTTACTGTTGTGCACTAATTACCAAACATGGTGCACTAATTTGTATGGATAAACCCTTCTCTCAAGCCTGTGAAAACAACAAATTACCTATTTTAAACGTATTAGAAGCGTTCTTTTCTGATGTGACGGATGTATTAGAAGTCGGCTCAGGCACAGGGCAACATAGTGTGCATTTTGCAACGCATTTAGCACATTTACAGTGGCACTGTAGTGATCGCGAGGTTAATCATCCAGGGATTTTACAATGGCATCAAGAAGCTGCATTAACTAACTTGCATGCACCACTCACACTCGACCTTAATGATCCTTGGCCGGTTGAAACAGTGAATGCAATTTTCACTGCGAATACAATGCACATTATTAGCTGGCCACTGGTGGAGCGCTTTTTCCAAGGTGTAGCAAAGCATTTAGCGCCTAAAGGTAAATTGTGTATTTATGGACCATTTAAATACCAAGGTAAGTATACCAGTGCCAGTAATGCAGAATTCGATGCTTTTTTAAAACAGCAAGATGCACATAGTGCAATCCGTGATTTTGAAGCGATTTGCCAACTTGCAGAGCAAGCTGGCTTAACCTTTGTTGAAGATGTGCAAATGCCAGCGAATAACCAATTATTGCTGTTTAAAAGGCAGTAAGCTTTCGCATTGGGCTTTATAGAGCGCCATATGTTGGCGTTCTCTAGTTATAAAATCACTAATGGCTGCTGCAAACTCAGTATGCTGAATATGATGCAATGAATAGGTATTTACGGGCTTAAAACCGCGGCTTATTTTATGCTCACCTTGCGCGCCAGAATGGAACTGCTTAAGTTTGTTGGTAATGCAGTACTCAATGCCTTGGTAATAGCAAAGCTCAAAGTGCAAACTATCAAGCTCATAATTTGTTCCCCAGTATCGACCATATAAACAGTTCTGATCTTTAAAACTGAGTGTGGCGGCAATCACTTCTCCTTGATACTTAGCGAACATTAACACCAGTTTGTCGGCCATGCTTTGCTGTAATAACTCAAAAAAGGCGGTATTCAAATAACCATTGTGGCCTGAGCGCTTCAAATAGGTTTGGCGGTAAAAATGACTAAATTTCTGCATATGCTGTTTGTTGATGTCAGCACCTTCGAGCCATTCTATGGTTATCTGTTGTTCAGCTATTTTAGCGCGTTCTTTTTTGAGCGATTTACGTTTTCTTGCGGTGAGTGAAGCTAAAAAGTCCTCAAAGTCATTATAGCCTTCATTAAACCACTGAAACTGCACGCCATGACGTTGCATTACGGTGTCGCTAGTTAATGCTGTCGCTTGTTGCTGGTGGCAAAAATTTATATGCCAACCTGACCAGTCTAATTGCGCTGCCGTTTCTGTGAGTATGTGCTGAATATACGCATAGACTTCAGCGGGCTTATTGTGATTTATACTAATTCGTTGCCCTGCAATAGGTGTGAAGGGTACGCCACACAGCCATTTAGGGTAATACTCTAGGCCATGTTGTTGATAGGCTTCAGCCCAAGCCCAGTCAAATACATATTCACCATAAGAGTGGTGTTTTAAATACCCGGGTAGTAGGGCTATGACTTGTTCTTGCTGGTAAATTGCTAGGTGCATGGGTTGCCAGCCCGACTCTTCACTCACACAGCCTGCTTGTTCTAAAGCAGCTAAAAAAGCGTGTTCTGTAAAGGGCGTATCATCAAAAAATGATTGCCAAAGAGCGGCATCAATCTCGCTTATTTGATTAAACCAGCGGTGGCTAAACTCACTCATTGTGCAGCCGATTCAATATCTTTGATGAAACCGTTGATATGCATAGCAAGCTTATCGAAATAAGGATTAAACGTGAGTCGTGCAAAGGGCTTGTGCGCTTGTAAATTTTCGGCTGTGCGCTCACCCATCACAACGTCTTTTTGGTATTTGCAGGCTGTATAAAGCGTGTCGTCATCTAAGTAGCTTCCGCAATTGCGATACAAAGCTTTACGACCGTAGTAAGGGTTGCTGGGTTTATTAACAATACCAATGTGTGACATCCCTTTGATTTTTTTACAGTCATCGGTGTCGCAGTCATCACGAATTATTTGGTAATCAGCTGGAAAGCTAGCTGGGATGTTTTTGTCATCCCCATAGTATACAAGGCGATCAAGCTGATTATTCTTGCGCGTTTTTGGGTCGTGCAGCTTAGTTAAAATCTTAAAGGTTGCTTGGTTATCTATTGTGGTGTCAATATCACTAAAGGTACTAAATATCGCTACATTAGGCAGTTGGCGATGACGTAGTTCATCAAGGCTAATACGGCTCATTGCTTCGTGACTAGCTGAGGCAGCACTAAATGGAAACGACTCATACTTGGCAAAATCAAGGTCCGCATCTTTATCAATCCAATTCACAAATGGAATCGCATCGACCCATTTCGCCAGCCAACCGTTTTTATTGTGTGGCTCGCTTGCGGGTGAAAACAACATAGCAGCCGTAATTTTATTATCGACCGGGCCTTGAGTTAAGTAATCAATAACCAGTGCAGCACCGGTTGAGTAGCCCCCTAATATCACCTGATCAAAGTCTTTTAATGTGCGCTCAATGGCATATACGCTAGCCTTTTGCCAATCATCGGCATCGATGTCTCTAAGTGCTGCAGGAGCAGTACCATGCCCAGGTAGTAAAATTGTTCGCACCGTATAACCTTGCTGATAATACACCTGTGCAAGGTCGTGATAGGTAAAGGGTGAATCGGTTAAACCGTGGATCAAGAGCACGGCTTTACGGCTGTTGGCGTGTTTAAGTTCAAATGGGCTTATTAAATCAGCAACAGTCGCGTTAGCTGGTCGAGCGCCTTGTGCAACAAGCTGCTGATAGGTGTCGGTGTAAACAGGGCATGGCAAACTAGCACGCGGATTTTCGCTACTAATTTGCAGGTACGCAGCGGTTAAATAGTCACTAAATGCTTGCTCGACATTATAGCTAAAGGTGCTATGGCTGCGTGGTAATGGCTCTCTAAATAGCCCTTCGCGCTTACTTTTCATCATTAGTGCTTGGTCTTCAAGCTGAGTAAGGCAGGTTTGTTGCTGTGCCATTAATGGGCTGCTAAATAGTCCACTGATGGCCCAAGAAAGAGCAACTAAGTTGATGAATTTCATATTTTAAGCATCCTTTTAAAGCCTGTTTTTAGCTTATCGAGTTATGTTTTATTTGCAAGCAAGCTGCGTCAAGCGAGCGGTAAATGACGCTTAGTGAACGCTTGTTTTAAAACCACCGTCGACTCGATGTTAGCAATACAATCAATACTACCTAATTTATGTTTCACAAAGCTTTCATAGCTTTCTAAATCAGCGGCAATAATCTTGAGTAGATAATCATAACTGCCTGAAATAACAGAGCACTCAAGCACATGTTCAAGCTTCTCAACCTGCTGCTCAAATTGCTCAGCAGCGGCAACAGAGTTTTGGTTTAAGCGAACAAAGGCATACACAGACACATTTAAATCAACGGCTTTAGGATTGATGGCAGCATGATAACCGCTGATCACATTTGCTGATTCGAGCTTTTTAATGCGGCGAAGGCAAGGGGTATCTGACAGGCTAACAGACTGGGCCAGCTCCGAGACAGAAGTTCTTGCATTGTCTTGTAGAGCATTAAGTAGTTGTTGGTCTTTTTTATCTAATTTCATTTTATTTTGAGTGATTTTCACTAATCTAGGCGGATTCTAGTCTATATTTTGGCGATTAGCACTCATTGAACTCTGTTAACATTATCGCAATATAATTATTTTGGAGTGAGCCTGTGACTGAGAACACCAAGGCATTTGATAGCTGGCTTCGCACCCGTTTTGTTGAAATCAACAGCGAATTAGAAAAACTATATTGGCAACAAGACGATAAAGCGAATGTAGAGGGTGTCGGTGAGCACCTTAAACGTCAATTAGAGCAAGAGGGTAATGAGCATATTCGTGCTTTACTGGCTGAGGGTAATACCGATGAAGGCTTTGATAACGCCTTCGATTTATTAGGTAATGTTGGTTTGTATATGGCGGCATGCCGTCGACATGAAATCACTGAGCCTTCTCGTGAAACAAGTTCACCGCTTGTTGAAGCCTCTGCGTTGGCAATGCACATCGGTGCATCTATTGGTGTAACCCCGCGATTTGCAACGGCGCATTTAACCACCCACAATAAAGCGGTTGATGGTTTGTATAAGCGCTTTACTGACCTTGAAGATGAGAAAATCTTTGTCGATTACAACACCAAGGGCATTTTAGCGTATAAGCGCGCGGCAGATGCTTTATTAAAAATTCAGCCGTTAGGGATATCGCACCCTATCACGGCTGATTTACTGGCAGTAGCAAAACAAGCGCTGCTTGATGTGATTGAGTCGAATAATGCGCTATATAATAAGCTCGACACAGACCGCTTTTTCTATTGTGTACGTCCGTATTACAAGCCGTATCGAGTAGGTAAAGAGGTATATCGAGGTGCGAATGCCGGTGATTTTGCGGGCATTAATGTTATCGATTTATTACTCGGTCTTTGCTTTGCTAATGAACCTAGTTACTCGCAAATGCTGGTGGATAAATTCTTGTATATGATGCCTGAAGATCAGCAGATCCTGCGTGAAAGCATGCGTATGACAAGTATTATGGATGACTTCTTAGCGGCAGAAGCTGAGCGCGATAGTGAATGGTTACAAACTAACTTAAAGCTGTTCATTCAAGTGTGTAAACTGCATGGTGATACTGCCATTGGCCATCATAATCAATTGGTCAGTAAATACATTGCGCAGCCTTCACAGCAAATGCAGCAACAACATATGGATAAAGTCACAGCCAGTGGGCCGCCTTTGCATGTGTTACTAAACTCATTAGAGCAGTTACGTGATCGCCGTGCGGCAGCAAAGAGGGATGATATTCGCACTCGTTTCGATGACTTAACTAAGTTAAAACAGTGGATTAAGTAATGAACAAAAACGATTTTGTAATTCCACAAGGCAGCTATTTGCTTAACCACTCTGTTGGGCGACCATTAAAATCTGCTGAGCAGCATTTTCATCAGCAGTTTTTTGCCGCTTGGCAACATGAAAATAAAGAACCATGGCAACAGTGGCTGCAAGGTGTCGAGGCATTTACGAGTAGTCTCGCTAAATTATTTAACTCGCACAGTGAGCTATTTTGCCCACAAGTTAACTTATCGAGTGGTTTAACTAAGCTTTTGATGTCGCACCCGCGACTTCAACAAGAAAATTGCAAAGTGTTGATGGCAGAAAGTGATTTTCCAAGCATGGGTTTTGCAATGCAAAAAGCCCTACCTGAAAGTGCTGAAATCGTGTTTATTGATAAGCATGAAGACTTAACCGATGCGCAGGTTTGGCAGTCATATTTAGCGAATAATGATATTGATTTAGTCTTTATTAGCCATGTTTATTCAAACACGGGTCAGCAAGCGCCTATTCATGAAATTATAAATTTCGCGAAACAACACAACACATTGAGCTTACTTGATGTTGCGCAGTCTGCAGGTATTTTAGAGGTCGACTTAACTAAGCTAGATGCCGACTTTATGTTGGGCTCGAGTGTCAAATGGCTATGTGGTGGGCCGGGTGCTGCTTATTTATGGGTTAACAGCAAGCAGCTATCACTTTGTCAGCCACAAGATGTTGGCTGGTTTTCTCATCAAAATCCGTTTGAGTTTGATATTAAGCACTTTGCTTATCATCAAACCGCGTTGCGCTTTTGGGGTGGCACACCCTCAGTTGCACCTTATATTTTGGCTTCGCATAGTATTAATTACTTTGCTGATCTTGGTATTGAGAAAGTACGCGCTCATAACTTAGCAATGCTCGCGCAGTTTCATGATCAATTAGCTGATTATATGCGTTCACCAATACAGGCTGACAAATGTTCTGGAACGGCCATTATGCATTTTGGCGAGCAACAAGCCGCTGTTAAAGCTGCGCTTATTGCAGCGAATATTGCGGTTGATGAACGTCACTTAGGTTTAAGAGTTTCAGCTCATATTTATAATGATCAGCAGGATATTGATAAATTTATCAAGACTGTGAAAAGCGCTTTATACCAACGCGCTTAATTAAGTGAGCTCTTTTGAGGCAATAAAACCTTGTTGATAGCAAGGCAAAAATTTCGTAGTTAAGTTGTTCTTAATGATAAATTTTTAACGCAGGTAGCGACAGGTTTTATCCCTCAAAATGATTAAGTATTATTGCGAGTTGGTATTACGTTAAGTGCTTGTCGGGCCTTTGCTTTGACGGAACGCCAGTGCGTCATTGGTTTTTCGGGGACCAGCGCTAAAATTTGCTCAAAGTCGATGTCATCAATACTAACTTCGTTACTGTGGGCAAACATAATTCGTTTTGGTTGCAGCGCTTTTAGCATCAACAAAGAGTTTAAATACAGCTTTGGGTAAAAAACAGGAAAGGGTGGCACAAGCTGCCCTTTTACTTTGACCAATAAATCAGCAATGTAAATTCGCTCGCTAGGAATATGATACAGACTAATATCTCGGTCTGTATGACCTGGGCTATGCAGTGCTTGCCAATCGTCAAAGCCCGGTAGGGTTGCATCTGTGGCAAGGTAATAATCTGCATCTAAATGGCGGCTGTACCAAAGATTGTGGCGTTTTTTATTTAACCTACCGGCGACCCACCAAGCCAAAGCGATATCGGTTAGATGCATTAAAAAACCATCAATGCCTCTATACCATTGCCCTGGGGCGTTCGACGTAGCTATTTTGCCACCACTTAACTTTCTTAATGCATGCGCTCCACCGGCATGATCGGGGTGCATATGGGTGACTACAATCAATTTTAAGTCTGTGATGGGGCGCTTGAGTTGCTCGGTAATATAGTCAAATACAGTATTCACATCAGCACGGCAACACCCATCAAGCAGCATCAATTTATCTGGATATTCAACCAAATAGATATTTTGAATATAACCTTCGAGCGTGTGAATGTGCAAAACGATTGATCCCTAAACTTAATCAGCAAACCAGTTATATCATGTCTGACCAGTTTTAGTAAGCTAGACTAATTGGGCTGGCTGTTTTGCTCAGTTAGCTGTTTCTTGCCTTCTTCTAACTGTGCTACCTGTTTTTCGAGGATGGTGATTTGGCTTTTATAATAAGCGTTAATACGCTCACTTTGTTTGCTGATAGCATCTTCAATAGAAGGCGCACCTAACCTGTTTGCGGCATCTTGCGTCATATTATTGAGTTTATCGATGCGTTCACTTTGTTGTTTTTGTAGTTCTTTGATTTCTAACTGAAGGCGGTCTATTTCGCGATCGGCTTTTTGAATTTTTAAATAATCCTCAACACTTAAGTCCGCTGGCTTTTGTGGTTTTTCCGGCTGCTCTGTGGCTGGGGGTTGGTTAGTTGCTGGTGGCGGTGCAATTTTCACGATTACTGCGTCTTTACCACAAGGCTGCTCTGTAAAGGTGGCAACCCCGTCAATCATGCACTTATAAATAGTGGCCTGACTGTTGGCGCTGGCAAATAGGGCAAGAGTAAAAAATGCAAAACGAAACATAGCATCACTTTGTGTAGCAAATAGATACTTAGCATGCATGAAATATAATGAAGTGTGCAAGGTTTCGGGCATAAAAAAACCGCTTAAAAGCGGTTTTTAATAATAAAATGGTGGAGAAGGAGGGATTCGAACCCTCGATAGAGCTACAAACCCTATACTCCCTTAGCAGGGGAGCGCCTTCGGCCACTCGGCCACCTCTCCAGCGCATAATTCTGATTGTAATTTGCTGAAATAAATCAACAAATAAAAATAAGTGGTGGAGAGATAGGGATTTGAACCCTAGAGGGGCTACAAACCCCTGCCGGTTTTCAAGACCGGTGCATTCGACCACTCTGCCATCTCTCCACATCGTGATGCGAGAATAATACTTAGCTGAATCGGCTGTGTAAATAGGAAAAAGTTTGTTTGCTTGTTTTTTGAGCGTAAAGAGGGTGTTTTTTGTAAAAAGGTTTAATTATTTGCTGTTTTTAACTTAAAAGAAGGGGGTTGGGGCAGTAAACGGAGGAGCTAAAGAAGGATCTTCGTTAGTGGTTGGGTGTTTACTGCACCGATAAAGTAACCATGGTTGGGGATTACTTGTGTTGTACTGCGCCGCCAAGAGCTAACTTTTTGCCGTAGCGATTTAGTTTAGCCAACATTTTTGCTTTGCGGTTTGTTGGTTTTACGGCAACATGAGCTGCAGCGTTTTGGTTTAATGTATTAATTGGGTTCATTACTTTGCTCCGGGTTGTGTTTGGTTGAAAACGTGAGTATTTTGCAACCAAACTGGACAAAAATAAAACGATAAAAATTGAGTCTGTCGGATAACTTTTTCTAATCTGAAAGCCTTTTATTAACATGGGGTTAAGTTTTTAAATACACATTGCTCTGCATGCTTATGCAATTGCGTTTGCATTGAAGTGTAAGTAAATAAAGGTTTTTAGCTTTTGGTGTTTTTATTTATGCGTTTTTAGAGTGAGAAAGTGATTAATTATTCAGATTAATATAATTTGAACGAGCGTGGTGTTTTTGCCATGCAAGAAAAGAAGTAACCGTTGATGTTGATAATAATAAAGCCAAGTGACAAAAAAAATCATAAAAACAGTGTTGATTGGCTACTAAAAGAATGTAAAAAAAGACAGATTGAGCCTGAATTGTATTTAACCACAGGCAAGTTTGAGAATGATTGCGCTGATATTGCGCTTTTGGCTAAAAACCAGACTCAAGTTGTGGTGATTGGTGGTGATGGGACGCTGCATTTAGCCGTTAATGCATTAATGACGAGTCGCTGTTCTATCGCGTTAATTCCAGCAGGCACAGGAAATGATTTTGCTCGTGGCTTTGCGTGTAAACAACAGGCTTGGTATGAAGCTGTTTTTAATCGCCGTACAGAATTAATCGATGTTGGACAAATCAATCAACGCTATTTTATTAATGTGGCGGGAATAGGTTTTGACGCTGAAGTAGTGACTAAACTAAATAAAGCCGGAAGTTTTAGCTCGTTTGGCTACACTTGGCAGGGCATCAAACAGCTATTTTCATTTCGGGCACGATCACTTCAGGGGGAGTTTAATGGTAAAGCACTCAACTACAGTAATTTAGCGACGATTTTTGCTAATCATCATTACTTTGGTGGTGGCTTAAAGATTGCCCCTCGGGCAAAGTTAAATGATGGTCAGCTTGATTGCTACTGCATGCCAGCTGGCGGTTTATTGAAAAACCTGCTCAGCTTTTTGTATTTACTGCTCGTAAAGCATCATAGTTTGCACGCGCTGGAATATACCCGTTTAACGACTGCCGAGATCACCTCGAAAGGACTGGCTATAGAAGCCGATGGTGAGCTCGTTGGTTTTACTCCGGCTAAAGTTAAGATTCACAAACAAGCACTTCGTTTTCATGTGCCATAAAAAAGCGCCGGCAAAATTTGCCAGCGCTTGGTGTTAGAGGCGACATAGTCACTTCTAACTGGGGATGGAGCTTTTTTGCTGTAGGTTACGTGCAGCAAAAAATGCTTTAATTTGTCGAGTTGGAGTTAGCACGATAGCATTTCCGAATAACACCAAGCTAAATCCCATAAAGGTATTCGCTTGCCATTCGAATCCTTCAAATAAGGTGCTTAAAACCACTGCAACCAGCGGGAACAATACGATTACATAGCTTGCTCGCTCAGGGCCGATATTTTTAAGTAGCGCGAAGTAACAAGCAAATGCGATTACGGTACCAAATACTGCTAAATAGAAGAGCGATACCCAATAACTGGTTGGGGCATTCAATGTCAGCTCAACGTCGCTTACTAAAACATAAGCAGCTAGCCCTAAAGCGCTGTATAACATGCCCCAGGCATTGCCCTGAAGTACGCCAATATTACGCTGAGAGTTTCGAACGCTGACCATATTTCCCAATGAAGCCACAAAGGTCCCAGACAGCGCAAGTAGTAACCCGACCAACGCACCATTACTCAAGTCGAATTGCTGAATTTGTGGCCAAAACAAGCTGGCAATACCCATTACGCCAAGTAGTGCGCCAAAGTAAATTCGTTTTGCAATTGGCTTGGCGAAGAACAAGCGGGTGTTAATAATGTTCATTAATAGCAACATCGAAAAGGCAATTGAGGCCATTGCTGAGGTGAGATAGTTCTGCGCCCAATACAGCACTAAATAATTTAAACCAAAGTTAAATAAAGCCAATAATGCAAAAAATCCGTGATCACGCAGTGAATATTGCATAGGGAGTTTTTTTACCAGCACAAAGGCCCACATTAAAATGGCTGCAATGGCAAAGCGATAAAATAAAGAGACCTCAACAGCGACATCACCCAGTTGAAACTCAATAGCTAGCCAAGTCGATCCCCAGATCAATACTGTAGCAAGGTAGAGAGCGGCGCTTTTCATAGTTAGTACCTAAAAATTGAAAGTATGTTCATTTTAGTTCGCTTCTGTATACTTAACATATACAGAAAACTAGAAATGCAACCTATACAGTTTGGTGGGCTATGTCACAAGTTATCAGTCGTAGTAACAGTGAGTTCTTATATCAACAAGTTATTCAGCTAGTTAGAGATCTTTGCTTGCAAGGCTCGTTATTACCGGGTGAAAAATTACCTTCGCTCAGAAAAATGGCTGATAAGCTCAACATTAGTATTCCAACGGTAAAGCAAGCGTATCAATTACTTGAAGGGCAAGGGCTGATCGAAGCCAGAGAAAAGTCAGGCTACTTTTTAAAGTCTTCACAGTTAAATCAGTCTCGTCCAAAGCGAGTTAGGCTCAGTCGAGAGCCGACCACAGTCAATAAGCAAGGCTTGATTGAGCAAGTCTACAGCGCTATCCATAAAGCTAATGTGGTGCCATTTGGTATCGCCAACCCTGTAGCCGCAGCTCCAACAGATAAAGCGCTGGCACGAACAATGCGCCGAGTAATGACACTAGCAGGCGCATCGGCAATTAATTACGGCCCGATGGATGGCTTTGCACCACTTAAAAAACAACTCATTCATCGCTATCTGGACTTTGGTATTGGGGTTGATAGCGACGAATTAGTGATCACCAATGGTGCTCAAGAGGCACTGGCAATTGCCCTTAAGTGTGTGGCTAAACCCGGTGATGTTATTGCAATCGAGTCGCCTTGTTATTTTGGCATTATCGAGTTAATTGAAAGCTTAGGTTTAAAGGCTCTGGAAATACCGCTGTGTCCTGATGAAGGAATATGGCTAGATGACTTGGCTCAAGCACTCGATGAGCATGATATAAAAGCCTGTGTGTTTTCTACATCATTAAATAACCCAGTTGGCAGCTTTATGCCTGATGCCAAGCGTGAGCAATTAGTGGCACTTTTAGAGCAGCGCGACGTGGTGCTTATTGAGGATGATGTTTATGGCGACTTACATTTTACAGCCAAGCGTGCGACGCCTGCACAGGCCTATTCAAAAAAGGGCTTAGTGATCACCTGCGCGTCGTTTTCAAAAACAGCTGCCCCCAGTTACCGCATAGGTTGGATCATTGCCGGTAAGTTTGCTGAACAAGCAAGACGACATAAACGCGCGCTTAGTTGCTCTGCGCCACTTATAAACCAGTGGACCTTGTATGAGTTTATAGCCAGCGGAGAGTACGACCGTAACATTCGTTTGCTTAGACAGCGCTTAAGCACCAACAAAGAGCGCATGATTTGGTGCCTGCAGCAATATATGCCAAATTGTGCGCGTATTAGTAACCCGCAAGGGGGCTGTGTTATCTGGGTTGACCTTGGTAGCCAATATGATGCGGTAAAGTTATTCCATTTGGCACTAGAGGCGGGGATCAGCATTACACCAGGGTTGATATTCTCAGCGGGTAAAAAGTACCGTAGCTGTTTTCGTTTAAGTTATGGCTTGCCTTGGTCTGAAAACTTAGAGCAGGCGATTAAAACGTTATCGCAACTGACTGTGTTGGCCAAAAAATAAAAAAGCGCAGAGCAAGCTCTGCGCGAAAGGACCAAGTTTTTGGTTCAGGGATGTTAATTCGTCAATTACTCTGCGTTCTGTTTGAAAGTAAATAGTTGGTACTCTCTTAGCTCTGGTACTAGCGCCACTAACTCTTGTTCTTTGTGAGCGATATCTGCAAAGCTGCCGCATAATGCATCTGCGCGCTCTTCCAGTTGAGCTGCCTGTGTTTCTACACGCGCTTCGATTTGTGCGCCCATGTTTTCCATACGTTGTTCAAATTCATCCATGTCGCCACCTGAGCCTAAAAGCTCAGAACCTAGCGCCACTAAAATACTGCCCATCGATTGCATCATGGCTGACTCGACTGCTGATTCGATTTGCTCATCAAATTGGTCTTCAAAGTTTTGGCCAAATTTTTCGAAATTTTGCTGACCCATGGTGAACGCACCTTGCTGATAGAAAGCGTTTTGCACTTCTACGCTGATATCGTCCATTAATTCTGAAATGTCGTTTAGGCCGTCAATATTGAAGGCTTTTGAAACCTCTTCAATTGCTACGCCTGCGATTTTTACGCCATCAAGCGCAATATTTGCTACTTCAGGAAGTTGGCTGCGTAAGCTGTCTGAGTAATCTGCAATTGCTTGCTGTTGTGAAGCATCAAGCGATACGCTTTGACCATCGATATACAAAGTGTGCTGATCGATGATTTTCATCGTGCGATTATCGGCTGTGTATACTTCTAACTCGCTAGGTGTGATGCGTACATCATTTTTAAATTCAACATCACATTGCTCACCGCTGAATGAAATATTTGTATCATTATCGTTATGAGCCATTGCGCTGGTAGCGATAAATAAAGAACTTACTAACAATAACTTTTTCATTTTTTTCTTTCCTGTTTGAAATAACACAAATACATAATCAATTAAGATGCCAAAGTTAATAATTTCATATATTTCAAATTGTTGTGTTATTTTGGCTGTTTTTACTAAAGTGATGAAAATAAAGTTTTAACCACTTTTTAGTCAAATTTACTAAAAAATACACGTGCATAAATGTGTTTTATCGAAACGATAAAAAACTCTCACTTTTCAGAAATCGAATTTAGCGCTATTTATTCACAATATTGACATATGGCCTATTTAGCATGGGTGTATGGCTTTATTTTGGTGGTTTTTTAGATACTAAATTACTACTGAGCTTTTTAATCTTTGCCAATTCATCGAGCAAATTTTAATCTCCTGAATTGGTCTCAAACACTTTATGGAGTGGGTTGTGGGTAAGACATTTAGTTATGACGCGCTAGATGACGATTTTGTTGAAGACGAGTACGAAATGGTCGGGCGTAATCAACACGACAAGAAAAAGCAACGCGTTAAGAAGAAGTTGGAAGACTATCTTGAACAAAAACGCTTGCGTAGAAACTTAGGCGATGACGACTTTGACGAGTACTTGAACGACTAAGCATAAATTTAGATAAAGAGGCAATTTGCCTCTTTATTGCTTTAAGACATTGTTACTTGCTAAGTGCAGTAACAATGTCTGACTCGAGCTGCTCAGGTTTTGTTAGTGGCGCATATCGCTTAATGGCTTTGCCGTCTTTACCAATTAAAAACTTGGTGAAGTTCCATTTTATTTTACGGGTAATAAAGCCCGGCAACTCTGATTTTAGGTATCTAAAGACAGGGTGAGCATGTTCGCCATTCACATCGACTTTGCTCATCATTAAAAAGCTAACGCCATAGTTAATAAGGCAGCCTTCTTTAATTTCCTTCGCATCCCCAGGCTCTTGTTTACCAAATTGGTTACAAGGAAAGCCAATTATTACTAAGCCTTGCTCATGATATTTTTCATGCAGTGCTTGTAAGCCTTCATATTGTGGAGTGAAGCCACATTTACTTGCAGTGTTCACAACAAGTACGACCTTGTTTTCAAAATCAGAAAAGTCAACGGTTTGGCCTTGTAGGCTGGTAGCAGAGAGTTGGTGAAATTCGCTCATAGTGATAACTTTTTATTATTGTTGCAGTGATTCTAACGTGCTTGGCATTTTTCTAAAAGGGTAAATTTTAATCAGCAAATGCATTGGTTAAGTGTTCTATTAGTAAACGTACACGAAACGGTAATAGATCTTTTCTTGGGTAGACTAACCAAGATGCATTATCACCAACCTGAAACTCATCCAGAATACTAACCAATTGGCCACTTTTTAAGTAAGGCTCCACAATATCTAACGCTAAGTGGGCGATGCCAACTCCTGCTACAGCAGCATTTAAAATTGCCTGTGGGTGGTTACTGCGCCAATTACCATCAATACGAACTTCTTTGATTTCTTCGTCAATATTAAATCGCCAACGTTTTCGCATGGTGATTAAGCAATTATGTTCAGCCAGATCGTAAGGTGTTTTGAGGGGAGTGTGGTTGGCTAAATATTCTGGGCTAGCAACAAGTGTCATAGCACGCTTACATAACGGCCGGGCAATTAAGTTCGAGTCTTGCATCCTGCCAAAGCGGATAGCTAAGTCAAAGCCTTCTTCAACTAAATTGACGTTGCGGCTATTAAAGTCGAGATCGACTTCTACCTCAGGATAACGCTTTACGAACTCAGCCACTTTCGGTGCAACTTGGTTTGCCACAAACTCGCCTGCTCCTGTGATGCGAATTAGCCCTTTGGGTTGACGTTGTTCACCTTGTAATTGATTGTTTGCATCGATTAACTCTTGGCGAATTGCTTTTAATTTTACTGCGTATTCACGGCCTGCATCGGTAAGACTTATTTTGCGAGTGGTGCGTTGAAATAACACCGAGCCTAAACGGTTTTCAAGTTGTTGTATTTGCCGGCTAATATGTGAAGTTGATACTTCCATAGCCTTTGCTGCATGAGTAAAGCTGCCGTGCTCAACAACATATAAAAATTCCTCTAAGCCTTGCCACATTATCTTGTACCCTAGAATGCCTCAGTAAATTAATAGCAGTTTAGGCTGTTTATTGTTGCATGTCTGCAAAAGTGATTATCTATTTGCTGGCTTTATCCCTATATAAAAACAACTACAATAGTCGAGTCACTGATTAATACTCACAAATATAAGGGAGTAAGCATGTTAAATTTTAGCTTTGAGAATCCAACCAAAATTCATTTTGGTGAGCAACAAATTAAAGAAATTCAAAATGAGATCCCAAAAAATGCCAAGGTGCTTGTTACTTATGGTGGCGGCAGCATCAAGAAAAACGGTGTTTATGATCAAGTTAAAGCCGCATTAAGTGAGCATACTTGGTTTGAATTTGCGGGTATTGAGCCAAACCCAAGTTACCAAACATGTATGAAAGCGGTAGAGCTGGTTAAAGAGCAGCAAATTGACTATATCTTAGCTGTAGGCGGTGGTTCAGTGGTGGATGGTAGTAAATTTATTGCCGCTGCAGCAGAATTTACTGGCGAACCATGGGATATTTTAGCAAAAGGCGCTGAAGTTAAATCTGCAGTAGCACTTGGCGTTGTACTGACATTACCTGCAACTGGCTCAGAATCAAACACGTTCAGTGTTGTATCAAACTTAGAAACTCAAGACAAACTGCCGTTTGCCAGTGAGTTTGTGCGTCCTCGTTTTGCAGTTCTTGATCCTGCAGTGACATTCTCATTACCTGAGCGTCAGGTAACGAATGGTATTGTGGATGCGTTTGTGCACACGATGGAGCAATACTTAACATATGATGTGGGTGCCAAATTACAAGACCGCTTTGCTGAGGGGATTTTAATGACCCTTATCGAAGAAGGGCCAAAAGCATTTTCTGAGCCTGATAACTATCAAGTGCGTGCGAATATAATGTGGTCAGCAACTATGGCATTAAATGGTTTGATTGGTGCAGGTGTACCACAAGACTGGGCAACCCACATGATTGGCCACGAAATGACTGCGGTGTATGGCTTGGACCACGCACAAACATTAGCGATTGTATTACCGCGTATGATGGCAGAGCAAAAAGACACGAAGCGTGGCAAGCTATTACAATACGCAGAGCGAGTGTTAGGTCTTGATATCAGCGATGAAGATGCGGCGATTGATAACGCCATTGCTGCAACAGAAGCATTTTTCCATAGTGTTAAAATGCCAACTCGTTTAAGCGATTATAAGCTAGATGAAAGTGTTGCAGATAAACTTGTTGCGCAGCTTGAGCGCCATGGTATGACGGCGCTTGGTGAGCGTGAGCAAGTTACACTTGAAAAAAGCCGCGCGATTTTACTAGCGAGCGTTTAACTTAAGATTATAAATAATCCCATCCCTGCCAGTGTTGTGTAGTATATGTTGTGCGTCTTATAAGCCACGATAACAGATACGATAGCAGCACTTAGGTAGGGATTTTGCCAATCTAGATTTATCCCTTCGTCATTAATAAACACAATGGGCACCCAAATTGCGGTGAGTACTGCTGGGGCGCTAAAACTTAAGAATTGCTGCATTTTGGGGCCGACTTTAAACGGTAATGCACGGTGCAAAAATAAGTAACGTGTGAAGAAGGTGATACACGCCATTAATAAAATGGTGGTCATCATTGTGTATGCTCCTCTTTTGCCTGCCAGCGACTAATTAGGTAACCCACTGTCATAGCGATAAGAGCCGCAGTGACAAGCCAAAGTTGAAAGCCCTGATTTTTTAATAGCGTTGCAACAACGCCAGCGGTGATCACAGTAGCCAGTGTTGCAAGGTTCTTTACACCCGGAATAACTAAAGCAATAAACGTGGCTGCGATGGCGAAATCAAGCCCTAGGTGTGTTAAATCGGGGAGGAGGCTTCCTGCGACAATACCAAGCAGGGTCCAGATATTCCAGGCAATATAAAAACTAAACCCGGCACTGAGTGCATAAATAAGGCGCACTTTTGTGCGATAGGCTTTGCGATGATGCGAAAAAGCAAATAATTCATCCGTCAATACAAAACTCACAGGCAGGCGCCAACGAAAGGGTTGATCAATGACTTTGTGACGAATAGCTAAACCATATAAAAAGTGCCGTGAGCTAATAATGAGTGTGGTAAATAAGATAGTTAAAAGCGGGGTATTGCCGGCCATTAATTCAATCGCAACGAGTTGTGCTGAGCCTGCAAATACCAACAACGACATAGCTTGTGTTTCTAAAGCACTGAAGCCATTTTGAACAGCTAACGAACCACATAAAATCCCCCAAGGTAACACCGCAAGGCATAAGGGGAGCATGTCGAAAAATCCTTTTAGCAAGGCTCTTATTGTTGATTTATGCATCTTATCGCTCATGTTTGTTGTTATGGCTCAGATCAAAACGGCTGAAATAGAGGTGTGTCAAAATAACTGAAGTTTGCAATAATGTATAGCCGAACCCGTTGCTGAAATTTCATATCTGCAAGTTATAAGCGTCTTTTAAAGGGAAAGTTACAATGTCTAAAGTTAAAGTATGGGATGGCTTTATAAGAAGCTTCCATTGGTTATTAGTTGCGGCCATCGCAACACTCTATTTTAGTGCTGAAGAAGGTATGTTGGAGCTGCACTTTGCTGCAGGCTACTTTACCTTGGCGCTTATTATTACACGCCTTGTTTGGGGCCTTGTTGGTAGCAAAACGGCAAAACTCTCTGCACTTATTCATTCGCCTGTTGCGGCAATAAAATCGTTTAAAAGCAGTGAGCATAAGGCGGGTCATGGTGCGGCGGGTAGTTATATGGTGATCGCTTTCTTTGTTTTGCTTATTGTGCAGTTAACCTCGGGCTTAATGACTAGTGACGATATTTTAACGGATGGCCCGCTGGTGGCGCATGTATCAACAGACACCGTAGAGCTTGCTGGTTGGTTGCACCATCTAAACTTTGATATTTTGTTGTATGCCATAGTGTTACATATTCTGGCGATTGTGATTTACCGTATCAAGGGTAAGAACTTAGTAAAACCCATGCTAACGGGCAGTAGCGATCAGGTATCGGTCACTGAGCCAGTCACTAAATCACCCGTACTCGCTTTTATTATTTTTGCAGTATGCTTAGTGGTGTTATTTACGACGTGGGGCGCAGAGCCGCTCAGCTATTTGCTTGGGTAGCAACTTCAAAACATGAAAAAAGGCGCTAATAAGCGCCTTTTTAGTTTAAATGATTACTAGACTAGTCTTTGAAAGACTTATGGCAATCTTTACAACCTTTAGCCCATGCGCCAAATGCTTTACCAATTACTTTTTGGTCGCCACTTTGTGCAGCTACTGCTAGCTCATCAGCATATTGTTGGAAAGCGACTGCTTTTTTCATGAAGGTTTCGTTGTCGCTCCAAACAGCTGCAAGTGCAGATGTATCACCTTTATCGGAACCCGCTACAAAAGCTTCCCAAGGCATTTTTGATAATGCCGCTGCATTGTTTGCACGCTTTTGAAAACGTTCTGCATCAAAAGGTACTTTTCCTTTTAGCATATCGCCCATGTCACCAATTTGTACGCGGATCATTGAAAATGCTGCCTGACGATACTCGATTGCATCGCTTGGTTCTTCAAATACAGAATTTGCTGATGCGCCCAGTGCCATTGTTGAAAGCATTGCACCTAGTACTAATTGTTTTAATTTCATTCCTTTTGCCCCTTAAGATGTCATAAAAGTAAACTAACTGAGTTGTATCTTAGCCCAATATAATATTCAAGTGTATTGCGGTTAATCTTAATTAATCATTAATATCAATATCGGCGAAGATCATACCGCGGCGCATGCTTCTTGTTGCTAAGAAAACCTCGCCTAATAAAGATAAAAAACCACAAATCAACAGTGCCATAGCAGCCACAAAACAGCTAGCAATCGTCACGCTTAAATTAATTGATTGAATGTGTGATAAGAATAAGCACATGACCACGGCGCACACCAATAAAGCACTGAGTACACTCAGACTAAATGCAATATGAATGCAGCGTGAGCGTTTTAACAGTGCTCTTAACTCTGTTGTCAGCGACTTATTGAAGTCTTCATCGGTACTGACTTTAAGCTTACGCTCTAACTGTCTCGCTCGATCGGTAATACGCGCTAAGCGGTTTGAAAGCACGCCTAACGTTGCAGCAATACCGGTAATTAAAAAGACCGGTGCAACAGCAGTTTGAATCACTTTTGCCATAGTAAGAATGTTGATTACTTCTGAATTCATTTAACCGTACTCTATTTATTAAAACTCAATACATGATGTTCATTTACAAATGTTTACAACTCTAGCTTGCATGTTTAAACCTCAAAAAAACATATGCTTACAGCTGTTTTGTTGTTCGGTTGCGTACTGAATGTAACGCTAATGTAACGGAAATGTTGTTCTTGTTTGGCTTTCCGTTTTATATTGGGACTGAAACGTAGTTTCAATCACTATTTAGACGATAACATAACATATCCCAGGGGAACCCATGTCTAATAATCTAATAAAAAGAACTGCAGTTGCTTTGGCTGTAACCAGTGCAATGTGCGCTAGTGCACAAGCTAATGACTTTTCTAAATATAATCTTGCCGGTAAAAAATTAATTAAATCGAGCGCCGTCACTAAAAAAGAACAGAAAGCTCATCGTGAAGCGACAAGCTGGCTAGTAAAATTAAATGCTCCAGCAACAATTAATGCGAAAACAATGGGTGCAGATGTAGCATCGATTCAAGCGCAAGCAAAAGTAGCGCAAGCAAGCGTAGAGCAAGCAATCAACAGTATGGACTTGCCTGTACAAGTTGTCGCTAAAACATCAACGTTAGTAAGCTCAATCGTAGTCAATGGTAATAAGCAAGATGTTGCTAAGTTACTATCGAACTCTCAAGTAGAAGGTATTTACCCAGTATACGATTATGAATTGCATGTTGCTGACAGCGCTGACTATATTGAAGCAACGCCTTTAGTTTCTAATGGTTTAGCAACAGGTGAAGGTGTTCGTGTTGCTGTACTTGATACAGGTATTGACTATACTCACACTGCTTTTGGCGGTGCGGGTACAGATGAAGCATATGCTGCAGCGATTGCTGACCCTGCTTCTGTAGATTGGCCACAAGGTAAGGTATTAGGCGGCTACGACTTTATTAATGATGATGCTGACCCTATCGATGTGACAACTAACCACGGTACACACGTTTCTCACTCTGTTAACGGTATCGCGCCAAACGTAGATTTATTCGTTTACTCTGTGTGTAATAGTGGCTGTCCAGGTCTTGCGCAATTATTAGCACTTGAAAGCGCGATGGATCCGAATGGTGACGGTGATATGAGCGACCGTGTTGACGTTGTAAATATGTCACTAGGTGGTGATTACGGTGATATTGCAAACGATGCTGTAGGCTTATTCATTAACCAAGCGGTTAAGCTTGGCACAAACGTTGTTATCTCTGCTGGTAATGACGGTGCATACCCGTTTATCGTTGGTGGTCCAAGTACAACTGAAAACGCTCTTTCAGTAGGTGCAATGACTCACCCTACAGGTGAAGAATCAGTTGGTAGTGGTACAGTTAATGGTGAAGAAGCGATTGTGCAACCAGCCAGCTTCGGTCCACAAACCGCATTCAGTTACACCAGTGACAACCTTGAGCTAGTTTACCCTGATGCAAACCAAACAGCATGTGAAGCGTTTGCTGATGATGTTGATTTCACAGGTAAAGGCGTAATTCTTGACCGTGGTGCGTGTAACTTCAGTGCGAAAGTATATTACGCACAAGAAAAAGGCGCAGTATTTGTTATTATCGCAAACAACACTGATGATGGTACGCCAGCACCAATGGGTGGTTCTGAGCCACTTGTTACTATTCCTTCTGTAGGCGTAACATTTGCAGCAGGTACAGCGCTTAAAGCGGGCGGTACATTTAATTTAACGGTTGAGCGTCTTGTTATGTCTGGTGCGATTGCAGACTTTACATCGCGTGGTCCTTCAATGGGCGGTCTGTTAAAACCAGAAATTACTGCACCAGGTGTTAACATCATGACTGCTCATCCGGGTCTTGGTGATGGTCTTACAGGCGCAACGGGTACATCATTCTCTGGTCCTATCACAGCAGGTGCGGTGAGCTTATTAAAAGAAGCGCTACCAGAGCGTAACGCGTTTGAAATCAAAGCGACGTTAATGAACACTGCAAACCTAAATGTGACTATGGAGCCATTAGCAATCAACCCTGATGCTGAGCTTGCACCAATTAGTTACATCGGTGCGGGTCTTGTTGATGTAAACAAAGCGGCTAACTTACCAGTTGCAGCGTGGGCTGCAGATACTAAACAAGCAGCACTTTCGTTTGGTTTAGTGAATGCATCAGAAACCGTTGAGCTAACTAAAACAGTTCAAGTTAAGAACTTCTCTAACGAAGATAAAGTGTACACGCTTTCTCTTGAACAACGTTATGCAGATGATGTTGAGCGTGGTTCATTCGCTCTTGATTACCCAGAGTCAATCACAGTGCCTGCAGGTCAAACTTTGTCATTTGATGTGACTGCGACGATTGACCCTGCAACATTACCTGAGTGGACATTAACGGATGACAATATCGGCTCACAAGATGCAACGGCTGATTTAACTAACCTAGAACTTGATGGTGCGTTAATTTTCTCTGAAGGTAGTGATGAAGCATTCCACCTTGTTTATCACGTATTACCAAAAGCAAATGCAGCAATGAGCTTCATGCCTGTGGTAACAGATAATGGTGTTGCACATGAAGTGACAAACACAGGTGCTGTGGCACTTGAGCCAGTGTTCGCGCCAACAGTAATGACTGATGATGTTGATGAAGACCAACGCTTTGACTTAGTGGGTGCGTCAATCGAAACGTTTGCTGTATCAACTGAAATCTGTGAAAGCGGTTTTGTGACATTAACGACGCTTGTTCTAAATGAAGGTATTACACACTCTTATGTGGGTGGCTTCATGGCTGACTTCGATATGGACCAAGATGGCGAATACGATGTAACGGTACAAAATGGTAAGTTAGAATGGTTCTACGATGTTGAGCCAGGCACAGCAATTACCTTTACCCACGGTTACGGTAGCGCGTCTGGTTTCTTAGACAATGTTTACCAAATCATCGGTAATAACCACCTAACAATGCAAAGCTGTATTGAAGCATTTGGTCTAACTGCTGAAGATATGGGTAAAGCGAGTGCAAGCATTCGTTTCCGTACAGAAGAAGAAACATGGACGCCAATTGCATCAGGTGAAGGTGATGTTGCAATGGGTACTTATACATTCACAGATGCATCAAACGATCAATATGCTTGGATTGAAAATGAAGCAGGAGAAACAGTTAGCTCAATTGAACCAGGTGCTTCAGCGACATTATACAATGCAGGTGAAGATTTCATGATCCTTTCAGACTCAGGTTCTAAAGCATATGCTGCAACACCTGAATCTGATTCAAACACTCCACCAGTTGTTGCTGATGCTGAGTTCTCAGTAAATGAAAATGCAGAAAACGGTACGGTAATTGGTACCTTAGAAGCAACTTACGGTGCTGACTTAGCAAGCCCTGTAACTGAGTTTATCGAATTAGCTCAACGTCAACGGCTGTGTCAGTAACATCTTCAGGTGATGTTGTAGTTATGAATCAAGACGTACTTGATTATGACGCTGGTTTAACATCAATTGAGCTTGAAGTTGTTGCAACTGACAGATCAGGTAATGTTTCAGAGTCTGCGATGGTAACTGTTACAGTTAACAACCTAGCTGATGAAGCATCTGAGCAACCAGTTGTAGTTGAAGAGCCGAAGAAGAAATCTTCTTCAGGTTCACTAGCATGGTTAACATTACTTGCTGCACCGTTCGCATTTATGCGTCGTCGTAAGCAAAAGTAATTACTTGATAAGTAAGTGATAAAAGGGAGCTTCGGCTCCCTTTTTACATTGCTTCACAAAGGCTACTTATATATTGCAGTTTTTTTACTTATATTGGAGACGGAATAATAAAAACGAACACAGGAATCCCATGAAAGTTGGCCATTCACTTTGCCTTGCGGCACTCTCTTTAGCTGTTCTATCAGCGTGTAATAAAGTCCCAGATAATAAAGAACAAGCTGTTATTACAGAGCAAGTTCAGATTGCAGCACCCGTCGCCAAAAAAATACCTCATGAAATGACCATTCATGGTGACACACGTATCGATAACTACTATTGGATGCGTGATGATGAACGCAAAGATGCCGCTGTTATTGCTCATTTGAATGCTGAAAATGCGTATGTTGAAAGTAAACTGGCACATACTCAAACGCTACAAAACACCCTATTCGAAGAGCTTAAAGGGCGTATTGAGAAAGATGACGATACCGTACCGACAAAAAAAGGGGAATATTACTACTTCTCACAAACGCGCGGTGATGACGAATACCCGGTTTATGTGCGCAGCAAAGATAGCCTAGGAGAAGATAAGCAGGTTATTTTAAATGTGAATGAGCTTGCTAAAAATCATGACTATTTTGCCGTAACCGGTTTAGCTGTGAGCCCAAATGGCAATTTGCTTGCTTATGGTGAAGATACCGTGAGTCGCCGTATTTACACAATTAAAGTAAAAGATTTAACCACAGGTAAAATGCTCACAGAAAGCCTTGAAGGCACAGAAGGTGATGTCGTGTGGGCGAATGACAACAAAACCTTTTACTACATCAAAAAAGACTTACAGACGCTGTTAGGCTACCAAGTATATCGCCATACACTAGGCACCCCGCAAGCTGACGATGAACTCGTTTACGAAGAGAAAAACACCAGTTACTACACCAGTATTTACAAGAGTAAAGACCAACAAGAGATCTATATTAGTCATGGTAGCACCAGTGCATCGGGCGTCTCGGTTATTGATGCAAATGATGTCAAAGCAATGCCAAAACGTTTTATTGAACGCGAAGCAGGGCTTGAATATGACATCAAAAAGTTAGGCGATTGGTATTACATCGTTACTAATTTAAATGCAGTTAACTTTCAACTTATGAAAGTGCACCGCGATAAAGCGCATGATAAAGCGCAATGGCAAACGCTAATTGCTGGTCGTGATAACGTAAAGCTTGAAGGCATCGAGTTATTTAACAATCATTTGGTATACGAAGAGCGAGAAATGGGGCAAACCCGTATCACTATTCGTGACCTTCGTAACCAACAAGAGCAAGTCGTAGCGTTTAATGACCCAACTTATATGGTCTTTAGTTATGGTAATGGTGAGTTAGATAACCCTAACTTACGTGTTTACTATTCAAGTATGACGACGCCAGGCAGCAGCTACGATATCAACCTAGAAAGTGGCGAAAAAACCCTGCTTAAACAGCGTAAAGTGTTAGGTGATTTTAATCCTGACAATTATGCCTCTGAGCGAGTTTACGTGACCACCCGAGATGGTGTCGATGTTCCTGTGAGCCTTGTTTATCGTAAAGACAAGTTCAAAAAAGACGGCTCGAATCCGCTTATGCAATATGGTTATGGTTCGTATGGTGCGACCATGGATCCGAGCTTTTCTAGCTCTCGATTAAGCTTACTTGATCGTGGTTTTGTGTTTGCGATTGCGCATATCCGTGGCTCACAAATGCTGGGTCGTCCTTGGTACGAAGACGGCAAGTTGCTGAAAAAACAAAACACCTTTAATGACTTTGTTGATGTGACTAAATCATTAGCAGCTCAAAAGTATGGTGATAAGGATAATATCTTTGCCATGGGTGGCAGTGCAGGTGGCTTACTAATGGGGGCTGTTGTGAATCAAGCGCCTGATCTTTATAAAGGGGTGATTGCAGCAGTGCCTTTTGTTGATGTAGTCACGACCATGTTAGATGCCAGCTTACCACTGACAACGAATGAGTATGACGAGTGGGGCAACCCGAATGATAAAGTCTATTACGATTACATGCTGTCATATTCGCCGTATGACCAAGTTAAGAAGCAGGCTTACCCAAATATGTTAGTCACCACCGGCTTACACGACTCTCAAGTTCAGTATTTTGAGCCTGCAAAATGGGTTGCTAAGCTACGTGAATATAAAACCGATGATAACTTGCTGCTGTTCAAAACCGACATGGAAGCAGGGCACGGTGGTGCTTCTGGGCGCTTTAAAAGCTTGCAAGATACCGCTTTATATTACGCCTTTATGCTCGATTTAGCGGGTATCGAAAAATAATAACAACACAGGCATCCGTGATTAAGCGGATGCCTGCATTGCTAAATTAAAACGAAATTCACTGCCTTTTCCTAGGGTACTTTTTACGTTTATTTCACTATCCATTAGGGTGAGCAGTTGCTTACAAATAGCAAGTCCCAAGCCTGTTGAGCCTCGTTTTATACTATTACGTGCTTGATAATGAGGTTCGAAAATCGCATTGAGTTCATCCTCATGAATACCAACCCCGGTATCAGACACTGCCACGTATAACTGATCACTTTGCTGGCTAACTTTAACGGCTATTTCACCGCCATTTGGGGTGTGCCGAATGGCATTTTCGATTAAGTTTGTAAGCACCCGCTCTAATTTTGCAATATCTGCTGTCACGGTAAAATCGCAAATTTCGGGAATAACCTTGAGCGAAATACCTGCTGATTGCGCTGTTAGAGCAAGCTTTGCCACACAATCATAAATCAACTCGCCCAAATTAAAGGTCTCGGATTGTATTTTCACTTGGCCGCACTCTAAATTAGCCAGCTCAAAAATTTGTTCAATCAGCTGTTTTAGTTGCTGGCAGTTATCCATTGCAAGGTTGAGATAATGACGTTGTTCGGGCTCGTTTAAGTGGCTATCCGGTTTATTGATCACCTCCAGAAAGCCGTGCAGTGAAGAGAGCGGCGTACGTAAATCGTGTGATAAATGAGTGAGCAACTCACGGCGTTGTCTATCAGCGTGCTGTAATGACTGAAACTGCTCATCGATACGCGCCAGCATGGCATTGACGCCTTTGCTTAAATTGCCAATTTCATTATCAGCTGTGTAGCTAGAGTCCAATGACATTTTGGTTAGGCTGTAGTTAGCCGCTTCTATTTTATTAAGCTCTTTATTGAGTTTTTTGAGCGGTAAGGTGAAAAACCGAAATAACAGCAACATCGCAATAAAGAGCGCAACTAAGGCGGCTATAAACCACATTGCGGCAAGCCAAAGGTTATCATTGGCTTTAATGTTTTTAAGGGTTGTATCGTAAGCTTGCCCGCCAATTATCACGTACAAATAGCCTTGCAGTTGTTGCTGATTATAAACTGGTGCGGTCGAAAAAATTTTTACGCCATCCTTGCTACGTGGATCGTCACCATAAATTGGCGTGGCAGTGGGGTTGTCGAGTAGCTGCTGCATTGGGCTTAAGTTTATTTGTTGCCTCACGACTTGCCCTGGTTTAGCTGAATAAGTCAGTAAATGACCTTCTGGGTCTACAAAATAAAACTCAAATGCAGGACCAAGTATCATCAGCGTGTGAAATAAGTTTTCTAGTGCCTTATAGTCATACACACCTTGCTGGATCAGTGGGTTATCATGCACTAAATGTTCGGCTAATTGGAGGTGCAAATTTTGCTGAGCATGGTGTACCGAGCTTTGCTCTAATTGCTTACTCCAATTTAAAACCAGTGCGCACAACAGGCTAAAAATAAGCACTAATGACCAAGCGAGTTTTTGATAAAGCGTCATTGATTTCATTAGTTTGCACTCAATTGACCGGGGTTTAATTTATAGCCTACACCCCAAACTGTTTCGATAAAATTGGCTGAGTGATGTTGCTCAAACTTACTGCGTAAACGGTTTATATGGGAATTAACCGTATGCTCGTAGCCGCTGTGTTGATAACCCCATACTTGGTCAAGTAACTGTTGGCGGCTAAAAACATGGTTTGGGTGTTTGGCAAAGTAGACCAGTAAATCAAATTCGGTGGCGGTTAAGTTAATTGCTTGGTCAGCTAAAAATGCTTGGTGGCTGGCAAATTCAATGTGTAGCTCTCCAAGTTGAATTGCCGCTTGAGCGCTATCTTCATGGTGTGATTGAGCTGCTATAAGTTGTGACCTATGCCGTAATTGCGTTTTTATTCGTGCTTGTAACTCTCTAGCGAAGAACGGCTTGCAAATGTAATCATCAGCGCCCATTTCCAGACCAATCACTCTGTCCATATCGCTACTGAGTGCGGTCAGTAAAATAACGGCAATACTTGGGTAGTGCTCTTTAATTTTGCGACATAAGCTCAAGCCATCCATTTGTGGCAGGTTAATATCAAGCAGTACTAAGCCATAACTTGAGCTGGCAAGCTTCTTTATTGCAGTTTCTGCGCTCGAGGCTTCATCAATATGTAAGTTTAGGCAGTGCAATTGTGTGCTGATAAGTTGGCGGATTGCTCTATCATCTTCGACGATTAATAATTTTTCTTGGCGCATGGCTCACTCCAAATCACAGAGGCACATCCTTATGACCTTCTGTGTAAGGAGTGCGATTATTATTGCGTCCGCGTTATCGTGATCCGAGCAACCGGGTTATCAAACTTATGCTGGTTGGTGAGCACTGAGTTTGTCAGGCCATCATCTTGACTAACCACACCTGGGTGCATTGCAACACGGTTAATATCGTCACGCATTTCGTTGTAGCCTTCGCCTGAGTCGGCAGGGCCTGGGATCGTGCCTTGTGCTTCAGAGTTAGCCTCTGTGCCTGCATCATAGGCAAAACTAGTGCGAGACAGTGACTCATTAACCGCTAACGAAGACACGTCTATTGCATTAAGACCGGTAAACGCGTCATTTGTATTCACCAACATGGTCGCTAAGCTGATTTTTAATGAATCAAGCTGCTCAGTACTCAGCATTAAAGTGACTTGCTCACCTGGAGGGAGTGGACTCTCAGCTGAGCTTGAGGCCATAGCAAAATCAGTTGCTAATAATTCACTGTTATCTCCTCCTTCAGCCATTAATTCGAGCGCAGCAGAAGCTGGTTCACCTATTTGCCAAAGCATACCCTCAGAGTGAGCAATGGCTGCAATCGGTGACAATGGTTGGGCATTGGTTAAATTCGTAACTTGTACTGTAAATTCATAGCTCATAACGGGCATTACAGGATCTGTTACTTCCACCTCGTTATTATCTGAATCCCCACAGGCCGCAAGGCTGGCACTCAATGCGAGGATAATTAAGCTTTTTGAAAAGCGCATAATAACCTCCTATTTAACCGTAACTGTTAGCATCGCAACTGGGTTTAACCATCTGTGTACGGTGTTATCGAGGTCACTTATCCCCGCTTCTAAATCGTCGTCGCCTAAGTTACCCGGATGAATATGCACCATCATATTCGTTTCGCTACTGGTGACGCCGCTGCCATTCATACCCGCATTGCCACCCGGTGCAGCAGGAATACCTGGCGTGCCCGGCATGCCTGAGCCTTCAACAACAAGCTCATCATTGGCTTCGGTGCCCGCATCATAGGCATTGAGATAAACAGTGTAGGTACCAGCTTCTGTTGGGATCATCCAACTATCTAAACCTACAAAGCCATCATTGGTAGGCAGTAGCATGGCTGTTAGAGATAAGTAGTTATTGCCATCCTTGGTGGATAAGCTCGCCATCGTTGAGCTTGCTGGGGCTAATAAACCTTCAGCTGGGTTGGCAACCATGTCACTGTTTGCGGCTGTAGCTTCAGTCATTAATGGCTCGAGATTGCCACCTTCAGCCATAGTTTGTAGGGCTGTAGAAGCAGGCATAGCAACGCTGAAAAGTTTGCTGTCACTGTTATGAGCCGTAATGAGAATAGGGGTAAAGTGTAAACCTTGCGTGAGGTTAGTTAGTTTTATATCAAGCTCAGCAGCTTGGCTTGCAAGGCTAGTTACTGCGCATGCAGCGAATAAAGTTAAAGGTAAAGCTTTCATGTGAGATTCCTGTTTTTGATGATTCAAAACCAGTATCGAATAGCAATATCCAGAAACCCTCACGAAGTTATCACATTTTTATCACAACGTTGATTACAGTCTTTAGTGTTGGTTTGGAGTATTAAATTTAACCAATTTAGCTAGGGTAAAAGGTCATTACAGTTTATAGTAGAGAGACAAACAGACCCATAACAAGGAATTTAAAATGGATGATAATCAAAAAGTTGAAATAATTGTGGCAGATAAAGAGCAGCGCACATGGGCAATGTTTTGTCACTTAAGTGCCTTAGCCGGGTTGCTTTTCCCGTTCGGCTCAGTGATTGGACCTTTGATTGTTTGGCTTGTAAAAAAAGAAGAAATGCCACTTGTAGCTGAGCATGGACGCAAGTCATTAAACTTTCAATTAACCATGATGATCGCCTACATTGTCTGCTTTATGCTGATGTTTGTTGTCGTTGGTGTCATTCTGTTGCCATTGGTTGCGCTATTCTCATTGATTATGGTGGTCGTATCGGCGATTAAAGCCAACGATGGTAAAGAAGTGAACTACCCAATGGCGATAGAATTTATAAAGTAAGCTGATTGCCATATACTAAAAGCTCAGCCATTTGCTGAGCTTTTTTATGTGATGTTTATGGCCTACTTATCGTTATTTCTCAGCGCGTTTATTTCCGCAACCTTATTACCTAGCTCTTCAGAATTAGTGATGACAGCTATGATAGCCAGTGGTGACTATCTACTTTGGTTGTTATGGCTAAGTGCAACCGTGGGCAATGTACTTGGGAGTTGTGTGAATTATTGGCTGGGCACGCAGGTTATGCGATTTAAAGACCGTAAATGGTTTCCTGTTTCACAAAACTCGATAGACAAAGCCGAACAGCAATTTAATAAGTACGGTGTTTACAGTTTGTTGTTTGCTTGGCTGCCTATTGTCGGCGACCCTTTAACGGTTGTTGGCGGAATTTTTAGGGTTAAGTTTTCAATCTTTTTGTTACTCGTGACCCTAGGCAAAGGCGCACGTTATTTAGCTGTGCTTGCCTTTGCAGTAGGGCTAGAAAAGTTATTTTAACTTTTTTGCCAATCAAGGGTCAGTGATACTGAATCAGCAAAGCGCAGCGCATGAGGTTTATCGACGCGTACTTTGGCATAGTGAACACTTTGATGCTGGTGGCAAATTGCTAAAATTTCAGCAACCAATTTTTCTAACAGCAAAAAGTGGCCTTCTTCGACAAGGCTGATCACTTCTTTGGTGATGGTCTTGTAGTTTAGTGCTTTATCGACTGCGTCAGTCTCACAAGCTTGATCAGCGGGGTAGTGAATTTCTAAATTAATCACTACATCTTGCTTTTTCTCACGTTCCTCAGGGTTAAAACCTATAAAGGTTCGTAGCCTGAGGTTAGTAACATTAATAATTGCGTTGGCCATCATTACCCTCTAACTAGTTGTAAAAACTCGTTACGGGTTTTTGGATCGGCTCTGAAGTTACCTAACATAACCGATGTACGCATGCTTGAGTTTTGCTTTTCAACGCCGCGCATCATCATACACATGTGTTTTGCTTCAACGATTACGCCAACACCTTTCGCGCCAGTTACTTCTTCAACTGCTTTAGCAATTTGATGGGTTAATTGTTCTTGAATTTGGAAACGACGCGCATACATGTCAACAATTCGCGCAAACTTAGATAAACCAAGTACTTTGCCGTTAGGGATATAAGCGATATGACAGCGGCCAACAAATGGCAGCAAGTGATGCTCACACATAGAGTAAAGCTCAATGTCTTGGATCAATACCATATCATCGGCATCTGAAGTGAATACCGCATTATTGGTGATCTCGTCTAACGTTTGACGATAACCCTTAGTTAGATATTCCATCGCTTTTGCTGCGCGTTTTGGTGTGTCGAGTAATCCTTCACGAGCAGGATCTTCACCCACTGCGCTAATTATTTGTTGGTAACTGTTTTTTAAATCATCGTGCATAGCTTTCTCAGTAATTCGTTATTTTAAATGTCTGCCACCATCAACAGGCATAGAGCGACCTGTGATGTAGTGACTGTTTAGTAATAGTTCTACGCTGTTAATAATCTCGGCGCAGCCGGGCTCAATGCCCATTAGCGATTTCTTTAATGTTTTTGCTTTGTATTCGTCGCTATCGTGCTCGTTAAAAATGATAAGCGAGGGAGCGATAGCATTCACTTTAATGGCTGGTGCAAATTTAGCAGCAAACGACTTGGTTAAATTATCAAGCGCCGCTTTACTTGCTGCATAAGCAAGGTGCTTAGGGCTGCCTTTTTCAACCACATAATCGGTTAGGTGAATAATATCTGCGGCTTGGCCACTGTTTTGCTGATAATGCAGTAACAAATCAGAAGCTGCTAGATTAATTAAATAAGGCGCTTTGGCGTGAATACGCATCATGTTATCAAACAGGTCTGCGTAATCGTGGTTATTTTCCTCACAATCCCAGCTAGACGCATTATGGATAATTGCTTTGAGCTGGTTGGTATGGGTTTTTAATTCTTCGATAAAATGCCCGATAGCTTGGTCACTGTTAAAATCGGCATGAAGACAAGTAGCACCTTTACCTGCAAGCACATCTATAGCTGCATGGCGGGTACGATAAGTGACTATGATTTCTTGCCCTTGCGCTAAAAAGTGCTCGGCCAGAGCGAGTCCAATACGTTGGCCTGCGCCAGTAATTAATATGGGCGATGACATAAACTAATATAAAACCTTAGATTTTTAATACGAAATGTAATGTATTTAATGGCTATAACTGTAACAACTATAAACCAAATTACAGAACTATTTCATCTTTACTGCAATCATGTTGCCAAACTTTCTACGCGATACTGTCAAACATAGATCAGTTGCTCGGTTTTCTGTCTCAGGCATAATAGCCATACTTGATGCTTTTCTTTTTCACTATGTTTGCTGTCATAAAATCATTTAGCTGGCTACGAACTGTGCCATGGCTATTTATTATCGCTGTTTACAGTACTTTATTGCTTTCGCAAGGGCCTGCTAATGCGGTGAGTAATTTTGTGGCGCAATTGAGTATTGCTGCAACGATGGCCATTGGCTCATTTGTCGCTGGTGGCACGGCTCTAGGAGGCGGTGCGGTAGCGTTTCCGGTAATGACCAAACTATTAGCAATTGAACCTGCGACAGCGAAAGTGTTCTCTCTTGCTATCCAAAGCTTTGGTATGACAGCAGCAGCCTTAACAATTATTTTTAGCCGTATCCCTTACTACAAACAAGTGGTGTTAATCGCGACGCCAATGGCTATTTTAGGCGCTGTATTTAGTTTATTGTTCATTGCTGAACATTTACCAAGGTTAGCGGTGAAAGGGGTCTTTAGCGCACTATTATTATGTTTTGCGTTGACCTTAGCGTGGCGTATTTATCGCCGAGCTCAGCATATTTGTAGCCAAACAAAGATTACTGTGAATAAAACGCGGGTCGCGTTGATTGCTATGTTGGGTGGTGTTGCATCAGGCTTGGTAGGGTCGGGCGCCGATATTGCTATTTTTGCGCTGTTAGTTATTGCATATAACGCGAATATTCAACGTGCAACGGCAACTACGGTGATCATTATGGCTGTGACGTCTGTCGTTGCAAGTGTCGTGAATTATTTTTATCTCGAGACAATTAACTCACAAATTCAAGCCTACTTATTAGCTGCAATTCCTGTTGTGGTGCTTGGCGCACCGCTTGGTGCTTATGTGTGTGCAAAAGTGAAAAGTGGGCAACTCATTAGCTTTTTATTGCTACTCATTGCCCTCGAGGTGTCGTTTACGATTTATGAATTGCTGAGTGTTGTTTAAAGCGCATCGTAAACAGTTGGGATCGCTTGGCGCTTATGCTGAGTACGTAAGTAAATGCCAGTCAGCTTTTCTTCAACTTCACTACTAACGTCTTTACCTTCTAAGAAATCATCAATTTGATCGTAAGTGAGGCCAAGCGCTTCTTCGTCAGTCAGGCCTGGGCGATCACATTCTAAATCGGCAGTCGGGGCTTTATGCACAAGTACTGCTGGCGCACCTAAGTGCTCAGCAAGTGCACGAACTTGACGTTTTGATAAACCAAATAATGGTGCTAGGTCACATGCTCCATCACCAAATTTTGTGTAAAAACCAGTGATGTTCTCAGCGCTGTGATCGGTACCAACAACTAACCCTTGGCAAAAGCCGGCAATTTCATACTGCGCAACCATGCGCTGGCGTGCTTTTACATTACCTTTGATAAAGTCGATTTTAGCTTGTTCTGGCAATTCGGCGCCACCACCAACAACCGCGGCCATTGCTTGTTCATGCATGCCATCGACAGCCGCTTTGATGTTAACCGTCATACGTTTACTCGGTTGAATAAAATCAACGGCTAGTTGTGCTTCGTCTTCGTCTGCTTGTACGCCGTAAGGTAAGCGCACAGCAATAAATTGATATTCGTTGGTGTTATGTTCTTGGTTTAATTCATCCACCGCTAATTGGCATAAACGGCCGCAGGTTGATGAGTCAACACCGCCACTGATCCCTAATACAAGTGAGCGAGAGTGCGCAGCAATAAGTCGGCTTTTAAGAAAGTTAACGCGACGGGTGATTTCCGCTTTTACATCAATAGTTGGTTGGACTTTCATTTCCGCCAGAATGTCGGCACGCATGGTAGAGCTCCTATTTTTCGTTGTGGTTGTCAGCGTTTAGTACATTATGTTACGGGCGCAGTTTTTATTAAAGACCTAAATGCGCTTTTATTGCGTTAATTTGCTGCTTAAGATCTTCGATTTCGCTTCGTAATTGTTGCACTTCACTACTGTTATCCTGCATCGGCTCGTTACTTGCCATGTCTTCAGTAATGCTGTCTGGGTCAACAAATAAGTGCATGTAGCGGCTCTCTCGCTTGCCTGGCTCTCGTGCTAAGCGCGCAACATGTTCTTGCTCTATAAGTGCATTTAATGCGGCTTCGACTTCATTGACGTTACTGAACTCAGCGAGGCGGTTGCTGCGAGTTCTCAGTTCGCCTGGTGTTTGCGGGCCACGTAACAGTAACAAACAAATTATGGCTCGTTGCTGCTCAGTAAATTGCAAACTGCCAAATTCGGTATTACAAAAGCGGTGAGCGTATTTATTTACACGACCTGATAGCCCTTCATCAACCGTCACTAAGCGTGATGCAACAAGCTCATCGAGTGTATCTTGGACTTGCGCTTCAGTGAGAGACAATACTGGCTCACGGTTAGATTTTTGATTACATGCATTAGTCAGTGAGTTTAAAGATAATGGATAATGTTCGGGTGTTGTACTTTGCTTTTCGAGTAAACAGCCAATAACACGTTGTTGAATTGATGATAATTGCATGGTTTTACTCTCTTTCTTTATTCTTCAGTGGTTAGCCACACTGTTAACTTTTTATTGAGCGAGTCAAATTTTAGGGGTTTGGTAACATAGTCGTTCATACCTGCGTTTAAACAACGCTCTTTGTCACCTTGCATCGCATTTGCAGTGAGTGCGACGATATTAACTCCCTGATGAGCTGCGCCTGCTTCACCTGCCCGAATGGCTCGTGTTGCTTGGTAACCATCCATTTCTGGCATTTGGCAATCCATTAACACTAATTGATAAGGACTTTGTTCTCGGCTTGAAAGTTTTGCAATCGCTTCAAGGCCATTTTCGGCAATATCAAAACTAATGCCTGCTTGTTTTAGCAACGAACCTGCCACCATCTGATTTACTTTATTATCTTCAACCAGCAACACTTGCGACTCAGCGCTACCGCTGTTTGTCATCACTTTGGTAATTAGGGTTTCTTTATTAACCTGCTGCTGTTCAATGTACTTGTCGTTCGCAAGAGCATTAAATAAATCAGACTGCGTTAATGGTTTAAAGATAATACTCTCAACTTTTAAGGTTTGTCTTGTTTGTTTTTCTGTCAGGCTCATAGGCGCCATTAAAATACGCTTGCAGCTGGTGGCATTGAAATAGTTTAAGAACTCTTTCTGCAATTCTTTAGTAGCACTGTTATAAAACTTATAATCTATTAGAATTGCATCGCAGCCCTTATTATCAGGCATGGCTGCGCGATTTAATAAGCTTGGCATATCGCTGTAAGTTTCTACCTCAGCTCCCCACAACTGCAATTGCTTTTTGGCGATATTGCTGCTGAGCTTACAGCTATCAGCAATTAAGATATGTTTTTTATCAATAATATGACTTGGCTCTGGCGCATGTTTCGTGTGATCACGTTTAACCTTTACTGAGAAATTAAAGGTGCTGCCTTCTCCGTATGAGCTAACAACACTGACATCTCCAGCCATCAACTGACAAAGCTGTTTTACAATTGCAAGGCCAAGCCCCGTACCGCCGTATTGACGGGTGGTAGAGGCATCTGCTTGCGTGAATGAGTCAAATAAAGTGGCTTGTTTTTCAGGTTTAATGCCCACTCCCGAATCAATAACAGAGCAGTTCAAGAATAATTCTTCATTGCTAGTTTCGAGCTTGGCGATAACAATTATCTCACCATCTTTTGTGAATTTAACCGCATTGCTCACTAGGTTATTGATGATTTGCCTAATCCGATTGGGGTCACTGATAATAAACCCGTGATGAAGATTCGTTGTATCAAGCAGTAGTTTGGTATTGTTCTGTTCAGCCTTAATAGCAAACGATTCGATTGTGTCGCCTAGTAATTTAGACACGTTGAAGCTGACATTTTCAATATCGAGTTTACCAGCCTCAATTTTAGAGAAATCTAAAATATCATTAATGATATGCAGTAAAGACTCTGCTGATGATTGCGCAAGTTCAAGATGGTGGTTTTGTTGGCTATCTAGCTTGCTTTGTTTAATGATATTGAGCATGCCGATCACGCCATTCATCGGGGTGCGGATCTCATGACTCATACTCGCTAAAAATTCACTTTTGGCTTTTACGGCTTGTTCTGCAGCTTCTTTTGCTTGAACGAGTTGTTGTTCGGTCTCTATACGACGTTGGCTGGCATGCAAACTACCAATGAGTGCGGCAACGGCAATTAAAAAGCTTTCTTCATTTTTACTCCAATGCCTACGTGTAAAGCATTTTTCAGCGCACACCACCCCCATGCTTTTACTCCCTGTGGGAATAATCACCGTTAACATTGAGCGTATATTAAACCAATCTAGGTAATTGCTACGAAGATCACTTGTCAGAGGGTGTTGCTGGGCATCGCTGGCATTAATTACTGCGTGATTATTAATGGCATCAAAATAGTTTTGAAATTCAATTTGTTGCAACGATATGGCTTCATTAAATTCGGGTTGGCTCTGATCGTGAATGGCAAAGGTGTTGAGCGATTGTCGATCGTCACTGAATAGCCAGATACTGGCGCGATCTATATCAAATGCATGACAAATGGCTTGCACAATAACATGCTTGGAGAGGTTAAGATTACCTGTCAGTACCGCATCATTGACGGTGAGAGACGCTAAAATCTCGTTATGTAAGGCGATTTTGTTATTTTCGAGCTCAACACGTTTACGGGTATCAATATTTTGCAGTGAGCCAAAAAGTTTTATACAACGACCATTTTTGTGTTCGGCTTCACCATGTAGCAGCACCCAAATTTCATCACCTTCTGCAGTGATGATCTCAACTTGTGTTTCAAAACTTTCACCATACTTGATTGCGCGCTCGTTCAAACGGCGAATTTTATCGCGGCTTTCGCCAGCTTTGAAATGGGTAAAGTTAGCAGGCCACTCAGGTTGAACATTCAGTGGAAACTTAAATATTTGCTTGGTCATATCTGACCAATACACGGTTTTTGTTTCAAGGTTAAATGACCATGCACCCACTTTGGCAAGGCTACTCATGGTTTCTAACATGCGTTCGCTTTTGTACTGCCTTTCAACCATGCGCAAAAAGAATAGTGAAGCACAAGCAAACAAAATGCAGAACAAAATAATGGCGAATCTTAGAGGCCAAACAGCAGAGCTTGGTGGCTGCCAGCCAGATTTTGGCGAGGCATACATGCGCCACTCACCACCGGGCAGGTTTATCGTAAAGCTCAGAGGTTTTGTGTTAAGTATATCTTCTGAGCCATAGAAAAAATCGCCTTGTAAACCGCGACCACCACGGCCTTGCAGTGCAACATCATAATGCTGGCTAAGCGCAATCAACCCCGAATTGCTATAGATTTTATTTACATCGAGTACGACCGAGAGGAGCCCCCAAAAAGTGTTCTCAGGAGGAATGAACACCGGCATTCTTGCTATCAGCGCTTGGCCTCCTTGTACAAGCTCCAAAGGGCCTGCCATAACAATACGATTTTCATCTCGAGCTCTAATCGCATCATCACGCTGTGCTGGATTTTCTAAAAAGTTTAGCCCGATGGATTTTTCGTTGCCTGCGAGAGGATAAGTCATCTGGATAATCATATCCGGTGCTGCACCGATGTTTCTAAGTTCTGAAGAGGTTGCGAATAAGGGCGCGGCTATTTGCTCATAGCGAGCTTGGTCTAAATTGGGTTCGGCAGCAACGGCAACGGCAAGGCCCCTAACAAGTTGAATGTTAGATACTAAGGTGGCTTCGAGCTCTGCACGATAGGCGCTGATTTTTGCAAGCTCCTGCGCCCGAAAAGCATCTTTCTCACGGCTGTAATTAATTTGGTCGATGACGAAGCCAATTACCACCACACAGGCGAGTGAAACCCAGAAGGCTAGCTTCAGTTTTTGCAGCTTTTTATTATCTGTTTCGGTGGCTAGCGGCATGAGAAATATCGGGTTTTATACTTTCTACCTACTATAGACAATTTCTGTGGTAATTAACAATGAACAGTAGACTAAGAGTACTAATTGCAATTATTTGTATCGCAACACTATTCTTTCACAAAACTCAGGTTAATATACCCAAACCACCTCAAGGTGCGAGTTTCAGTTGGAATTAAAAGCGATTTAGGCAAGGCATTGATTGCAAGTAATAGTGGTTCTATTGTTCAAATCAATAACGCAGTATAAATCGCTTTTAAACCAACCCGTTGGGCGCATCACAGGCACTTACTCTCATCGTTGTTACTTCTTAAAAGGGACTACCATTGTTGCAAAGTAACGCCTTGATATTAAGCACCTGTGAAGCGCTGAATTCTGCATCTTGAGGTGGTTTGGGTATACAGTGTTACTTTAGCGCAAGGATAATTGGCATGTTTAAGATAATCAAATGGTTACTCATAGGTTTGTTCGTGGTGGTGTTACTCGCAACCGGGCTTGTTTATGGCGTATTAAACTTAAGTTTACCGGCACTTGATGGCCGTGGTAAAAGTGGCGCTATTGCGCAGTCTGTCAAGATCGAGCGAGATACGTTGGGGCAAGCTGTTATTCATGCCGAAAACCGTTTAGATGCGGCCTATGCATTAGGCTTTGCGCATGGTCAGGACCGATTCTTTCAGATGGATTTACTGCGCCGCAATGCTGCTGGCGAACTCAGCGAGCTATTTGGTAAAGCTGCTATAGGGCTTGATAAAAAAATGCGCTTTCATCAGTTGCGTAAACGTAGTCAGATTGCGGTTGCACAGTTACCCGCTAAAGATAAAGCGCTATTAAAAGCGTATGCGAATGGGGTCAATGAAGGCCATGCACAAGTTGGCTATGATAGTTTTGAGTATTTACTCACTGGCGCTGAAGCCAAGCCTTGGCAAAGTGAAGACAGCTTGCTAATCATTTTTAGCATGTACCTTGATTTGCAATCGACGACGTTTCAGCGTGACAAAGCATTGATCGAAATCGAAGATTTATATGGCAAGGAGATGGTTGACTTTATTACGCAGCCTAGCCTCTATCAAGCTGCACTCGATAACAGCCAATTAGCGCCTTATGACGGCGGTATTCCTCATCTTAAAGACGCTCAATGGGCTATGACAGAGATTGCCGACCGAAAAGAACTTGGCAGTAATAACTGGGCTGTAACTGGGCAGCTAACTGAAACCGGTGCAGCCATGCTGTCTGACGATATGCACTTATCATTTGCAGTGCCAATCATTTGGTACCGTGCTCAGCTTAATTACCCTCTCAATGGCGAAATGCAACAAATCACTGGTGTGTCTTTACCAGGCGCTCCTGCCATTGTTGTTGGGACCAATAATAAAATTGCGTGGGGATTCACTAACGGTTATTTAGATACAGCGGATTGGGTCGCACTTGAGAGTAAAGAGAAAACCTGGCAAATAGATGAACCAATTTTACTCAATGACGGCAACAGCGAAAATTACGCTTTAACCATGAGCGAGTACGGCCCGGTTAAAGAAATTAACGGCAAACCTTATGCGCTAAGTTGGGTTGCTCACCATGAGTATGCGGTTGATATGGAATTACTTAAACTTGAGCAAGCAAACACTGTTGACGATGCATTAGCACTTGCTTCTGAGGTGGGAATTCCTGTACAAAATTTAATGGTCGTTGATGATAAAGGTAATGCAGCTTGGAAGAATATGGGGGCTGTGCCTGCCCGTAAAGTTCCGCATCAATTAGCTGTTTCAGAGCAAGCGTATCCTGCAGCATGGCATGATAACGAAACGCAGCGTCCATTTGTCAAAAATCCAGAAAGTGGCCGATTATGGACAGGCAACTCACGAGTCGTTTCAGCAGAGGATGATCAGCGCTTTGGTAATGGTGGTTATGCAATGGGGGCTCGCTCGGCACAAATTCGCGATCGCCTATTTGAAAAGCAGCAGTTTAACGAACACGATTTTTACGACATACAACATGATAACGAAGCGCGTTTCTTAACGGCTTGGCATAAACTGCTGGTCAAACAGCTTAGCACTGCAGGCGATAAATATGCGCTGTATTTAAAAGAGCTAAATAATTGGCAGGCGTGTGCTTGTAGCGACTCAATTGGCTACACCTTAGTAAAACGCTACCGCAGTGAAGTGATTAATGGCTTATTTAGCCCGTTAGAGAATAAGCTAAAAGCTCTCGATAGTAGCTTAAAACCGATAAAACGAGACTTAGAGCCCGCAGTTTGGCAGCTTATCGAAGCCCAGCCTCAGGCATGGTTAAACCCTGAGTATGCAAACTGGCAACAGCAAATGATAGGAGCCTTTGATCGCGTTATCACTAAACTAACCGAGCAATACGGTAACAACCCGCACAGCTGGGAGTGGGGCAAGGTTAACGAATTAGTGATTGAGCACCCATTTGCCAAGCAAATACCCGCATTGAAAAGCTTACTGAATATGCCAACAGCGCCAGGATTTGGTGATACCTTTATGCCTTCGGTGCAAGGACGTAGCTTTGGTGCTTCGCAGCGCTTTATTGTCCAACCTGGGCACTTAGATAAAGCAATTATGGCTATTCCGGGAGGGCAGTCGGGGCACCCATTGTCAGAGTTTTACCGCGCAGGATTTAATGATTATGTCAGTAATGGTTTAACGCCATTATTGCCACAAGAGATTGCCCACAGTATCACTATCGATGCGGTTAATTAACCGCATCAGCATCTTTAAAAGCAGGGTGTTGGCCTTTGGCAACGGTTGTTTGGTTGCGCCCTGCATGCTTACTTTTATACAGCGCCTCATCGGCGTGCTGTAGCATTTTTTCTATTGAAGCGAGCGGTTGCCATTCAATAAGCCCAAAACTCATGGTGACATTGAGATCAGGAAACTCGTGATGCGCCTCTAATTCGGCGATTTTTAAACGTAGCGCTTCAATTTTTGCAAAGGCTTGTTTTGCATCTGTATTGGTTAATAAAATTAAAAACTCTTCACCCCCCCAACGCACCGCAATATCGTCATCATCAATAAATTGGCGAATGAGCCTTGCGACATTAATGAGCACCGTATCACCTTTTTCGTGGCCGTAATTGTCATTAATATTTTTAAATTTATCGATGTCAGCCATAACAATGCAAAGGTTGCTCTCAAGCTCGATGCTTTTTTGATGTGCAGCAGTAATCAGCTTTTTTGCAAAACGGCGGTTATAGAGTTTAGTGAGTGGGTCGCGAGCGGCCATGTCGGTTAACTCAACCCGTTGTGACAAGGTGATTTCTCTAATTAGACCCATGCCGTAGACCATAGGTAAGCCAGCAATAATGATGTTGATCACATTCACGTGTGGGAGGAGTTCAGGGTAAGCAAAACTGTACTGAACATCTGCAAAAAATACATACAGCAGGGCGAATGTCGCAATCATCATTAGGCTATAAAAAGCAGCGCGTTTAAAGGTTAATTGATAATCGATCATTAAAATACAAGACACTGTCCACAAGTAAAATTGAAAGCCTGCACCTAAGCCTAGGGTGGCGCAGACAATCACTGCATGAATAATTACTTCTAGACAAAATACTCTGAGTGCTAGCGAAGTCAGTCCTTGCTTAATTAAGAAGATACCGCTGGCCCAAGCAAACACGCTCAAAATATTAACTAACGCAAGCATGTTCGCCCCTATGTGGGCAAATGCGGGGATCAGCAAAGCATGAACAATTAGCGCAAAGTATGCGATTTTGGAAATAATCAGAAATTTAACGTGTTCAATTTCTTCTAAGCCAGATTGCTTTGATTGTTTTAATAAATGTTTGATCAATCCAACCTCTAATACACATGGAAGTAGCATAATTATAGATTAAAAGCTGAACAATGCAGGTTTATAATTGCTCGCTTTTGCTTTGTAAACTTAGGTAGGTTCTGTTTATGAATGAGGCTAAGCGTTTGTTCACATCGAGTTTGCTAAGCTTAGGGCTTGGCAGAGTTTGCAATTGATGCCACTCTAGTTAAAGCAAATCAAGAAACATTCTGACTCAATGTTTGCTGTGATTATTCTCTCGTGCCTAAAAAAGGAGTATCTATGCCGGCGGAAAAAACGCATTTAGCGATCTGTAATCTCACTAAAGAACAGTATCCACAAATCAAAACTCTGATGGATCAAGCCTATCCAGGGCTTGGTGGGGCTTGGCCTAGCCACACTATTTTTAGGCTGATAGACCAGTTTCCGGAAGGGCAAATAGGCATCGTCGATGATGGTGTCTTGGTGGGCATCGCCTTGAGTGTGCAGGTAGATTACGCGCGCTTTTCTAACCCTCATACCTACGAAGACATTGTTGATGGTCACGACCGAGTATTTAGTGACCCTGAGGGTGATGCACTTTATGGTTTGGATGTGGTTATTTCATCGACTCATCGAGGGATGCGACTTGGCAGACGTTTATACGATGCACGAAAAGAGCTGTGCCGTCAGTATAACTTACGCGCTATTTTAGCGGGTGGGCGAATTCCGCGATATTACAATCACAGTGCAGAGATGTCTCCGATGGAGTACATCGAAAAAGTTGACCACAAAGAGCTTTACGATCCGATTCTAAGCTTTCAGCTATCTAATGATTTTCAAGTTAAACGTTTACTTAAAAAGTATCTTCCTGAAGATCAGGAATCCGTTGGTTATGCCACTTTACTAGAGTGGAATAATATTATGTTTGAGCCCACTGATACGGTACTTGAGTCGACTAAATCAATTGTGCGTGTCGGTGCTGTACAGTGGCAAATGCGCTGTGTTGAGTCTGTGGAAGAACTGCTCAAGCAGGTGGAATATTTTGTTGATACGGTGTCTGACTATAAAAGTGACTTTATTCTGTTTCCGGAATTTTTCAATGCTCCATTAATGGGGCTCACTGAGCAAAGTAATCAAACGGAAGCAATTCGCTATCTGGCCGAATACACAGAAACATTCCGTGATGCGATGTCGCGCATGGCGGTTGAATACAATGCCAATATTATCACCGGCTCAATGCCGCTCGCAGAAGATGACAAGATTTATAATGTCAGCTATTTGTGCCACCGTAGCGGTAAAATTGATGAGCAGCGCAAAATTCATATTACGCCCCATGAGCAAAATGACTGGGTGATCCAAGGCGGTGACAAAATTGCGGTATTTGAAACGGATGCGGGTCGTGTCGGTATTCAAATTTGTTACGATGTTGAGTTCCCTGAGCTGTCGCGTATTCTCGCTAAGCAAGGGCTGGATATTTTGTTCGTGCCATTTTGGACGGATACTAAAAACAGTTACTTACGTGTTCGTCATTGTGCGCAAGCACGTGCAATCGAAAATGAATGTTATGTTGTGATTGCAGGCTCGGTTGGTAACCTACCAGAGGTAGAAAGTTTAGATGTACAGTACTCACAATCGGCAGTGCTTACCCCATCTGATTTCTCATTCCCGCATGATGCGACCTTGAATGAAGCAACACCGAATACCGAAATGCTGTTATTCAGTGATTTAGATATGGATAAACTGAAAATTCTTCACAGTGAAGGTACGGTAAGAAACTTAAAAGACCGCCGTGAAGATTTGTATGACGTGATCTTGAAAAAGCGAGATCAATAATGGCGTGGTTGTATTTAATTGTCGCAGGTCTGTTAGAAATTGGCTGGCCTGTTGGCCTTAAGATGTCTCAACAGGCAGACAGCCGCTGGTTAGGCATTGCAATAGCCGTCGCCTTTATGGTCGCTAGTGGCTTTATGTTGTGGTTGGCGCAGAAGGATATTCCGATGGGGACATCCTATGCTGTATGGACAGGGATCGGTGCAGCGGGCACTTTCTTGGTCGGTATTTTATTTTATGGTGATGCCGCCACATTTGGCCGCATTGCCGGAGTACTGCTGATAATTAGCGGAGTGATAACGCTCAAAATTAGTCATTAAAAAAGCGGCAATAGCCGCTTTTTTAATGACTAGAAACGCACCTAATTGGGTAGCATTACCAGAATGGCTGCCAGTGCAATTAACACAAGCCCCGCCGTGTCTTGGCGTTTTAGCGGTTGTTTTAACCAAAGAATCGATACCAAAATGGTAAAGAATACTTCTATCTGCCCCAATGTTTTTACATAAGCAACATGCTGCAAGCTCATGGCGCTAAACCAACCAATAGAACCTAAACAGCTACAAACACTAACAGCGGTCGTGGTGCCTTTGTGATGCCACATTTTCTTAAATGTATCGCGCTCTTTTAATGCAATATACACGCACAGCATCAGTGTTTGTAAGCTAATTATCAGCACTAACACCCAAGCTGCTGAGTGTGGAAAAGTCAGTCCTGAATTTAAACTTGCCTCACGGATCCATGACGATGAAAGAGCAAATGAAGTACCACAGGCAAGCCCAAGCAGTGCGGTGCCCAAATTAAAGTGTTTAACATTCGCGATGCCACTTAATAGCAATACCGCAATTGCACCAATAAATACGCCAACCCAACCTAGCAATGACAGTGCTGAGCCAAAGAACATTACACCTAAAATCGCCGCCATCAGTGCTTCACTTTTGGCAAGCCCTGCCCCGACTGCAAAGTTATTCATTTTAAACAGTTTTACCATCAAACCAGTGGCAACGATTTGGACGATACTGGCACCAACAATATAGCCAATAAAAGCGAGATTAAAATCAGGAAGTGCGGCGTCTTGATACTGATAAAGTGCAAATAAATACAGGGCAGCAATTGGGCTGGCAACGATAAAGCGAGCAAGTGTTACCCCGGCAACACTCACAGTTGCACTGAGTTTACTTTGCAGTGCGTTGCGCCACGACTGCATAAATGCCGCAAAAATAGTTAAGAAAATCCAAGTCATATTGAAAATAAATTAATGAGGAGAGGCAATTAGAGTAACAAAACCAAAGTATGAGAGCATTAGCTTATCGACCAACTTGAGAAAAACTCAGCTGTGACAATATGCCGCAGGGCTTTTTTGCTGTCATTAGGCTATAGTGACAATGATGCTATTGCTAGCCGCTGCTGTTTTAAGTAGCGGCTTTTTTTTGTTTGCGGTAGGGTGAGCTATTACAGTTAAAAGATAAGGAAATTTCATGACCACATTGATTATCTGCGCACTCATCGCAGTGCTCATACCTTATTTAGCTAAAGCCCCCGTGGCTTTTGCACAAAATAAGTTGTCGGGCTATGACAATAAACACCCGCGTGAACAACAAGCTAAACTAACAGGCTTTGGTGCTCGAGCATTGGCTGCACATCAAAATAGCTTTGAGTCACTAATTATTTTTGCGGTCGCGCTGGCAGTTGTAATAGGTAGCAATAATGTCTATCAGGTGACAGAAACCTTAGCGATTATGCATGTTATCGCCCGCGTGTTGTATTGTATTTTCTACTACATAAACCAAGATATTCTGCGCTCATTAGTCTGGCTAGTGGGGTATGTCTGTGCTGTGGCGATGATTGCTGTTTGCCTCTAGTCACAAGCCAATGAGTTAAAAACCACAAAGCAAGCGGCTTAAATAAGGCGCTTGCTTTAGGGTCTTAAGTGGTTACTTTTACTTAGAGCTAACTTTAATTTTCTCTATTAAATCCTTTGCTTGATAGTTTTCATCTAAGGCAAAATCGAGTTGCACTAAGGCATTTTTAAAGCCAGATTCAGACGGCGCATATTGCCATTGTTTTAAGGCTCTTTTCGCTTCTCGATTGAAAACACCTTCAGGCTCTGCGCTCACCACACTAACATTGCTGGTGGCGCCGCTTGGTAAAATATCGTATTTCAAAACGACTGAACCGCTAATACCTTGCTCTGCCGCTTGAATTGGGTATATCGGCTCTACGCGCATTACCGCTTGATAGTCTTTTGTCTTTTCAACGGACATCGGCTGTTTTGCAATGGCAAAACTGCTAAGCATGCCCATTGTAAAAATAACTAACGCTGTTTTTGCAATAAATGAGCTGTTGTCGATCTGCTTGATCTGATTTAGACGTTGTAACATGGTGTTTTTATCTCCGTATTGTGAATAAGCCATTAAGCCTGTTCTGCTAAAGCTTGCACAGTGCACTAATGCCTTACTGTATAAAATTCGTTGTTCAGTTGATTTATCTTTGAGTACTTGCTCATCACATGAAAGCTCTTGAATGCGGCGCAGACTTGCATAACCAAGCCAAGCGACAGGATTAAACCACAACAAAATAGTGGCACTTAAAGCGATGGCATTAATTAGGTTATCTTTACGTTTAATGTGCACTGATTCATGCTCTAAAATAAGCGCTAAAGCATGGCTGTTGTAATGGCTTTGGTAGTTTGTTGGCAGCACTAGCTTGGTGTTTATAACCCCTACAACCATTGGTGAACTCACCTGATTGCTTTGGTATAAGCGCATGCTTTGGTTGCTGTGCTGATCAAGCGTAATTGGCGCTAATTGCAGTTTTGCTAGAAAACGGTAATGAAAATATACGGCAGTGATCAGCAGTGCGGCACTAATAAAGCCATAAATAGCAAACCAAGTGAGCGTAAACTGTGGCATTATTGCTGTGTTTGGCGTGATAGTCAGCTTACTGATAAAGTCGTTTTGAATTGGCTTTAAGTGCTCTGGTAGGTTCGCTAACAATAAACTAATTGGTAAAAGCGCCCACAGTGTATAAACCAAGCGTGCCGATAGCTGGCTTAGTAACTTTCGCTCTAGCAGCAATAAAAACATAATTGCAGATGAGATCAAAAGTTGTTGATCTAACAACCAATTAAAAAATGCATCTAACATAACAACGCCTTATTTTTGCTGTTTTTCCCAATCATCGATAACCTTTTTCAGCTCATCAATATCATGTTGCGAGAGTTGCTCTGATTTAGCAAAGCCACTCACCAGCGGCGCAATTCGGCCATTAAAAAAGCGTTCAATAAAGCTTTGGCTTTCTTTTAATGTGTATTCTTCACGAGCAATGCAAGGGGTGTAGTTATATTGGCGACCTTGTTTCTCGAAGCTTAGTGCGCCTTTTTTAACTAAACGGCTTAGTAGCGTTTTAATGGTTTTTTCGTGCCATTCTTTATCGTCACTTAAACGCGCAATTACTTCACTAGCCGTGGCTGGGTAGCCAAGCCATACCGCATCTAATACTTCGAATTCAGCTTTAGAAAGTTCAATCATTTTTATGCCTACAGATGTAATCTTTAATTTAAGATTACACGCGTAATCAATTAATGCAAACTTTTTTGTTAGAGAATGTCACTTTTTTTGATACTGACTATCTGCCCTTCGGGCAAATTCAGCGTGGTGAGTGACAGTTTTGCGATATCTGTGCGGTACAGGTCGATGACTTTGTAGCCACAAAAACGTGCCATTTTACGTATTTGCCGGTTTAAACCTTGCTTTAAGACGATGCAAAACTGTGTTTCGGTGACTTGAGTCACCTCACAAGGAAGGGTTATTTGTCTATCTACAGGCACACCGTTTGCCATTTTGTTACAAAAATCACTATAAAGAGGTTTATCTACGGTGACTAAATAGCGCTTGGGTTGGTGGTAATCAGGGTGGATCAGTTGATTACAAAACTCACCGTCATTGGTCAAAATTAACAACCCACGAGAGTCCTTGTCGAGCCGGCCAATTGGGTAAACGCGAGTTGTTTTAGGCAGGCTATGAATAAGGCTTGTTGGGTCGTCAGCATTTAATTTGCAATCTATACCAACAGGCTTGTGATATGCAAAGTAGGTGAGTGGCGCTTTAGCTGAAATTTTTTCGCCAAGTACAATTACATCATCGTGCTCATCAACATGATCTATGTGATTTGCAGCACGGCCATTTACTGTTACCTCACCTTGATCTATCAAGCGTGATGCTTGCTTTCGAGAACAAACACCTGCATGGGCAATAAATTTAGCAAGTCGTACTTTTTCTAGCATGAGTGATTTTTGTACAGTTAATTTGATCACAGTATATCAAACCCGCGTATAAGAAGTACTACATACAAAAGGGGTTCGACATGGCAATTAAGTTATCTGAACTTGCAGCGCACCAACCACTGCAAAAGGTTATCCTTCATTCGTTGGAAATGGCACTGTATCAGGTGTCTGTGGTGATCAATAACGTTGAATATTATGTCACTGATGAGCAAGGTGAGTTTATTCGCGATATTAGCCCGTTGCACATTCAAAAGCGCCTCGATCACTTAAGTTATGGTGATATGGTTTTACGCCACACCAGTGCTTATGATGAGATGTGTGGTCAGCCCGAAAAGCTGGGCAGCAACATGCTTGAAGTACCCTATGGTAAGAACCACTTATACTGATTAACGATATAAGCGTATACTGAGTCATAACATTTTATATACCCAAACCACCTCAAGATGCGAGTTTCAGTTGGAATTAAATGCGATTTAGGCAAGGCATTGATTGCAAGTAATAGTGTTTCTATTGTTAAAATCAATAACGCAGTATAAATTGCATTTAAACCAACCCTTTGGGCGCTTCACAGGCACTTACTCTCATCGTTGTTACTTCTTAAAAGGGACTGCCATTCTTGCAAAGTAACGCCTTGATATTAAGCACCTGTGAAACGCTGAATTCTGCATCTTGAGGTGGCTTGGGTATATATACTATGTATCAATTAAAAAGTGATGACTCAGCTGATCTCAACAACCAGCTAAGAGAACATATTGTGGCTTTCAACGCCGTGCATTTTAATGCCGAGCGTATTCCCGTTGGTTTTAAATTCGTTAATAAACAAAACACTGTTGTTGCTGGTATTCATGGCCAGGTATTTGGTAATTGGCTGCTTATTAGTTGGCTATGGTGTGATGATAAGGCGCGTGGTAAAGGGCTGGCGACACGATTACTCACTGAATTAGAGAGCAAAGCTAAAGCGCTTGGTGCAAACACCGCACAACTTGATACGCTCGATTTCCAAGCTAAACCATTTTACGAAAACAACGGCTACCTAGTTAAATATGAAATGCGTAACTACCCACTCGACGGCTGCCGTTATTTTATGGAAAAAAGCCTTTAAATATAAGCTTTTACTCACTTCGCTTTAAGCACGTCTTGCTCGGTAAAAGTAACACCTAAGAAAGGTGTTGCTTCTGGGGCAAGCATGAAAGTGCGGATGTTCATGTGGTCTTGCACTTCAGGATTGCGCAATACATCATCTCGATAAAACGCGCCAAAGCAATCTAGGGTGTTTTGTTTACTTAGTTGATTAAGCTTTGCAAAGGCAAAAATTTTACACGAACCATTATTTTCATTAGCTGCGCTTAACAGCCCATGATTATTAAAAGCGCTTGGGGTAAAGTCATAATTGTTGTCTATGACCGCCATGGTATCGGTAAATTCAATTTGTTGTGGTGAGTTTGCTAATGTTGCCAGGAAATCGTTCAGAGTCATTGCTTGTCCTTAAAAATTGTTCTTTATCAACTCTAACTCATTCACTTGCTGATTGATATTAAACTTAAAATTCTCTAAAAAGTTCATACCAAGCAAGCCATAGCCAACATGATTTTCTATTACCAGCACTTCAAAATTACGAATACGTTGTTGTCCGACTTGAAACGACTCGAGTTGATAACGCTGCGCTTCAACAACGCCATTAGCTGTGTTTACTTCTAGTGTACCAAGGTAATTGGCAGGACTATTCAGCGAGTTTAATTGCGTTTGATTTATGACTGTAAAGCTCGCGCCCGTGTCGATCATCAACTCGGTTTCGATATCATCGTTGATAATACTGTTCACTAAATAGTGTGAACCTCGAGCGGTTAATTTTATAACTTCAACTCCTGCGAGGGCTTGTTGAATCAACAGATGTAACTGCTCAGCTTGCTGTTTATATTCATGATCTTCAGGCAGTTGATCTAGGGTTATTTGGCTCGCGACATAATCTTCTAAATGATAGTTAGCTAATGCATGATTATATAAGTAATGCGCGTTACCTGGCGCGTAATCAAGCCACTGTTGACTGCTATTAAGCAATGCCTGCCATTGTTGCGCCGCTATAAGTTCATCAATATAGGTTGTACTTAGCTCGTCTATTTGTTTGCTAAGTTGTTGCTTTTCATTGCTGTCTAATTGGTTGCTAAGAGCCAATAAACTGATAATTCCCTGTTGAGTATCACCTTGTGCGATTAAACGCTTTGCCTCAAGTTCAAGCATGGTGACATCGTAAGGGTGACTATTTAAAAAGGCCGTTAAAAATTGCTCACTTAAGGTGAATTTTTGATGGGAAAGCCATGTCTCAAGTTGTTGTTGCCAAATTTGTTTAAGTTGCCTTGCATAGCGAGGTTCATTAACTAGCAATTGGGTGTACTCGGCCACCGCTTTGTCGAATAATTGGTTGCTAAATAGCGCAACAGCTTGTTGAAAGTGGGCTGGTAAAACCGCGCTTTTCTTGACTATGGGAGTGGTTGCTACAGTCTCAATTTGTTTTGGCTTCACGGGGTTAAACAGCTGCCAAATAAAGTATCCGTTTAAGCTAAGAGAACATAGCAATAATAATTTAAGAAAAGCATTCATCCGTTTTGCCCAATCATTTAATCTTTGTTGTTTACTTATTCAGCATAAAACAAAATTTTGAAAGTCGTTACTTTTTAACTAAATGATTGAGCGCCATGATATTGCTTATTTCAATATCTGCTAACCCTTGATAACGATATTGCGTTGCTTGGTTATTAAGCCAAACGCTTTGGCAGCCGGCATTATTGGCGCCTTGCACATCAGTATCTAGGCTATCGCCAATGTGCAAAATTTCCTTGTGAGGCACCTTTAAGTGTTTGGCTGCGCTATCAAATAAGGCGCTATGCGGCTTCGCTTTTCCGTGTGGGCCTGCTTGTAAAACTAACTCAAATACACCATTAAGGTTAAACTTTTCTACTTCGACATTACCATTGGTGATGGCGATGAGGCGGTAGTGTTTACTGAGATTAGTAAGTAATTCAAGTACTTCATTAGTCACGTTTATTTGACTGCGGGCATCAGCGAATGCCTGATAAGCATTTTCGGCATGCAACTGAGCTTGCTCTGCTGAAAAACCCAGATCGGTCATGGCATAGTGTAATGCTGCTTGTCGCCAGCGTGTAACGTCATCAATTAAAGTTGCATCATGTTTTAAAGCACACTCGCGGCATGTTAACCAGTAGCTCATGCTATCGGTGGGCCATTGTTCTAGCGCTTCGAGGTAATCAGCTTGTGCTTGCAAGGCTGACTTTATGATCGGATGGTTGTTGTAAAGTGTGTCGTCTAAATCAAAACTTAAAACAGAAACTGGCGATAGGGCACGGTTAAATCGGATCATAATGACAAGGGTTTACTCTGAAGTTGAGCGCTTTTTAGCGCGTGGATGGGTGTTATCGTACACTTTAGCTAAATGCTGAAAATCTAAATGCGTATAAACTTGAGTTGCAGACAAACTACTGTGTCCTAACAGTTCTTGAACGGCACGCAGATCCCCTGATGATTCTAAGATATGTGATGCAAACGAGTGGCGTAATTTATGCGGATGCACTTGCGAGCTGATCCCTTGCTTAATTCCCCATTCTTGCATCCGTAAGCGAACTTGGCGTACGGAAATTCGCTTTTTTTGGCTGCTAACAAACACGGCTATTTCATCAGGATGTGCAAATTGAGGGCGAATTTTCAGCCATGCTTTTAATGCACTGAGCGCTTTGCTGCCTACAGGTAATAAACGTTCTTTGTTACCTTTACCACGGACTAAAATTTCGCCTTCAGTCGGGTTTATATCTTGTATGTTAGCACCAACTAACTCGCTAATACGCAGACCCGAAGAGTACATTAATTCCATCATAGCTTTGTCACGAATAGCTAAAGGCTCATCATCTGGCAGTTCTAGTAGCTTAGCCATTTGATCTACGTCTAGATTTTTGGGTAAAGGCTTAGAAAATTTTGGCCCTTTAATGGCCTCTGCCGGATTGTGATAATGTGCCTGACTGGCTATATTTTTGGCTTTTAAGAATTTATATAAACTGCGAATACAACTCAGTTTTAAACTGATTGTGCGACCACTCAATTGTTTGCTGCGCATTTGCATGCTGTAACGGCGAATATGCTCACCTTGAACAGCAAACCAGTCTTCACATAGTTTACTAAAGTACAAAGCTGCGAAGCCTAGCTGGCTAGTGTATTGGTTTACTGTGTGCGCTGAGTATTGTTTTTCGTAGCGTAAGTAGTCTGCAAATAGTTGGATGGGTGTTCGCCAAGCATCACTTAATTCATCAATGTCTGGCGTCGTCACATCGCTCATGCAAGTTCCAATAAGCGCAGTTGCAATGAGCGCACAAACTCAAGGACAAAAAAGCTGTCTTTTGCCGGTTCGAAGTGATTTACGTCATCACTACCAAACGCCAAAATTGCCACAGGGTGTTTCGTGTTACCAATTAGATATAAAGCAGTCGATTGAGTCGTGTCTGAAAACAGTAAGTCTCTTTCTTGTTGGCTTACTCGACCCAAGTAAATACCGTCGTTTTGCAGGCGATGAGCAATTAATTCATCAAACTTTTTATCGTACTTAACTAAGTGGCATTCGTTAATGGATGGGTTCGTGCAGATAATATTGCGCAAGTTGCTAGCCAGTGTCGTAAAGTCGTAGTTAGTCCATAACTGACGATGACAGTCGCTAAATAAGTGGTAAATTAACTCGTTTTCTTTTGCTTGTTCAACGAGCTGCTCAATCTTATTTTTTAATAACGTATTGTGTTCACGTAATTGGCGCTGTTGAATATGCACCAAAGAAGTTGCTCCCGCCTTTTGCTGTTGTAGTTCAACTTCAGCGAGCACATCAGGGTTTTTAATAAAAAAATCAGGGTGTGCTTTTAAATATTCAGCAATTTGTTGTTCTGTTAGTTTGCTCATAGTGCCACTTGTCCATCAAAAACATGCTCAGCAGGGCCTGTCATTCGTACAGGGTGGCCTTCGCCTTGCCAACGTACTTGTAAACTGCCGCCGGGCAAGTCAACTTGTACGGTAGTAGCAAGTTTATTCTGAATTTGACCAACCACGACCGCAGCACAGGCACCTGTACCACAGGCTAAGGTTTCACTAACGCCACGTTCCCACACTCTTAGTTTAATGTGATCTTGCGAAATTACCTGCATAAAACCAACATTTGCGCGTTGTGGAAAGCGCTCATGATTTTCAAGCAGTGGGCCTAAGGTGGTGACTTCTGCGGTATGAATGTCATCAACTTCTAACACGCAATGCGGGTTACCCATCGATACTGCGCCACTAAATACCGTATGTTCTTCCGTGCGAAGAATATAGGTCAGCTCACGCTTGCTGGCTTTTAATGGGATTTTGTTCGGTTCAAAATTGGGGTGGCCCATATTTACCGTTACTTGACCATCTTTCTCTATATAAAGCGTGAGGTTACCAGATTTTGTTGAAACCGAAATTTTATGCTTATTGGTCAGGCCTTTCATACGGACAAAGCGGGCGAAACAGCGCGCACCGTTGCCGCACTGTTCAACTTCGTTACCATCGGCATTGAAAATACGATAATGAAAATCGAGATCAGGAGAGTAAGGGGCTTCAACCATAAGCAGTTGATCGAAGCCAATGCCGAAATGGCGATCTGCCAGCTTCTTTATTTGATCACGTGATAAAAAAACATTTTGAGTAATGTTATCAATAACGACAAAGTCATTACCTAGGCCGTGCATTTTTGAAAAATTAACTAACATAACGCTCTAATTCGGGTTTGCTCTGAGCTAATCATGCCACAGAGCAGGGCGGTTATAAAAACGTTTATGGTAAAATTTTCTCACCTTGCCAAAGGCTTTCTAAGGTTTCGCGTTGGCGAATTAAATGGCTTTGCTGACCATCCACCATGATCTCTGCAACACGCGGGCGTGAGTTGTAGTTTGAGCTCATAGTGAAACCATATGCGCCAGCGCTGCGCTGCGCTAAAAGGTCACCGGCTTGAAGTGCAAGCTCACGGTCTTTGCCTAAAAAGTCGCCGGTTTCACAGACTGGGCCGACAATGTCGTAGTTGTAAGTAGGCGTATCATCTGCGCGAGGTTCAACTGGCACAATACTTTGCCAAGCTTGATACAGTGATGGACGCAACATATCGTTCATGCCTGCATCAACAATAGCAAAGAACTTATCTTGGTTTTGTTTAATAAACTCAACTTTAGTAACTAAAATACCTGCGTTGGCTGCAATCGCACGACCAGGTTCAAAAATAAGTTCTAAATCTTGGTAGTCTGCTAATTGAGCGGTAATTTTATCAACATACTCGCTTGGATGAGGAGGCGTTTCGCCATTATAAGGCACGCCAAGACCACCACCGATATCTAGGTGAGTTAGCTTGATGCCAACCGCTTTTAACTCTTCGATAAGAGTCAGTACTTTTTCAAGTGCTGCTAAGAAAGGTTTTATTTCCGTTAGCTGCGAACCGATGTGGCAATCTACACCGGTAATTTTTAAACCGGGTAATGATGCTGCATGTTGATACACAGTCACCGCAGTTTGAATATCAATACCAAACTTATTCTCTTTTAAGCCGGTTGAGATATAAGGGTGCGTTTTTGCATCTATATCTGGGTTTACGCGAATCGAAATCGGTGCCACTAAGTTAAGATCCGTTGCCACTTTTGAAATACGCTCAAGCTCAGCCACTGACTCAACGTTAAAACACTTGATCCCCAATTCAAGTGCATAGGCAATTTCGTCAGCGGTTTTTGCAACGCCAGAAAACACAACCTTACTTGCGTCTCCGCCTGCTTGGATAACACGCGCAAGCTCACCTTTTGAAACGATGTCAAAACCTGAACCAAGTCGCGCTAAAATATTCAGCACGGCAATATTTGAGTTGGCTTTTACGGCATAGCACACCAAGCTCTTATGTGACTTAGCAGCGTCTGCAAATGCTAAATAATGACGTTCAAAGGTTTTGCGAGAATAGATATAACAAGGCGTACCATATTGTTCGGCAAGCTCTTTGACAGCGATGTCTTCAGCGAATAGCTGATTATTATTGTAGTTAAAAAAGTCCATCTATTGGTCCTGTTTTTGCTCTGGTTGTTCGGATGGATCAGCTTGTGGCTGAGACTTTGCAGGCGGTTTAGTATCATCTGGCAGATAAAGAGCACCACTTTGTCCGCAACCTGCTAGGGTTAGTAGAAGGGCGCTTAGAGGTAAAATGGTTTTTAATTTTTGGCTATGAGTCTCTTTCATTAGATTAATACGGTTGCTGGCTTTATAATCGCAGAGTAACAGAATATTTAAAAAATGCAGCTATTCGCGGATGAATTTATTCCTGTTACACTTGATGTACACAATCTGCCCCCAGATCTAGGCTTAAAGCCAGTTAAAGGACACTAAAATGACTGATCATGAATACCACACACTAGCCGATGCATTAATGCTAACTATTGAAGAGCAAATCGATGAATGTGATGCCGATTTAGACTATGAATCAGCGTCAGGTATTTTAGAAATCATCTTTCCTGATCGCAGTAAAATTGTGATCAATAAGCAAGCACCATTACACCAAGTTTGGGTAGCGACTAAATTTAATGGTCACCATTTTGAACTACGCGACGATAAGTGGATTGATAACCGCTCAGGTGCAGAGTTTTGGCAATTTATGTGTGATGCGGCAACTCGCCAAGCAGGTCAAACAATTGAATGGCGTTCTGAACTATGAGTTTAGAGTTTGTTGAATATCCAGCGCAAGGTGATCACAAAGCAACGGTTATCTGGCTACATGGTTTAGGTGATTCAGGTGATGGTTTTGCGCCCGTGCACCGCAACTTGCTTTACCAAAAGAGCTTGGTGTGCGTTTTGTGTTTCCACATGCACCAGTGCAACCGGTCTCCTTAAATGGTGGGATGGCAATGCGCTCTTGGTACGACATTAAATCAATGGATTTAGATAAGCGTGCTGATGAGCAAGGAGTGCGTGAATCTGCTGCAAAAGTGGCTGCAATTATTGACCAAGAAATTGCAAAAGGTATCGCTCCTAACAAGATTATTCTTGCCGGTTTTTCGCAAGGGGGTGTGGTATCGCTGCACTTAGCGCCACGTCTAGATTATAAATTAGCGGGTGTAATGGCACTTTCAACCTACATGTGTGTGCCTGCAAAATTAGCCGATGAAGCCAAGCAGCAGGGGTTAAATATTTTTATGGCACATGGTCGATTTGACGATGTGGTCCCGCATAGCGCAGGCAGACAAGCATTTGACGTGCTTAGCGCAAATAACATGGAAGTAAGCTGGCAAGACTATCCGATGGCGCACCAAGTTTGTGGTGAAGAACTAATGGCTATTCGAGAGTGGTTAATTGCTCGCTTGAGTTAATTTTTGGTTTTAGAGGCCAACATGACAAAGAAACTTGTAATTACAGCAAATATGAATACCGTTGAATCGGCAAGTTCAACACCGACGGCAGTGACTTATCAATGGCATTGGCGACGCATCTTTATGGTTAGCAGTGTTATCTTAGTTGCGCTGGCTATATTAGTGTATAGCTTTATTGGCGCTGTAAATGCAGAGCAATCACCGCAAGATGAGCCGCAATCAGAGTTTGCAAATGCTGAGCTACAAGCGCCTTTGAATGACGCTGAGCAAGAAGAGCCAAAAGAAATCGTCGCACCGTCTATGAATGAGCAAACACCGCTGGCTGATAACACAGAAACAGCTAAAGCAGAGGTTGTGAGCTCAAACATTGTAGAACCTGAGGTTACGACAGTAGAGGCTAAGATCGACAGTGAACAGGTTGTTGACGCGCAACAACCGGAAACATCAGCGGTCACTCTTGATGAAGAGCCACTCCAAACAGAACAGCAAGCAGAGATTGCTGCAGCGCCCGATGCTCAGCAGCAGTTTTCACAGTCAGCACATATTGCCAGTGTCGCAATTGGCGCTAAAATAGACACAGATAAAGTAAGCCGCGCAGTATTAACTACCGATGTTGTTGATCGAGAACCAGTAAACGTTCTTAAAAACGATGTAAAATTAGCGCAAATTAGCAATAGCCTGAGCTTTTTTAGCGAGCTTAGGAATATGCAAGGGCAAACTGTTCGTCATCAATGGTATTACCAAGATCAACAGCTTGCTTCAATTGAATTAGCGGTAAGTAGCCCACGTTTTCGTACTTATTCAACGAAAAACATCATGCCAGAGCAATTGGGTGATTGGCGTGTTGAAGTTATTGACGCAGAGGGCAACTTACTGGCCCAAAAAGAATTTAGAATTTTAGCTGAGTAATATTTAGTATCAGCCTGATAATTAATTGGATTTTTCATGACACAGACAACAAAACTAGTTCGTATCGCTACCCGTAAAAGTGCACTTGCTTTATGGCAGGCAGAATTTGTAAAAGCTCAATTAGAGCACTTCCATGACGACGTAACGGTAGAGTTGGTTCCTATGTCGACGCAAGGCGATATTATCCTTGATACGCCACTGGCAAAGATTGGTGGTAAAGGCTTATTCGTAAAAGAGCTTGAGCAAGCCATGCTAGATGGCCGTGCAGATATTGCGGTGCATTCAATGAAAGATGTGCCTGTTGAGTTTCCTGAAGGCCTAGCATTACACACTATTTGTGAACGTGAAGACCCACGCGATGCGTTTGTATCTAACAACTACAAAAGCTTAGAAGAGTTACCACAAGGTGCTATTGTTGGTACATCAAGCCTACGCCGCCAATGCCAAATTCGCGAAGCGCGCCCTGATTTAGACATCCGTGATTTACGCGGTAATGTTAATACACGTTTAGCAAAACTAGATGATGATCAATATGATGCAATCATTCTAGCTGCAGCGGGTCTCATCCGTTTAGAAATGCCAGAGCGCATCACTGCCTTTATCGAACCTGAAGTGTCATTACCTGCAAATGGCCAAGGCGCAGTGGGGATTGAGTGCCGTATTGATGACGAAGTAACAAAAGCATTATTAGCGCCACTCGAACATACTGAAACTCGTATTCGTGTTAATGCCGAGCGTGCTATGAATCGCCGTTTAGAAGGTGGTTGCCAAGTGCCAATTGGTGCATTTGCATTGGTTGAGGGTGAGCAAGTTCATTTACGTGGTTTAGTGGGCGCTATTGATGGCAGCCAAATGCTACGTGATGAAGTGACAGGTCCAGTGGCTGACGCAGAGCAGTTAGGTATTACACTTGCTGAAAAGTTACTTGAGCAAGGTGCTGATAAAATTTTAGCTGAAGTATATAGAGACGCTTAATATGCATATTTTGATAACTCGTCCAGAAGGAAAAGGCACTGAGCTTGCTCTTGAGCTTCAGCAGGCGGGTTATCAAACAACCCTGTGTCCAGTCCTTACCTTAGATTATCTCACTGTTAATAGTAGTGAACTCGCACCGCTAGAAAATGCCGATAAAATCATTTTTATCTCGCAAGATGCCGTGCATGCCTTGTTAAAACTCACACCAACAATCAACAAAGCAGCGCAACTTTATGCGGTCGGTCAGCAAACTGCTGATGCGGTTTATGAAGCCTTTGGGCGTCGTGCTGCAGTACCCAAACAGCATGATTCAGAAGGTTTGCTTGAATTAAAAACGCTGCAAGATGTTGAGCTAAGTAACATTGTTTTAGTGAAAGGTGAAGGCGGGCGCACGACCATAGCAAAAACTTTAAAACAACGTGGTGCTTTGTTAAATCAGTTGGTTGTTTACAAGCGGAGCGCAATTGAGAGCGAACCGGGCAAGTGGATGGACCACTGGCAAACAATTGATGTAGAAGGTATAGTCATTACCAGTAATGCAGCGGTGGATGCCATTTTTAATGGCTTAAATGAGCCTCAGCGTGCATGGTTGAAAGAGCGGAAATTTTTCGTTGCCAGTGAGCGTATCGCTGACTATTTAAAGCAACAAAATGTCGCAAGAACACAGATACATATTGCTGCAGGGGCGAGCGATAGCGCTATGTTCACCTGCATTAATCAGCAAGGTAGCAAAATGAGTGAAGCAGAATCAAAACAACCCGCAAAAGCAGTGACTGCACAGCCAGAGAAAAAAGCGCAAACAACGGCAAATAGTGGGGCGAAAGCGCCTGTGCAAGCTAAAAAAGGCATCAGCAAAACAGGTAGCTTAGCGTTACTTATTTCACTTTTAGTGGCTTCTGCGGTTGGCTATGAGTTTTATCACAAATTAAATAGCGATCAGCAATCGGCTGTGGCATTGACTGAGCTGACAGATGAAAACCAACGCTTACAGCAGCAAATTGATGCATTAAAAAGCGCACAGCAAACATTACAACATTCGCTTTATAACAGTGAGCAAAAGGTCACTGATGCGCTGAATGAAAGTGCTGAGCAAACTCAGCAGCAATTACAAGCGGCTTTAAAGCGCGCCGAGCAGCAAACTTTCACGCTTAATCCGCAAGAAGTCACAAGCCTGCAACGTATGGCCGAATTTAAATTATGGGCTGAGCACGATTATCAAGGGGCTGCAGCTGTGTTATCGCGCTTAGATAGCTTGCTTGCAGAACACCCAGGTACAGGGGCTATTCGCCAAGCAATTCACCAAGATTTACAAACCTTGAATGCCATAGAGCCTGTTGCTGTTGAAGCAATTTATTTGAAACTGCATGGCATTAATCAAAAAGTGGATGAACTTCTATTTAATGCTATTTCTCTACCTGAAGAAGTCGTCAAAGAAGACCCAAATCAACTAAGTGAAAATGTCAGTGAGTGGCGTCAGAACCTTGCTAAGTCATGGCAGCAGTTTAAAGACTTCTTTGTTACAGTGCGCACACGTGAAGATATGGTTATCGCACCATTTTTAAGTGAACAAGAGCGTCACTTAGTAAAACAACGTCTGAGTTTATACTTAGCTCAAGCGCAAGATGCGGTATTAAGTAAGCAAAGCAGTGTGTATTTTAGTGCTGTTGATGCTGCACATAGCTTGGTAAAAGATTACTTTAAGCAAGATGATGCACAAACAAAAGCGGCATTAAAAAGCCTTGCTGAGCTTTCTAAAGAGCAACTCGATTTTAGCCCAAAAGTGTCACTGCAAAGTACTGAGCAGGTGAAGGAGTGGGCACAATGATCCGCTTTTTATTAATCATTATTGCAATTGCAGTCTGCTTGGGGATTGCCCCCTTTTTTATAGACCAAAAAGGTTATGTCTTAATTGCCTTTAATAAAACGACCATTGAAGGCACTATTTGGGGCATCACAGCACTTTTAATATTAGCATTTGCCGCACTGTTTTTGCTTTATAAGCTTTGTCGTTACGTAATGTCTTTATATAGCCATACACGCCATGGTTTTTTTGCGCGCAGTGAAGAGCGTAAACAAGCGGCTATTGAGCAAGGTGTATGGAGCTTAATCAATAACGATTATGTACAGCTAGAGCTTGCTCTTGATAACAACAGCGTGGCAGAAAAGTGGAGCGATGTACGTTACGCGCTTCTTGCTAAAGCGGCACTTGCAAACAATGACAGCGAAAGAGCAATTAGCTTTCTTGATAAAATAAGCCAAGATAAGCAGCTAAAAGTCGCTAATTTATGGATCGCCAGTGGCGAAACCAGCACTATTTTTGCTGACCTAAAAGCCTTAGCTGAGCGTAAAAAAGCCTCTCGTTTAGAGCTTAAGATGTATGCCCATGTTTTAGTGCAAGAGCAAAAGTGGGCAGCATTGAATGACTTTATGCCGCGTTTATTACGTAAAAAAGCACTTTCTGAGCAAGAGTGGCAACAACTGTTTGACGGTTACTTTGCAGCGCAGTCAAACGCGGATTTATCTGAACGATATGAGCAATTAGCCAAAAACCTGAAACCATATGCTGAGGTAAGCTATTTAGCAGCGATGGCAAAAGCAGGTGAGTTAAACAAAATTGAGCTAAGCTTAATTAAAATGATCAAAAAACCGCTGCAGCATAAAGACTTAGCACGTATTTTACGTACTAGTAGCGCTGGCGATGCACTCAAGCTACAAGCAAGCTTGCAAGATGTATTGAAAAAAGATACCGAGAATACAGATTTGCTACTAGCTCTTGCGTGTTTAGCGAATGCTCATGGTGAATATGACTTAGCTGCGCGAGTGTTTGATAAAGCGCTTAATGCAGATAATCGCCATGCCTATTTGCAGCAAGCGGTACTCAGCTATAGTAAAAGTGCCCAGCCAGAAAAAGCATTGGTACTCTATCAATAATTTTACTCCAGCCAGCAAAGGAGCGATGGCTTGAAGAACTTATTTACACTGACAATAAGTATTGCACTAGCTTACTTTCTTACAGGGTATTTAAGTAATTCTTTGCTGGCGATTGATGGCTATGCGGTTGCTGCATGGCCGCCTTCTGGTATTGCGCTTGCTAGTATATTGCTACTTCGAAATCGAGCCCTGCCAGGAGTTTTGCTAGGGGCGTTCTTTGTAAACCTCATTCACCTTGATAAAGCTACTGATATTTTTCATTGGCAAATGATGCTGCAGGCTATTGGTGTAACAACTGCATCAACATTCCAAGCTTGGCTTGCCTATTACATTATTATTCATGTCGCTAAGCGCCCGATTGAATTATCGTCATTAAAGCAAAGTGTGCTTGGTTTAATGATTGGAGGCCCTCTGTGTAGCTTGATTGCGGCTTCAATTGGCACAGGCTTATTGGTCATTAATAATGTTATTCCGAGTTATGCGGCACTTAATAATTTTATTGCATGGTGGATTGGCGACAGTATTGGGGTGCTGATTTTCACGCCATTAGTGTTAGCTGCATTTAGTTACCATCATACCCGCCAGCGACTACAAATTATTGTGCCGTCGCTATTAATTTATATGGTTATTTGTGTCAGTTTTTATGGTGCAGCCAGTGTAAAAAAAGACAAAGACTTACAACGCCAGCAAGCCAAAGTTAGTGCGATTCATACTAATCTTGAACACCAAGTTGATGAAATTAAGTCGCACCTAGCCTTACTCGCCACTTTTTTTGCTAGTAGTGACGTAGTTGATTTTGATGAGTTTAAGCGCTTTACAGCAAGACAAATGCAATACAGCGAAGAAATCCTTGCTCTTGAGTGGGCGCCTAAAGTTATTCACTCACAACTAAACAACTATCAAAATTTATTGCGTGATGAATTGGGCGCTGATTACTACGTGAAAGAAAAAAATGCTGCTGGGCAGTGGCAGCCAGTGAGTCAGCGAGCTGTGTATTATCCGGTGCAATATATTCACCCATTAGCAGGGAACGAACCCGCGCAAGGTTTTGATTTGGCCTCAAACGAATTACGCAAACAAGCATTAACAGACTCTCGATTAATTAAAAATGTTACCGTCAGTGAGCCTATTACCCTGATGCAAGGTGATGGCAACGAAAAGGGCGTTTTATTCTTCAACCCTGTCTATTCAGACATTAATCACCAAGTCGGGTTTAGAGGTTATGTTGTTGCAGTGGTCAATTTAGAAGTGTTAGCACAAACACTTAACTTTAATCAGAACACAGAGATTGATGCCAGCTTCTATGATGTTACCGACGGCAGTAACCCAGTCGAAATTTATAACCCCCAACGTGTTGGCACAACGGCCATTGCGAGCTTTAACTTTATTATTGGTGAGCGTGTATGGCAGGTGAAATTATGGGAGTCAGTAGCACAATCATCATGGCTGCCTTATTGGCTGGCGCAAATAGTGGGTATGCTGTTTGTTTGGTTATTGATCACTTTTTTGATTTCAGTAACCGGCACAAATATTCAAATTCGTCAGCAGGTCGCGAAACAAACTCAAAGCCTTCGCGAAGAAAAACTAAAAGCCGATAAAGCCAGCCAAATTAAAAGTGAGTTCTTGGCAAATATGAGCCATGAAATACGCACGCCTATTAATGGTATTAAGGGGTTGCATTATTTAGCGATGCAAGAGCAAGACTGGCAACAAGCTCGTGGTTATATTGATCAAGCAGATGGTGCATTGAATGTACTATTACGGGTAATAAATGATGTTTTAGATTTTTCTAAAATAGAAGCAGGGCGATTGGAGCTCCATCAAGAACCCATAGATGTGAATGCGTTGGTTAGTGAGCTGACTAACTTATTGCAGTTTGAACTTAACTCTCGCTCGTTAGAATTTAGTGTTGAGTTTGATGCATCTGAACACTTACTGCTCCACACCGACCCAATTCGTTTAAAACAAATATTGTTGAATCTGTTAAATAATGCGGTGAAGTTCACCCAAGAGGGTACGATTACATTACGTATTTGGCAGCAGGGCGAATTTACTTACTTTAGTGTTATTGATACGGGTATCGGCATCAGTAAAGAGGCACAACAGCGCCTGTTTAAACCATTCTCACAAGCCGATAGCTCAACCTCTCGTCGCTTTGGCGGGACAGGTTTAGGCTTGAGTATTTGTCAAAAACTCATTGTTATGATGGGAGGCGAGATAAGCCTCAGTAGCACTGAAGGGCAAGGATCAACATTTACAATTTCGCTGCCATTTGAATCACCTCTTGAAGAGGTCGTTCATAGTGACGATGAGTTAGCAGATATCGATGTGACTGCTGTGTCATTTGCCGATGATGCAATTCTATTGGTTGAAGATAATCCATTGAATCAACATGTGGCGAGTTCGATTTTAAAAACTAAAGGCTGCCAACCTGATATCGCGAAAGATGGCCATGAGGCTATTAAGATGATCAGTGAAAAAAGCTATGACCTTGTGCTCATGGATATTCAAATGCCGAATATGGATGGCTTACAAGCGACCAAGGTTATTCGCAATGAATTACTGATAACCGATTTACCGATCATTGGCTTATCGGCAAATGCCCATGATGATGACCTTAAGAAAGGCTTAGCCAGTGGTATGAATGGTTATTTAACTAAACCAATTGATGCTGATAAACTTTTTAAAACCTTGTGGCATTTTTTGCATAATGATAGCAGCCATTAAAGCAGACATTTGACCTCAAAAAAGTAAATAAAATCATCTAAACTTGAAATATCGCCGTGGGTACGTATGATCCGCGCAAATTTACTGAACCTGAGTGCTAATTATGATCAATAACAAACTCCCTTTGCTTGATATTCACCGTCATCTAGATGGTAATGTTCGCCCACAAACGATCTTAGACCTTGGTCGTCAGTTTAATCTTGAATTACCTGCTGATAACATTGAAGCGCTTATTCCGCACGTACAGGTTATCGACCCTGAGCCAAATTTAGTGGCGTTTTTACAAAAGCTAGATTGGGGTGTAAAAGTACTGGGTGATTACGATGCTTGTCGTCGTATTGCTATCGAAAATGTTGAAGATGCGATTGCCCAAAACCTCGATTACGTTGAGCTTCGTTTTAGTCCATATTATATGGCGCAAAGCCAAGGCCTACATCCGCAAGGTGTTGTCGAAGCGGTGGTTGATGGTGTTAAAAGTGCGTGTCAAAACGCGCCAATCAAAGCCAACTTAATCGGCATTATGTCGCGTACATATGGCACTAAAATCTGTCAGCAAGAGCTTGATGCGCTACTTGCTTTTAAAAATGATTTAGTTGCGGTTGATTTAGCTGGCGATGAAATTGGCTTTCCTGGCGAGTTATTTGTTGATCACTTTAAACAAGTTCACGATGCGTACTTAGCTGCCACTATTCATGCCGGTGAAGCGCGAGGCAGCGAAAGCATTTGGCAAGCAATTAACGAGCTTGGTGCAACGCGGATTGGTCATGGTGTAAAAGCGATTGAAGATGCTGCGCTAATGGATTATTTACGTGATAAGCGCATTGGTATCGAGTCTTGCTTAACCAGTAACATCCAAACTAGTACTGTTGCTGAGCTTGCTAAACACCCGTTAAAAACCTTTTTAGACCATGGTATTTTGGCATCAATTAATACCGATGATCCGGCAGTTGAAGGTATTGAAATAGCCTATGAGTATCAAGTAGCAGCACCTGCGGCAGGTTTAAGCCCAGCCGATATGGAAAAAGCGCAAGCTAATGCGCTTGAAATTGCTTATTTAAGCGATGCAGATAAAGCGGCTTTAAAACAGTTAGCTGCTAATCGTTAAGCAGCTAACTTACACTTGGTGCTCTTGGCATGAAACGTAGTTTTCATATAATGCCTTGAGCACGTCACCTCGGCTGATCATGCCAACAACCTTACCACCCTCAATAACTGGGTAATTCTTTGGCTTACCCGTTTTCATGGCATCGGCCAATTCAATGATATTTTGATCGCTACTCACGGTAACAACATCGGTGCGCATGAGTTGTTTTACCTTTACCACGCCATCGCAGAAATAACTGTTTTGCATAAGCGGCTGCAGCAGCTCTTGTTCAGAAATAAAGCCGACTAGGCTTTTGTTATCATCAAATACCGGTGCGCCCAATAATTTAAACTTTTGTAGCTCGCTAATTGCGGTGGTCATTTCAGTTTCAGGCGTAATGTGTGGCAACTTACGTTGCATAAAATCTTGTACTTTTGTATTTAGCATTTGGGTCTCTCCCCATCGTTATTCTAATCAGAGTATGGTCAAGGAAATGCAGTTTGTGAAATCGTTTAGATGGATTAAGGCGATAGGTAAAACAAATAAAAAAGGCATCCAATTGGATGCCTTAAAAATAACCTGTGTGAGTTAGTTATTTAATGAATGCAAATGCATCGGCGTACATGTTCTCACGTACTGCACCATGATTAATAAAATCATCGCGAACCACGCCAATCATGTCGAATCGGCCTGCCATGTAAATATCGTATGGTTCTAAAGACACGATATCTTCCATAACGGCTTTGTGGACGTAACCGGTTTTGCCAGTCCAGCTTTGCGGTGCATTTTCAACCACAGGAATATATTGGAAATGTGGGTTGCTGTTTGCCCATGCTTGCATTTCATCATGAGCATAAAGTGCAGCTTGCTCACGCACACCCCAATAAAATAATACAGGACGCTCACAGCCAATTTCAGCAAGGTGATCAGCCATTGATTTAGCGTAAGAGAAGCCAGTACCGCCAGCGAGTAGAATAATTGGGCGCTCACCCTCAACTCGCAGCTGTGATACGCCTAAACCTACTTCAACATTAACTTGCTGTTGCTCTGTATGTGCTTGACGTAAATGATCAAGCGCTTGCATTGCATACGAATCAGCACCCGCGGCACCAATGTGTAGTTCAATTTGCTCAGTTTGTGATGGGCGGCTTGCAATAGAAAAGGCGCGCTTATCTTTTTCGCCTAATACAAGTTGCATATATTGGCCTGCCTCGAATGACACAGGTTGCTGTGGTTTCAAAATGACCTTATGTACGTGGTCTGTAAGCGGGCTGATCGCAACAACGTCAGCGAGTAATGTTTGCATAGTTTACCTTTATAAGCACAGAAGCAAATTCGGTTATGAATCGCACTCATAACCGTTAAATTTTGAGCAGTTTAACATAGTCACAGCCTAGAGAATATCTAAGCTGTCCCATAATTCATCAACACGTTCTTTGATTTTTGGATCCATAACAATGGGCTCACCCCATTCACGATCTGTTTCGCCAGGCCATTTATTAGTCGCATCCATGCCCATTTTTGAGCCAAGGCCAGAAACTGGCGATGCAAAATCTAAATAATCAATTGGCGTGTTTTCGATCATCGTTGTATCGCGAGCAGGGTCCATACGTGTGGTAATGGCCCAGATTACGTCGTTCCAGTCGCGTGCGTTTACATCATCATCGCAAACAATCACGAACTTGGTATACATAAATTGACGTAAAAAAGACCACACCCCCATCATTACGCGCTTAGCATGACCCGGGTATTGTTTTTTCATGGTGACCACAGCCATACGATAAGAACAGCCTTCAGGTGGCAGATAAAAATCTACAATTTCAGGGAATTGCTTTTGCAGAATTGGCACGAACACTTCGTTTAAAGCAACCCCGAGTACTGCTGGCTCATCTGGTGGACGGCCAGTGTAAGTGCTGTGATAAATTGGGTTTTCACGATGTGTAATATGAGTCACCGTCATCACTGGAAACTCGTCTACTTCGTTGTAGTAACCGGTGTGATCGCCATAAGGACCTTCTGGTGCTGTTTCATCCGGCATAATATAACCTTCAAGCACGAACTCAGCAGTAGCAGGCACTTGTAGGTCATTTGAAATCGATTTTACGACTTCAGTTTTACTACCGCGTAGTAAACCAGCAAACGCATATTCGCTTAGGGTATCAGGGACTGGTGTTACAGCGCCTAAGATTGTCGCAGGATCGGCACCTAATGCCACAGATACAGGGTAGGGTTCACCTGGGTGCTCTTTACACCATTCACGAAAATCTAATGCGCCACCGCGATGCGATAACCAACGCATAATAATTTTGTTTTTACCCAGTAGCTGCTGACGGTAAATACCTAAGTTTTGGCGCTTTTTATAAGGCCCTTTAGTAACCGTTAGGCCCCATGTAATCAAAGGAGCTGCATCACCCGGCCAGCAATGTTGGATAGGTAACTTCGTTAAGTCAACATCATCGCCTTCAAGTATCACTTGCTGACAAGGTGCTTTTTTTACTTCTTTTGCAGGCATATTCAATACTTGCTTGAATACTGGGATTTGCCCTAGTGCCTCTTTAATACCTTTTGGTGGCTCAGGCTCTTTTAGAAAAGCTAATAACTTACCAACTTCGCGCAGTTCACTGACATCATCTTGGCCCATACCCATAGCTACACGTTTGGGCGTACCAAAAAGGTTAGCAAGAACGGGAATGGTATGACCTTTAGGGTTTTCGAATAACAGAGCAGGGCCTTCGGCACGTAACGTGCGGTCGGCAATTTCGGTCATTTCAAGGTAAGGATCAATTTCTTGTTTGATCCGTTTTAATTCACCTTTTTGTTCTAATAACTCGATAAATTCGCGAAGATCTTTGTATTTCATTATAGCCGCTTAAACGCTGAATAAACTGTCGCTATTATACTCAAAACCACTGATTAAGCTAATTTAGCCACGAAAGCATTTACTCTTACTTAGTTAAGCTACATTGGTACTTTTTACCTTTTAAAATCAGCATGGCCTCATCGCCTTTTGACCAAAACAGTACATTATCTGCACTGTATTTAACCCCTGAGCCGCTTACTTGGCGATTGAGTGAAAATTCAGCGTCCTTAAATGTCAGTCTTGCTTCATCATCACTGTATTCAACGATACTGGCGCTAAGGGTCTCATCGCACAGATAATTGCTCGGTGCACTTTGCTCAGCACACGCGCACAAGGTAACTAAAGCGAGTCCCGAGAGAAGTGGTTTAATCATAGAAACACCTCTATTTTTGAATGAGCTATAAGCCTAACAAAGAAAAATTAACCGTTGGTGAAAATGGCAGGATAAGTTATGTTGATAGTGTATTTAATGGGCAAGGAACCACCATGGCAGGCACAAATTTACTAACCTTACTTGATGATATTACAACACTTTTAGACGACATTGCGACGATGAGTAAAGTCGCAACAAAAAAAACAGCAGGGGTATTAGGTGATGACCTCGCTCTCAATGCTCAGCAAGTCACAGGGGTAACTGCCGATAGAGAGTTACCAGTGGTTTGGGCTGTAGCAAAAGGCTCGTTTATTAACAAAGCCATCTTAGTGCCCGCAGCGTTATTGATTAGTGTTTGGTTGCCTTGGTTAATCACTCCGCTGTTAATGGTTGGCGGCCTGTTTTTGTGCTTTGAAGGTGCAGAGAAAATTATCGAAAAACTGTTTGGTCACGCTCAACAAGAAGATGAAAGTGTGGTTGAACAACAAGACTTACAAGAATACGAAAAGCAAAAAGTGAAAGGGGCGATCCGCACTGATTTTATCCTCTCAGCAGAAATCATCGTGATAACGCTAGGCACGGTTGCTGGCGCAACGCTGGTTAATCAAGCTTTAGTGCTCAGTGTAATCGCAATTATTATGACCATTGGCGTGTATGGGTTAGTTGCAGGGATTGTTAAACTTGATGATGCTGGTTTGTATTTACTGCAAAAAGCGCAGCAAAGTGGCGGTAAGTTTAAAGAGCTCGTAGGAAAGTTTTTACTTGCTGCAGCACCTAAGTTAATGCGCTTTTTAGCCTTTGCAGGAACGGTTGCTATGTTCTTAGTTGGCGGTGGCATATTGGTACACGGTATCCCTGTTTTACATCACGCCCAGCAGGGCAGCACCGAGTTTGTAACGGGTTTACTTGGTAAAACCGGTGAGCTGGCTACGCCAATTATATTTGATGGCTTATTAGGCGTTGTCGCCGGGATTATCGTTGTTATTATTGTTACTCTTTATATAAAAATTTCAAAGTAGTGGTTGCGGCTTTAATGTATACCCATTGTTAATTTTTTAGTATCCTGATTAACAACTTAAATGTAAAAGGAATTTTATGAATAGATTAATAATAGTTTTTTCCTGTTTGCTAATTAGTCTCTGTGCTAATGCAAAATCTGAATTACTTGATATTCAAAGCTTTAGTAAAGCAAGTGAATTCACTGGTGTTAAAATATCTCCTACTGGTAAGTATTTAGCAGTAATCACACAACCAGAAGGCAAGAATGCTTTAATGATACTGGATACAGCCACATTTAAAGTACTGCATGCCATCCATTTTCCTGGCAATGCTCAAGTCGGTAACTATTACTGGGTGAATGAAGAGCGTATTGTATTAGCTAAAGAGTATCTCAAAGGTTGGAAAGATCATCCTGAATACCATGGTGAGTTGTTTGGTGTAAACGCAGATGGCAGTCAAGGGGAGTACTTGGTTGGTTATCAAGGTGAAAGGCAAACCGGGACAAGAATTAAGAAGGCAACCCCTGTATTAGGGACATCTTATGTGCTTGATCCACTGGTAGAAAATAAGCGTAAAATGTTAGTTTTAACCATTCCATGGACAGCTGCCAATGAACCTCACACAATTGTATATGAAGTAGATGTCTATCGAGGGTCAAGAAAATTGGTTACACGTTCACCTTCAAGGATGGCTAGTTTTCTGACTGATCATGAAGGTAACGTAAGAGTATCTGCTTCGACTGATGATTATATTAATCCAAAAATATATATCCGTCCTAAATCAGGTGGTGAGTGGGAAGAGCTCAACTTAAAGGACGTTTCATATAGTGATGTTGGGTTGCATGCTTTTGATAGCACAGATGAATCTGCTTATGTGACAGCTTCTGTTAATGGAGAAGCTAAAGGGCTTTATAAATTAAATCTCAAAACTAAACAATTTGATCTTATTCACAAAGAAAAGAGTGTTTCACCAAAGCAAGTGTGGGTGGATGAAGTTTCAAAAGAACTTTTTGCTGTCGAACATGAATTAGGCTACCCAACCTATTCATTTGTAGGTAATAACTCTAAGAAAAGTCAGCAATTAAAGTCTCTTTTAAAAGTGCTTGAGGGTCAGCAAGTTCAATTAGTTAGCAGTACTGAAAATGGTGAAAAGAGCGTCATTTTTGCTTCAAGCGATACTAACCCTGGCAGTTATTATTTATTTGATGCTAAAACTAATAATCTCGGTTTTCTTTTCTCATCCAGAAGTTGGATTAAACCTAGTCAAATGGCGATTACAAAGCCTATCAATTTTACAGCACGTGATGGACTCGCAATCTACGGTTACTTGACTATTCCAAATAATGCTGAAGAAAAAAACTTACCATTAGTAGTGATGCCGCATGGTGGTCCTCATGGTCCTAGGGATTGGTGGGGATATGACTCTACTGCTCAGCTCCTTGCGAGTAGAGGAATTGCTGTACTCAAGGTTAACTTTCGTGGTTCAGGTGGTTTTGGACGAAATTTTGAACGTGCCGGTCATCGCAAGTGGGGACAGGAAATTCAATACGATATTATAGATGGTGTAAAATATCTTATTTCAAACGGTATAGCTGATAAAAGTAACATTTGTATTATGGGGGCCAGCTTTGGTGGATATTCCGCGTTACAAAGTGCGATCTTGGAACCTGAAATGTTCCAGTGTGCGATAGGGGTTGTAGGTGTATATGATTTACCACTCATGTTTGATGAAGGGGATGTATCAGAACGTGATAGCGGGCAACGTTTTCTAAAAGTAGTATTAGGCGAGGATGAGGAGCAATTAAAGCGTTTTTCACCAAGCTACAATATAGAAAAGTTGAAAGCCCCGGTATTAATAGTGCATGGTGGGGAAGATAGAAGGGCGCCTATAGAGCAAGCTGAGTCGTTAGTTTCTGCTTTAAAGAAAGAGAATCACCCTTATATTTATGAGCTCTTGGATGATGAAGGCCACGGCTTTTATAAAGAAGAGCACCGTACTCTTTACTATAAAAAAGTACTGGCTTTCTTAGAAGACCATTTAAAACTTTAAAATAAAAATGCCGGCGAGATACCTCGCCGGCAAGGATTTAGCACGGGAACGTAAGCGTGCTAGTGTGCAAGGTCTTCCTTCAAGTTATTCAAACTCAAAAGATGATTCGTTCATTAAGCAATGCAGTCTAGTTGCAATTTAAAACAGAGTAGGGAGAGTGACTCTGCTTTTGCTAACACGCATGTATAAAACCAACAAAATAATATAAATACTGCGTCATGTAAAAATGTTATAACATAACAAAGTTAAAGTAAATAGCGAGAATCATATTATTAGCTTGGTTTCTTCTGAGTGATGTTTATGGATAATTGGTTATTGAGTGTCTAATTTACTACAATCGTAACTCAAACATAGCTCTGCAAGTTCAATCTTCGCTTTCGGATTCCCTTGTAAGGTGGCTTTGTTAAGCCAATAAGCTGCTTTTTCGTTATTGATTTCTGTGCCTTGGCCGTCACGATACATCTGACCTAAGTTTAATTGTCCCCATGAATAACCTCCTTCAGCTGACAGCGTAAAGCTATTCAGTGCTTCTTTGTATAAACCATCTTTGAAGTAAGTAATGCCTTGTTGATTGTGTTTATCTAGCTTCACACCTGCGTATAAGGGTTTGGGTCTTGGTGGGTGCATCACAAAACCACCGAATAAGCTATAAAGCTCAGGCCGCATGATTTTATATATGCTGCCGTCATCATACAGCTGTTTAATTTGTTGTTTACTGAAGGTTAGAGTTTTACTAGAAAAGTAATCATCTTGCACTAACAGACTGGTGCGCATCGCAATCTCGATGTCTTTGTTGTATTTGTATGTGTAGTTAGCAATTCTAAATGTCATGCTCTTATCGTCAAACTCAACGAGTTGTGCCACTTTCAAATTGTTAATACGTTTTGGCTTGCCGGTGAATTTATCTGAATACACAAAATAGGTATCAAATAACTTAGGCTCGCTTAGGTAAGTTTGCTCGTTCTCAGTTTGTTCATTCGCACCGAGTAATGTTTTTGTTAATAGGTAAACGATGATGAATAGACCAATAAAGTATTTTATAAATGAGGCTAATTCTAAAGCTGGCAGGGAATACCAAGGTGCAGGAGTAACATAGCCACAGTCATCGCATTGCCTTTGATAATTAATAGAGAGTGGCATGATGGGCAAAATGGTAAAGCGCAACACTCTACTGTGATTGCTTAAAGAATAATGTTCACTATGACAATGTGGACACGTTTTTTGTTTTTTATAAAAAACATCAGCGGGTGCGGTATTAAATAGAAGCATCGTTTCTTCCTGAATATTGCTATCAATAAACTAGAACAAATGCAGAGAGTTAGAAAGCGTCAAACTGTAACTAAATATGAATTAAACGAGTCGAACAGTGTTTTCGTTTAGAGAAACAGTACATTCTCTGCTATGATCCACAGCATCTTCGAGGATGTCCCTCAATTATCAAGTTTGGAATATTACTGTGACTGCTACTGCTTTTTCATCTTTGGCTTTGCCGCAAGAGTTAACCGATAACTTATCAACTTTAGGTTATACGCAAATGACGCCTGTGCAAGCGCAAAGCTTGCCAGTGATCTTGCAAGGCAAAGATATTATTGCCCAAGCTAAAACCGGGTCGGGTAAAACGGCTGCGTTTAGTCTAGGTGTATTGGCTAAGTTGAATGTGAAAAGGTTTCGTATTCAGTCTCTCATTTTATGTCCAACCCGAGAGTTAGCAGAGCAAGTTGCTGAAGAAGTTCGTAAGCTTGCCCGTGGCATTCACAATATTAAAGTTTTAACCTTATGTGGAGGGGTGTCTATTGGTCCACAAATTGGCTCACTAGAACATGGTGCGCATATCATTGTTGGCACGCCTGGTCGTGTTGATGACCATATTCGCAAAGGCACATTGCGCTTAGATGATGTCGAGACCTTAGTGTTAGACGAAGCTGATCAAATGCTAGACATGGGTTTTCAGGATACCCTTGATGCTATTGTTGAGTGCATTCCTAACCAACGCCAAACATTATTGTTCAGTGCGACTTATCCAAAATCAATTGCAGCGATTGCAGAGCGAGTGCTTAGCAATCCAGAAATGATTAAGGTTGAAGAAGAACAAACAAAGAGCACAATCAAACAATACTTTTACAAGCTTGATAACAACAAACAGCGCTTTAATACATTGAAGCTGTTGCTACTGAAGTTCCAACCAGAAAGCTGTGTGGTTTTTTGTAACACCAAAGTTGAAACACAACAGATTTGTGATGATCTTTATGCTGAGGGTTTTAGTGCAGTTGCCTTACACGGTGATTTAGATCAGCGTGAACGTGAGCGCACTTTAATTCGCTTTGCTAATAAAAGCGCCTGTATTCTGGTTGCAACGGATGTTGCCGCACGCGGCTTAGATATCAACGATATGGACATGGTAGTGAACTATCACCTTGCACATGACCCACAAACCCATGTACATCGTGTTGGTCGTACCGGTCGAGCAGGTAAAAAGGGTATTGCATGCTCTATTTATGGTGAAGCTGAGCAATTTAAAGTGGCACAAATTGGCGACCACTACGAGCGTGACTTTGACCCGGAACCAATTCCGCCATTTAGCTTGCTAGAAAAGCCCGCTTATAAGCCAACCATGGCAACCATTATGATTGATGCTGGCAAGAAGCAAAAAATTCGTGCTGGTGATATTTTAGGCGCATTAACGGGTAAAGAAGGTATTGCTGGTCATCAAGTAGGTAAAATTAATGTGCTTGATAATGTTGCCTTTATTGCTGTAGAGCGAGCTGCTGCAAAACCTGCGCTACGTAAATTAACTGAAGGTAATATTAAAAAGCGTAAGATTCGCGCACGACGTTTGAGCAGATAAATTGGTAAATTATGAGCAGCTTGCTTTAAGTTGCTCATATTCGAGTTGTATTTTCTTAAACTCAATTGCACAGCCTTGGCGGTCTGGGTGATGTTTTAATGCGAGCTGCCGCCAGCGTTTCTGTAACTCTTTTAAAGAAAACCCCACCGGTAGTTGCCACGCCTGCTGTAAGTCTAATAGCTGTTGCTGAGATAACGGGTGAATGCCCTTTTTTTGGCTAAATGACGAAAAACGCTGCCAAAAATCAGTTAATAACGCATCAATTTCTTCGCTGCTTGTATCAAAGTTTTGCCAATCTAAATAGTAATCCCGTAGCGGATCGTGACTTTCTAATGCATTACTTATTTGCTCATTAACAAGCTCAATATGTAATGAGGCAATTTGTAGTTGTTGCTCTGGTGCGAGTTGTGTTTGCAGCTGATAAAGGCCATTCATAACTAAAAAGTTGCGTTTAAACAGATCTTTTTGTGGGTCAGCGTCTAATGGTTCAATTTTTCCTGATTCACTGAGAGCGCTGGCAAGCGTATGAACCTTCCACGTTGGTTGTTCCAAAAGAAGGTAAAAAATCTCATCAATCAGTGGGTTAACCATTGTTCGTAAGCCTATCTTTAGTGTAATCTACAGTGGTATACGCTATCACAGCTGCTTTTTTGAAACTACGCTATTGTTTTTTAGATACTAGGGAATACTTTTAGCCAAGCTTACTAACTGCATCTTCAGGCTAAGTTGATATTAAGGGATTTCGTCATATGTTCACATCACTGCGTATTAGCTTGCTTACAGCCATCCTGATCGGCTGCAGTGTACTCTTTTCGCAGCCAAGTTTTGCTATTTCTTCATTATTCAAACAATTTAGTGAATCCTTGCAGTGGCAAGAAAAGCAACAGCTTGCCAAAAAACTGCTTAAGCAAGATTCAACTAACCAAGAACAAAGGCTCGATATATACCTGCAACTTGCGGATTTTGCGCTTGATAAGGGCAATTTTTCGGCGGCTGTAAAGAACTACCAATTGGCAGAGCAATCGACAAGCTTTGCTGCAACCCCAAAACGGTATTTTCGTAGTTTAAAAATGCAAGGGGTTACTTACTATTATCAAGGTTTGATGCAACAAGCTGTGCTTGCTTACAGTGAGGCATTAAGCGTTGCGAAAAAGCTACCAGAGCCAATTGCCGAAGCGAACTTACTTAGTAATATTGGCCTTGCTTATTTTGATATGTTCAATATGGATCAAGCGCTTAAGTATTACAAAGAAGCGAAAGACATATACGAAGAGCATGGCAGTGAACAAGATAAAGCAGATATCTTACACAACATAGCGGGTATTTATATTCGTTTGTCGAGCTATGACATTGCGCTTGATATGTATAGAGAAACGCTAGAGATTTTCCAAAAATTAGGGGATGAAGACGGCGTTGCTCAATCCTATGGCAATATTGGCGTTGCGTACTCTGAGCTTGGTCAATATCAGCTGTCTTTGCATTACTATCAACGAGCTTTGCGATATTACCAAGAGACAAATAATGCTTATTTTCTTTCGTCTCGCCACGCAAATATAGCCAATGTTTATCTGCGCACTGGTGATTTAGAACTTGCCTTAAGCCACGCAGAGAAAGCCGTTGAATTTGCAAAACAAATTGATAATAAAACGTTAGAGCTTGCCGGTTTATTATCGCAAGCAAAAATCGAGTTATTACAAGGAAAGCTCGCTGAAGCTGAAGCAACTCTGACTACATCGGTCTTTATGGCTAAACAATATAAAGATGATTTGAGAGTACAAGACGGCGCAGGAATGATGGCCTTAATTAAATCTGGCAAAGGAGATTATGCAGGGGCCGTTGCTAGTTTTGACAAGTTTGTACGTTCATTCAAAAGCGAGCAAAGCTTACAATTATTAAAGTCGATGGGTGAGCTGCAAAGTCAAATTCAAGCAAGTCAGCTTAATCAAGAAATTGTTGAGCTAAAGCAGCTACAACATGTGCAAGAGCTCGAAATGTCAAAACAGCGCCAGTTGGGCATTATGTTATTTATTTTGTTTGTGATGATAGTGGTAACGGGGATTACTATTTATCGCCGTAGTATAGAAAAAGGTGCCAAAGAGCAACTTTCGTTAATGGTCGCAAAACGCACCAAAGAGCTTGAAGAAACCGCAGAGCAATTACGTAGTGCTAACGAAATTAAAAGTCAGTTTTTAGCAAATATCAGCCATGAAATCCGTACACCTTTAACCGCAATTTTGGGGCAAACCGATAATTTAATGAATGGTTTTTATAAACCAGAGCAGTTAAACGATGAGCTTGCGGTTATTCAAAAACAAAGTGATCACTTAAAAGAACTGATTAATGATGTACTCGATATAAGTAAAATTGAGGCTAACAAGCTTGAGTTAAGCCTAAAAGAAGGTGATTTAGTTCGATTGCTTACTGACGTCCACTCCATGCTCAGTGGTCAGGCAAAAGATAAAGGGCTGAACTTTGCTTTTCACAATGAGTTGGGTGAGCAGTTTTACAGTCAGCTCGACTTTACCCGCATTAAACAGATTCTTATCAACCTATGTGCCAATGCAATTAAGTTCACTAATCAAGGTGAAGTAGAGTTAAAAGTCTATAAAGTTGAGCAAGGCGTATGGTTTCGTGTAACTGACACCGGTATTGGTATGAACGCTGAGCAGCTTAAGCAAATCTTTGAATGTTTTAGGCAAGGCGACAATAGCATCAGCCGTCGCTTTGGGGGCACCGGGCTTGGTTTAAGCCTATCGCAACAGCTTGCGATGATGATGGGCGGCTATATCAGTGTTGAAAGTGAGCTAAATAAAGGCAGCATATTTTCGTTTTACTTGCCGTGTAAAGAGCATACACCAAGCACGGAAACAGTTGAGCTTGCAAAGTATGTCCAGCCAGCAACAAAAGGCTTGTCTGGAAAAGTGCTACTTGCTGAAGATCATCCCGATAACCGCCGTTTAATTTCTCGTTATTTAGAGTCAATGGGCCTTGAGGTTATTGCGGTAGAAAATGGTGAGCAAGCTGTTGAGCAGTGCCTCAAGGAATTCCCAGATGTGGTGCTGCTCGATATTCAAATGCCAGTGTTAGATGGCTTAAATGCACTCAAGCTACTACAAGAGTGTGGCTTTACCCAGCCTATCTACGCATTAACGGCTAATGCAATTAGCCACGAAATCGACAGTTACCTTGAAGCTGGTTTTACAGGTTACCTTGCTAAACCGATTGATAAAAAAGTGTTTTACACGCAACTTGCTAAGCATTGCAAAAAAGACAGTACCACAACTAAGTCCCAGCATGATATGAGTGACTTAGTTGCAAGCTTTATCAATAGCTTTGAGCATGAAAGCGCATTAATACAACAGCACCTTGCAGCTTATGAATTGTTTAATTTACAGCAGGATGCTCACCGTATAGGTGGCGCGGCTAAAATGTTTGAGTTAGATGACGTTGCGATGAGTGCCATGGCACTTGAGTCGGCGTTAAAGCAAGATAAACTGACTGATTTAACAAGCTTAGTTGCTCAACTACTTGAGCAACTACATAATGCTTCGGTTGATCAAAACAGTTCAATATCACCGTCTTGAATTTTTTCAATTTCTTGATTGGTATCGAAGCGTGAGCGATCGATGCGCTGTTCGTGATCGGTTTCTGGTGGTGTAATATGAAACATCGAAAGCTTATCGTCTAAGGTATGGGCAAGGCGAACCAAGTCTTTACTCGATACAGCTTGTATTTGTGAACTTGAAAGTGCATCGGAATTGAGCTCAACCATTGCATCAATACTGGTTTGTGCTTCATCTGACATTTGGCTTTGCATCGCCACCTGCTCATGAACACTCTCAGAAAATGCATTAATTTCTAGCATCGCTTGTTCAATTTTATTGGTTTCTTTAGTTGATGCCTCAGATAGCTCAACCGTGCGCTCGGTTTCTTTCAGTGCGGTTTGCATTAATTGATATGCTTGCTCTGTACTGTGCTGAATTTTAGCTACCATCTCACGCACTTCTTGTGTTGATTTACTGGTGCGGGCAGCCAGGTTTCTTACTTCATCAGCGACTACCGCAAAGCCACGCCCTTGCTCGCCAGCACGCGCAGCTTCAATAGCAGCATTTAGCGCAAGTAAATTAGTTTGTTCAGCAATACTATTGATAACATCAATAACTGAGCCAATCGCATCACTATCTTGCTTAAGTAAAATAATCTGCTCACTCGTCAGGTTAATATTATCGGCAAGCTTGATAAGACTCGCCTGGCTTTTATCTGTGTCTAAACGGGTTTGTTGTACTGATTTGGTGGCATCAGATACTGAATTAAAAATTTGTTCTAAACTTCTATCTAGCTCTTTCGATACTTCAATGGTGCGGGTAATGGTATCTGCTAAATCAATACCATGAGCATCTTGTATGGTGGCTTTTTGAGTCATTGATGCATACGTGTCACGCAGTGCATCGGCCATAGGTAATAAGCGGGCAGATGACGAATATATTTCGCCAAGCATGTGTTCAACCATCGTCAAACTGGCATTGAGAGCATGACAAGCTTGTGGTAATTGACGATCATTTTCGTCAAAACGGAAAGTGAAATCGATGCCCTTTTCAGAAGTAATCTGCTTAACAAAGTAGCTTAAATGATCTTGTTGCTTTTTATCCGTTGTATAAACAAAAGCAATCAAAGCTAGCCATGGAATGATTACAACAAGTGTAAGCACAGCCATAGCAGTAGTAGAAATATCAAATACAGTAAAACTAGCAATACAACTAAGTAAGCTTACTAAGAATAGAGCTACAGCTACTTTAATGCGAGTCATTGAGGGGAGTCCTTACCTTTTAATCCTATAATGTATAGAACAAATTTCTATTTATTACCAATAAACTTATTCTGTAAAAGTATAACTTTTAAGGTGTTATGTCCTTAGTTTTACGCAAAAAAAATGCCTGTATTAAACAGGCATTTTTTAAAAACTAGTAATAGTTACTGACGTTTCATTGAGTCAAAGAATTCATCATTGGTTTTGCTCATTGAAAGCTTATCAATTAAGAATTCCATGGCATCAATTTCTGACATCTCATGAACGATCTTACGTAAGATCCACATCTTCTGAAGTTCATCAGGTTTAGTGAGTAACTCTTCGCGACGCGTACCTGAGCGGTTAAAATCAATCGCTGGGAATACACGCTTTTCAGCAATCTTACGATTTAAGTGTAATTCCATGTTACCAGTACCTTTGAACTCTTCGTAGATAACTTCGTCCATCTTCGAACCCGTATCGATAAGAGCCGTTGCGATAATTGTTAAGCTACCGCCTTCTTCTACGTTACGCGCTGCACCAAAGAAACGTTTTGGTTTGTGTAAAGCGTTCGCATCAACACCACCAGTTAGTACCTTACCTGATGAAGGGATAACGGTATTGTAAGCACGAGCAAGACGCGTGATTGAATCAAGTAAGATAACCACATCTTTTTTGTGCTCAACAAGGCGCTTCGCTTTTTCAATTACCATTTCAGCAACTTGAACGTGACGACTCGCTGGCTCATCAAATGTTGAAGCAATTACTTCACCTTTAACAAGACGCTGCATCTCTGTTACTTCTTCTGGACGCTCGTCGATAAGAAGAACCATAAGCTCACAATCAGGCTGGTTGTAGCTAATTGATTGTGCAATGTTTTGCAGTAGCATCGTTTTACCCGCTTTTGGCGGAGCAACGATTAGCGCACGTTGGCCTTTACCAATTGGTGAGGCTAAATCAAGTACACGTGCTGTGATATCTTCAGTACTACCGTTACCACGTTCCATACGTAAACGTTCGTTTGCGTGAAGTGGGGTAAGGTTTTCAAAAAGAATTTTTGTGCGAGAGTTTTCAGGTTTGTCGAAGTTTACTTCATTTACTTTTAATAATGCGAAGTAACGTTCACCGTCTTTAGGTGGACGAATAAGACCTGAAATAGAGTCACCAGTACGCATGCTGAATCGACGGATTTGACTCGGTGATACATAAATATCATCTGGACCGGCTAAGTAAGATGCTTCTGATGATCTTAAGAAACCAAAACCATCTTGTAAGATTTCTAAAACACCGCCGCCATAGATGTTTTCACCGCTTTTAGCGTGCGCTTTCAAAATGGCGAAAATAATGTCTTGTTTTCTTAAACGGGCTACGTTTTCGAGCCCCATGGACTCAGCTAAGTTTACAAGCTCTTTGATAGACTTGTCTTTTAATTCGCGTAAATGCATATTGGTGGGTTCTTTATTACAATTGTCATACTCAAAATCATCGTTAGATACATGAGTGAGGTTTGTTGGTATAACTAAGGATTAGTTGGCTTTATAAACTAGCAGGTCACTAGCAAGGCGTCCAGTCTTTAAACAAAATAAAGCTAAAAAAAGGGCAAAAAGCCCTTTTTTTATATTTTCATTAGATGTTGTTTTCTAAAAACTCTACTAATTGAGTCTTAGAAAGAGCACCAACTTTAGTTGCTGCAACTTGGCCATCTTTGAAAAGAAGTAATGTAGGGATACCACGGATACCAAACTTAGGTGGTGTGCCCGCGTTTTGGTCGATGTTAAGTTTTGCAACTGTAACACGGCCATCAAACTCGCCAGCTACTTCGTCAAGAATAGGGGCGATCATTTTACAAGGTCCGCACCATTCAGCCCAAAAATCAACAAGTACAGGTTTGTCTGATTGTAGTACGTCAGCTTCAAAGCTATCGTCAGTTAATTGAATAATTTTCTCGCTCATTGCGATCTCCGATTAGTTAGGCGAAATATTTAATGCGTATTTAAACACTCTTGTTTCTTATTGCAAGTTTAAACGTTATGCTTAAACGCTATGACTAAGACACATTTGACCGATAAAAAGTTTTCAGACTTTGCTATCGCACCGGAAGTGGTTGCCGGTTTAACCGAAAATGGGTTTGAATATTGCACTCCCATTCAAGCGAAATGCCTACCTTTTATTTGTGAAGGCCGCGATATTGCGGGCCAAGCACAAACAGGTACGGGCAAAACGTTGGCGTTTTTAACTGCCACGTGCCATCGGTTATTACAATCTAGCAAAGCACCTAGTAAACATCCAAGAGCCCTGATCATGGCCCCAACAAGGGAGCTGGCGATTCAGATACACAAAGATGCAAAAATTTTAGCGCCACACTGTAATCTTAACTTAGGTTTAGTATATGGTGGCGAAGATTACGAAAAACAACGTGCACAACTAGAAAAAGGCGTTGATATTTTAATTGGGACCACCGGACGCCTTATCGATCTTTATAAACAGGGCTGTTACACCCTGAATGAAATTGAAGTTGTGGTGCTTGATGAAGCGGATCGTATGTTCGATCTAGGCTTCATAAAAGATATTCGTTATATGTTTAGACGTATGCCAGAAACGTCTGAGCGTTTAAACCTATTATTTTCTGCCACCTTGTCTTATCGCGTGCAGGAATTAGCGTTTGAACATATGACTAACCCTGAGCATGTACAAGTCGAGCCTGATGTAAAAACAGGTAAGCGTATTCAGGAAGAGCTGTTCCATCCATCACAAGATGACAAAATTAAGTTACTGTTAACTTTAATTGAAGAAGAATGGCCAGAGAAAGCAATTGTGTTTGCAAATACGAAACACAGTTGTGAGAATGTCTATGCATGGATGAAAGCGGATGGTCATCGAGTTGGGTTATTAACCGGTGATGTAAATCAGAAAAAACGTCAATCAATTTTGGCTCAATTTACCAAAGGCGATTTAGACTTTTTAGTAGCAACCGACGTTGCTGCCCGTGGTTTGCATATTCCAGAAGTAAGTCATGTATTTAATTTTGATTTGCCAGATGATTGTGAAGACTATGTACACCGTATTGGCCGTACAGGACGTGCTGGTGCTTCAGGACACGCTATTAGCTTTGCCTGTGAACAGTATGCCTATAATCTCCACGAAATTGAGCAATATATAGAACACAGCATTCCATTATCACATTATGATAAAAGTGCATTGCTTGATGATTTAACTAAGCCTACTATTCAGAAAAAGCGGAACTATTCTACAGGCCCACGTAGTCGTAATAACAACGGACGTCGACCAAATAATAGTTACCAGAAATCACGGTCGTAATAAGCGACCGTTGTTGAAGACTTAGTAGTAACTAGAGGTTTTTGAACGGTGGGGCAACTTCAACCGCAAAAAAATGTGTATGCAGTAATCGACTTAGGATCAAATAGCTTTCATATGCTGATCGCTAAATCGATTGCTGGCGGTCTGCAAACGATCGGTCGAGTCAAACGTAAAGTAAGGCTTGCTGCAGGACTTGATGAAAACAACGTCCTAAGTACAGAAGCTATGCAACGAGGCTGGGAATGCCTAGCCTTGTTCGCTGAACGTCTACAAGACATACCAAAGAAAAACATCACAATTGTTGCGACCGCAACCTTACGTCTTGCTACTAATGCTGATGTATTCAAGCAAAAAGCTGAACAGATCCTTGGTCATAAAATCAATGTCATCAGCGGTGAGTTAGAAGCAAAGACAATCTATAAAGGTGTGGCGCACACCTCAGCTTGTAGCGGCAAACAACTGGTGATCGATATTGGCGGCGCGAGTACCGAAGTCGTGATCGGCCAAGGTTTTGATGCACTGCACTATAAAAGCCTGCATATGGGGTGTGTTACCTTCCTAGAACGCTACTTTAAAGATCAAAAACTCAGTAACGAAAATTTTGCTGCAGCAATTAAAGCGGCAAGTGATGTGGTTGCTGAGATTGTTGATGAATACAAAGCAACGGGCTGGCAAATAGCGAGCGGTGCATCGGGTACTGTGCAAGCTATTCAAGAGATCATGGTTGCACAAAACCAAGATGAGCTTTTAACGCTCGATAAACTCCTCGCCATTAAAGAACAATCAGTACAATTTGACACTATTGCTGATCTTGAGCTTGCAGGCTTGAGCGAAGAGCGCCGTCTAGTGTTTGTTTCTGGCCTCGCTATTTTGATCGCATTGTTTGAATCGTTAGATATAAAACAAATGGGTCTTGCTCGCGGCGCATTACGCGAAGGTGTTTTATACAGCATGGTGCCAGAGCTTCATAACCACGACATTCGAAAACGAACTGTTGATGGCTTAATGAATCGCTATCATGTTGATCAAAAACAAGCGTGCCGTGTTGCGCAACTAGCAGAGCAATTGGCAAAAAGCGTCATGGGGCAATGGCAGTCAATCGATGATAACGCAATCGCATTATTAAGAACGGTTGCAAAACTGCACGAGATTGGCTTACTGATAGAGTATAAGCTTTATCATAAGCACACAGCTTACATTATAGAAAACACAGATATGCCAGGATTCTCACAATCTGAGCATAAACTGATCACAGCTGTTGCTAATGAACATCGTGCTGATCTTGTTAAAAACAGCTTTGCTCACTTAGGTTGTCATCAAGTACTCGCAGAATGTTTAACAAGAGTTGTGCGGATCGCCGTGATCTTATCAATGCGTCGCCAAGATGATGTACTGCCAGCGATAGATCTTAGTGTTAATGAAAATACCCTCACACTGACATTTGATGGCGATTGGTTAAAATATCACCCATTAATGGCCAGTGAACTACAACTAGAGTCCAAGCTACAAGCAAAAGTAGGTTGGAAGCTTATAGTAAAATAACGTTAAAAGGCCCTTTGGGGCCTTTTTTAGTGCTATTTTTACGCGTTTCGTTCGTATTTTGCGCGAACAGTCATTTTTTTCATAAAAACTTCAAAAAACAGTTGATCTCAATTCGGATCTCCCTATAATGCGCATCCACCGACACGGCGGACTGCTTACAAAAAAGCAAAACGACGAGTTGGTTGAGTCAAGTAAGACTGAGTTTTGAAAAAATAAACTTTTCTCAAAATTAAGTGTTGACAAAAATAACGGCTTGCGTAGAATGCACAGCCCTTGAGACGCAAAAGTATCTCAAACGTTCTTTAACAATATAAAGCAATCATCTGTGTGGGCACTCGTACAGATTGAGTTCTAACAGCGAAACTTAGTTTACTAAGTGACGCACACAAATTTAGAGTCTCAATTGAACTGAGTGACCAACGGAAACAAGTTTACTTGTTTCAGCACAGTCAATTCGATATCGAAAGATATCAAAATCAGAATTCATTGAGCATGGTTTGAAGTTTACTTCAAACAAAAAACTTTTAATTGAAGAGT
>NZ_PQBX01000067.1:0-1420 GCF_002964625.1 Pseudoalteromonas sp. T1lg21
TTAAATTACCTTCTGCATTGTAATAATAACCTTTAAAAGCCTGACCAGCTTCGTCTGGTGTTGTGTTTGAAACACAACCCATTGGTTGAACATTGTCTAGTTCGTCATAACCAACAACCTCGACTAAATAAATATTATCTGGTGTAGCTAAAAAGTCCGTGTATAGATCAACTGGGTTTTTACCAAGACTATTGTTATCAACTAAGTTGCTAACGTCCTGATCAAACTCAAGCATTAAGACATCACCAAATGCAGGATCAGGTTTGTAGATATAAGCGGATGATGCTGAGCGACGATACACTTTTACATGAATGCGAGTCATGTTATTTAGGCCGTTCAATAAAAAGCGTAATGCTTTGATACGCTCATATTTATCTACATTAAAACCACCGACAAAACCTTTAAAGCCACTACCAAAACCCCAACCGTTTTTTAAAGGATAAAATTGCTCACCGCTATAAACATGCTTTAAATTGCTGTTTGTTTGAAGCAAGCTATCAATTGATGACTTGATGTAACTAAGGTCATTCCATAGATCATTTCTAAAAACAGAAATTGTCTCAGTGTTACTTGGCTCCCACTGGCCTTCACCTGAAACACCCTCTTTAATGTAATCACGATTGTTCTCAACAACTGGGTCCGCAATAACAGCGGCAATTCGATTTTCATCGTAGTTTAGATCAGCATCCATATCAGCTTTAGTTTTAAAGCCGATTTTACCTTGTACCATGGCCTCTAAATAAGCAAATCGATCTTTAATTGCTTTCGATATGCTATCTTTAGTAACCCCATTTACTTGTACAGTTTCATCATCTGAGCCTGCCAAGATTGTATTTAATTGGTCAAGTAGGGATTCTAGCTCTGTAACTAAACTAAAAAATGACATTTCTAATTCTCCTGGTAAGTATCTAAAGCGTCAGAAACGCCATTAACAAATTCATCTAAGGTGTTTGGTTCTAATAAGTTATTAGCAGTGGCTTCTTCATTCACTACCTGCCGCTCTTTGATTTCGATATCTGCGCTGTAACTCCAAAACCCACCATTGAAACTGCATGACTCCAGCGGGCTTTGTTTAAAACGTACATCGTGGTCAATTAAGCCTTGAGGTGTACGAATTGGCATAACAAACCAGTTAACCGCATCGTTGGTACCGTGTTTTACAAACCCTTCTAAAATAACTGCCTGGTCAGCCTTCAGTTTCCACGTTGCAGCCATTGTCGTTGGCACTGATTGAAAGCGCTTGCGCTGCCGAGCTCGGCCGCTCGCCATTTCAGTTCTTAATAAATTAGGGTTTTGAGATAGTCGGTGAGTTGAAACAAGGGGAAGTTTAAGGTCTTTGGGGTATCGAACTAACATGCTTAGAAACCCTGCCTTTGTAAGCCATAGGTATTTTCAAGAACGGATGAAGCTTCACCACCTT
>NZ_PQBX01000068.1:0-224 GCF_002964625.1 Pseudoalteromonas sp. T1lg21
GTGGTTTTAATCTCAAGACGTTTAGCGCTAACAAACTCAAAAGCAGGGTATGCAGCAGCAAAAACGGCATCGGTATTGAGAAGTGCATCCAAGGAGATAACACGGTCAATAGACCTAAGCTCAAGCTCAGCACGCACCCAATTAGGTTGAGTTTCACTTTGCATTTGCTTGCCTTTTTCATAAATACGCGCCATTTTTCCATTTTTGCGACTTCCTACATAAAG
>NZ_PQBX01000069.1:0-31052 GCF_002964625.1 Pseudoalteromonas sp. T1lg21
TGCTGTTAGAGTTGTTTTACCGTGGTCAACGTGGCCGATTGTACCAACGTTTACGTGCGGTTTTACGCGTTCAAACTTTTCTTTTGCCATCTTAAAAAATTCCTATAAAGAAATTAACGCCTGACCCACTATTGGGCCAGACAAGCTAAATCATATAACAGCGCGAGCTGCAATTATTGCATCTGCAACATTCTTAGCGGCTTCTGCATACTTCAAAAACTCCATAGAGTAAGATGCACGGCCTTGTGTTGCAGATCGCAGATCAGTTGCATAACCAAACATTTCAGAAAGTGGTACTTGCGCATTAATTTGCTTAAGACCACCGAATGCTTCTTCCATGCCTTCGATCATGCCGCGGCGACGGTTTAAGTCACCAACTACATCACCCATGTTTTCTTCAGGAGTGATAACTTCAACCTTCATTACTGGCTCAAGAAGAGCTGGGTTTGCTTCAAGCGCACCTTTCTTCATTGCCATTGAACCTGCAATTTTAAATGCCATCTCATTCGAGTCTACATCATGGAATGAACCATCAAATAGAGTCGCTTTAACGCCAAGTAATGGGTAGCCTGCCAGCACACCTTGAGCCATTTGCTCTTGGATGCCTTTATCTACCGCAGGGATGTATTCTTTCGGAACCGCACCACCAACAACTTCGTTAACGAACTCGTAAATTGGCGCATCATTTTCCGAAATATCCATCGGTTCAAGTTTAAGCCAGACGTGACCATATTGACCACGACCACCTGATTGACGTACGAACTTCCCTTCAACTTCAACAGCTGAACGGATAGCTTCACGGTATGCTACCTGCGGCTTACCAACGTTACATTCAACACTGAATTCACGCTTCATACGGTCGACAATGATATCAAGGTGAAGTTCACCCATACCAGAAATAATAGTCTGGCCTGATTCTTCGTCAGTTTGTACTCTGAAAGACGGATCTTCTGCCGCTAGTTTACCTAACGCGATACCCATCTTATCTTGGTCAGCGATTGTGCGAGGCTCAACCGCAACAGAGATAACTGGCTCTGGGAACTCCATACGCTCAAGCGTAATGATTGAGTTCGGATCACACAGTGTCTCACCTGTTGTTACGTCTTTAAGACCAATAGCCGCTGCGATGTCGCCTGCGTAGACTACTTTGATCTCTTCACGTGAGTTTGAATGCATCTGAACGATACGACCAAGTCGCTCACGCTTACTTTTAACTGGGTTGTATACCGCGTCACCCTGTTTAACAGTACCAGAGTAAACACGGAAGAAGGTCAAGGTGCCAACGAACGGGTCTGTCGCAATCTTAAAAGCAAGCGCGGCAAACGGTGCGTTGTCATCAGCAGGACGCTCTTCCTCAGTACCATCTTCAACGATACCTTGGATTTGTTTCACTTGTGTTGGTGCAGGCATATATTCGATAACAGCATCAAGCACAGCTTGAACACCCTTATTCTTAAATGCACTACCACACGTCATTGGAACAATTTCGTTTGCTAATGTACGCTGACGTAAAGCTGCTTTAATTTCAGCTTCAGTCAGGTCTTCACCTTCTAGATATTTATCCATTAGCTCTTCTGATGCTTCAGCAGCGCTCTCAACCATGTGAGAACGCCATTCTTCTGCAAGCTCCAGAAGCTCAGCCGGAATTGCCTCATAAGAGAAAGTCATGCCTTGATCTTCGGCATTCCAGTTAATGGCTTTCATCTTAATAAGGTCAATAACACCTTTAAAGTCGTCTTCAGCACCAATTGGTAGCTGAATTGGAACAGGAGTTGCTCCAAGACGAGATTTCACCTGGCTAACCACAGTTAAGAAGTCAGCGCCAGTGCGATCCATTTTGTTTACGAAGATCATGCGAGGAACTTCGTATTTGTTCGCTTGACGCCAAACTGTCTCAGTTTGCGGCTGTACACCAGATGAAGCACAAAGAACAACTACCGCACCATCTAGTACGCGTAAAGAACGCTCTACTTCGATAGTGAAATCTACGTGTCCTGGAGTATCAATAATATTGATACGGTGGTCGTCAAATTGAGCGTCCATCCCTTTCCAGAAACACGTTGTTGCAGCAGAAGTGATTGTGATACCACGCTCTTGTTCCTGCTCCATCCAATCCATAGTTGCAGCACCATCATGAACTTCACCGATCTTATGAGAAAGACCCGTGTAGAACAGAACACGTTCTGTTGTGGTGGTTTTACCTGCATCTACGTGAGCGCAAATACCGATATTGCGATAGCGCTCAAGTGGAGTTGTACGTGCCATATGATCCTCTTAAAGGTTAAGGGCAGATTACCAACGGTAATGAGCGAATGCTTTATTCGCTTCAGCCATACGGTGAACGTCTTCACGTTTCTTAACCGCAGTGCCTTTGTTGTCAGCAGCGTCAACGATTTCTTGAGCTAAACGTAAGCCCATAGATTTTTCGCCACGCTTACGTGCAGCGTCAACTAACCAACGCATACCTAATGCGTTGCGACGTACTGGACGTACTTCAACTGGTACTTGGTACGTTGAACCACCAACACGGCGAGATTTAACCTCTACCTGTGGGCGAACGTTTTCAAGTGCAGCTTCAAAGATTTCAAGGTGCGACTTGCCTGATTTCTCAGCAGCCACGTCTAACGCACCATAAACGATTTTTTCAGCAGTAGATTTCTTGCCGTCTAACATTACTACGTTAACGAATTTAGCAAGAAGTTCCGATCCGAACTTAGGATCTGGAAGAATTTTACGTTGACCTATTACGCGTCTTCTAGGCATTTTGTATCTCCGGTATCTTCAGGTTTGCTCTTTTAGAGTCAACACCCAAAACAATTAATTTAAAAATTTAGTGCTTGGCCTTACTAACGGAGAACCATTAGCCCTTAGGGCGTTTAGCACCGTATTTAGAACGAGCTTGACGACGGTCGCTAACGCCTGCACAGTCAAGTGCACCACGTACAGTGTGGAAACGCACACCTGGTAAGTCTTTAACACGACCACCACGGATTAGGATTACACTGTGCTCTTGTAGGTTGTGGCCTTCACCACCAATGTAAGATGTTACTTCGAAACCGTTCGTTAAACGAACACGCGCTACTTTACGTAATGCAGAGTTTGGTTTCTTAGGTGTAGTTGTATATACACGAGTACATACACCACGCTTTTGCGGACACGCTTTAAGTGCAGCTGAGTTACTTTTAGTAACCTTGCTACGACGTGGCTTACGCACTAGCTGGTTAATAGTTGCCATTTAAATAGCTCCTGAAATTAAAATTACTACTGAAAAAATAAAAAAATCCGCCCTGTTTACATGCTCGTTACAAAACGTGCAGGCAAATGGGTGGCGGAATTTTAATGAGCAAAGTTTAACCTGTCAACCTTAACTCATCGTAAGGCAGCAGATTACTGCCTCACGATTTCTTAATCTATTGATTAAGCTGAGATTATTGGTTTCCAGAGATATCTGCGTTAAGTGCATCAGTTAGTGCCTGAGTTGCCTCTTCAGCGCTTACTGTTTGCTCTTCAACGATTTCACCTTGCTTGCGACGGTTCAAACGGTCTTGGTGATACGCAAAGCCTGTACCAGCTGGGATCAGACGACCCACGATTACGTTCTCTTTCAGACCACGAAGCTCATCGCTCTTACCATTTACAGCTGCTTCAGTTAGGACACGTGTAGTTTCCTGGAACGATGCTGCAGAAATGAAAGATTCTGTTGCAAGTGACGCTTTAGTGATACCCATTAATTGGATTTCAAACTTCGCTGGGATCTTGCCTTGTTTCTCAAGTTCACGGTTCGCGATATTAACGCGTGCCACTTCAACTTGTTCACCGGCTAAGAACTCAGTGTCACCGCCGTCAAGGATGATACATTTACGTAGCATCTGACGAATGATTGTCTCAATGTGCTTGTCATTGATCTTAACGCCTTGCAAGCGGTAAACCTCTTGCACTTCGTTAACGATGTAGTTAGCTACATGAGTTACACCACGTAGGCGTAAGATGTCATGTGGTGATTCTGGACCATCGGCGATAACCTCACCTTTAGACACTTGCTCACCTTCGAACACGTTAAGTTGACGCCATTTAGGGATCATCTCTTCGTATGCATCACCCTCAGCTGGAGTGATTACAAGACGCTTCTTACCTTTTGTTTCTTTACCGAAGCTGATAGTACCTGTGATTTCTGCAAGGATTGCAGGATCTTTCGGCTTACGTGCTTCGAATAAGTCAGCTACGCGAGGTAGACCACCCGTGATATCACGAGTTTTCGAACCTTCTTGCGGAATACGTGCAAGTACGTCACCTGGGTTTGCAGTTGCGCCGTCTGTTACTTCAATCGTTGTGAATGAAGGTAGACGTGTTTCTTGCAGACCACGCTCATCGCTTTCGATGATTAGTTTAGGTTCTTTCGCATTCGCTTTACCTAAGTCTTTAACAACCACACGTGTTAAACCAGTTAACTCGTCTGTTTGTGCTTCGGTATTTGAGTCATCAATGTCGCTGAACGAGATTTTTGACTTGTGCTCAAGAACGATTGGGTGACTATGCGGATCCCAAGTTGCAACGATATCGTTACCTTGAACTTCTGCATTATCTTGTACAGTTAACACCGCACCGTAAGGTACTTTATAACGCTCTTTCTCACGACCAAAGCTATCAATGATAGTGATCTCTGTTGAACGAGACGTGATAACAATCTTACCGTCTGTGTTTAATACGTACTTCGCATTGTGTAACTTCAATGTACCGTTAGTTTTAACTTGTACACTGTTTTCAGCAGACGCTCGAGATGCCGCACCACCGATGTGGAAGGTACGCATCGTAAGCTGTGTACCCGGCTCACCGATTGATTGTGCCGCGATAACACCTACTGATTCACCTGGGTTGATGATGTGGCCACGCGCAAGGTCACGACCGTAACACTTAGCACATACACCAAAGTCATTATCACAAGTGATTACTGAACGAACGCGTACTTCATCCACTGAGTGCTCTTCTAAAAGGTCACACAGTTTTTCGTCAAGCATGATGTTACGCTCAACAAGTACTTCGTTTGTACCAGGGATTAATACATCTTCAGCAACAACACGACCAAGAACACGTTCACGAAGTGCTTCTACAACGTCACCACCTTCGATAAGCGGTTTCATTGTTAAGCCATCTTCTGTGCCACAATCGTCTTCATTGATTACTAAGTCTTGTGCAACGTCTACTAGACGACGCGTTAAGTAACCCGAGTTTGCTGTTTTAAGTGCTGTATCGGCAAGACCTTTACGCGCACCGTGCGTCGAGATGAAGTACTGTAGTACGTTTAGACCTTCACGGAAGTTCGCCGTGATTGGTGTCTCGATGATTGAACCATCTGGACGTGCCATTAGACCACGCATACCCGCTAACTGACGGATCTGAGCGGCGCTACCACGTGCACCTGAGTCTGCCATCATAAACACTGAGTTGAATGAAGATTGCTCTTCTTCTTCGCCTTTCGCGTTGATTACAGTGTCTTTTGATAAGTTCGCCATCATCTCACGTGATAAGTTTTCATTTACACGTGACCAGATATCGATAACTTTGTTGTACTTTTCACCAGCCGTTACAAGACCTGATTGGAATTGTTGGTTGATTTCAGTTACTTCAGCTTCCGCTGATTCAATGATTTCTGCTTTAACCGGTGGGATAACTAGGTCATCAATACCGATTGAAACACCTGACTTCATTGCGTAGTGGAAACCGGTGTACATTACTTGGTCAGCAAAGATAACGGTATCTTTAAGACCTAGACGACGGTAACACTCGTTTAATAAGCCAGAAATTTGTTTCTTACCTAGGGCTTGGTTGATTAACTCAAACGGCATGCCTTTCGGTAGGATTAGTGAAAGAATCGCACGACCTACTGTTGTTTCAACAATAGATACTTGCTCAACTGTTTCACCATCTTCATTGCTGATTGTCTCGCTGATACGTACTTTTACGCGTGCATGTAACTCAGCGTTACCGCTGCGGTATGCTTTTTCAGCTTCTTTAGGATCTTTAAATACAATACCTTCGCCTTTCGCATTGATGCGATCACGAGTCATGTAGTAAAGACCTAATACAACGTCCTGTGAAGGAACGATGATTGGCTCACCATTCGCTGGAGATAGGATGTTGTTAGTAGACATCATTAGAGCACGTGCTTCTAACTGTGCTTCAAGCGTTAACGGCACGTGTACCGCCATTTGGTCACCATCGAAGTCAGCGTTGTACGCCGCACAAACTAATGGGTGTAAATGGATCGCTTTACCTTCGATAAGCACAGGCTCGAACGCTTGGATACCCAAACGGTGAAGTGTTGGTGCACGGTTAAGTAATACTGGATGTTCACGAATTACTTCGTCTAATACATCCCATACTTCTGCTACTTCACGCTCAACCATCTTCTTCGCAGCTTTGATAGTCGTAGCCATGCCGCGACGCTCTAGTTTGCCGTAGATAAATGGTTTAAATAGCTCAAGTGCCATCTTCTTAGGAAGACCACACTGGTGTAGTTTAAGCGTAGGACCTACTGTGATTACAGAACGGCCTGAGTAATCTACACGTTTACCAAGTAAGTTCTGACGGAAACGACCTTGCTTACCTTTGATCATATCAGCAAGCGATTTAAGAGGACGTTTGTTAGAACCTGTGATCGCACGACCGCGACGACCGTTATCAAGTAGCGCATCTACCGCTTCTTGTAACATACGTTTTTCGTTGCGTACGATAATGTCTGGTGCTGCTAGATCTAATAGACGCTTAAGACGGTTATTACGGTTAATAACACGACGGTATAGGTCATTCAGATCAGAAGTCGCAAAACGACCACCGTCTAGCGGTACTAATGGACGTAGATCAGGTGGAAGTACTGGAAGTACTGTCATGATCATCCACTCAGGGTTGTTACCTGATTGGTGGAAAGACTCCATTAATTTAAGACGTTTAGTGATCTTCTTACGCTTAGTTTCAGAGTTAATTGTTGGTAACTCTTCACGCATTTCAGCAATTAATTGGCCAAGATCAAGTTCACGAAGCAAGTCTAAAACTGCTTCCGCACCCATCTTCGCTTCAAACTCATCACCGTGCTCTTCTAGTGCATCTAGGTACTCTTCTTCACCTAAAAGTTGACCACGCTCAAGCGTTGTCATACCAGGCTCAGTTACAACGAATGATTCGAAGTAAAGTACGCGCTCGATGTCACGAAGTGTCATGTCTAGCATTAAGCCGATACGTGACGGTAATGATTTTAAGAACCAAATGTGCGCAACTGGGCTCGCAAGCTCAATGTGACCCATACGGTCACGACGCACTTTAGTAAGCGTTACTTCAACGCCACACTTTTCACAAATAACACCACGGTGCTTAAGGCGCTTATATTTACCACATAAACACTCATAATCTTTCACTGGGCCGAAGATACGGGCACAGAATAAGCCGTCGCGCTCAGGCTTGAAAGTACGGTAGTTGATTGTCTCAGGTTTCTTTACTTCACCGTATGACCATGAACGAACCATATCTGGCGAAGCAAGACCAATGCGAATTGCATCGAATTCTTCGGTCTTATTTTGTTGCTTCAGAAACTTAAGTAAGTCTTTCACCTTAGCTCTCCTGTCGGAGGTTAATCTTGAGGGCGAACCAATCGCCCCTACATTCTATTCGGCCTAACAGGTGCGGCTTACGCCGCACCTAAATGGCTTAATTTTCTTCCAACTCGATGTTGATACCCAGTGAGCGGATTTCTTTCAACAATACGTTGAACGATTCTGGCATACCTGGTTCCATCTTATGGTTACCATCTACGATGTTCTTATACATCTTAGTACGACCGTTCACGTCATCCGATTTCACTGTTAGCATTTCTTGTAGAGTATATGCAGCACCGTAAGCTTCTAGTGCCCACACCTCCATCTCACCGAAACGCTGGCCACCGAACTGAGCTTTACCACCCAGCGGCTGCTGAGTAACAAGGCTGTAAGAACCAGTTGAACGTGCGTGCATCTTGTCATCAACCAAGTGGTTAAGTTTCAGCATGTACATGTAACCAACAGTTACTTGACGTTCAAACTGATCGCCAGTACGGCCATCATAAAGTGTAACTTGACCGCTTCTTGGATAACCACCAAGCTCTAGTAAGTCTTTGATTTCGCTTTCACGAGCACCATCAAAGGCAGGAGTTGCGATCGGTAAACCACCTTTCAAGTTTTCAGCTAAGCGACGAACTTCATCATCAGAGAATGAGTCGATATCGACTTTCTGACGACAATCACCTAATTCGTAAACTTTCTTAACGAAGCTACGGATTTCGTGCAGTTCACGCTGCTCTTTCATCATTTCTTCTAAGCGCTCACCCACACCACGTGCAGCAAGACCCATGTGAGTTTCTAGGATCTGACCGATGTTCATACGTGATGGTACACCTAGCGGGTTCAGAACGATGTCTACCGTACGACCTTTGTCATCGTATGGCATATCTTCTACTGGTACGATAGTCGAGATAACACCTTTGTTACCGTGACGACCCGCCATCTTATCACCCGGTTGGATACGACGTTTAACAGCTAGGTATACTTTAACAATCTTAAGTACGCCTGGTGCTAAGTCATCACCTTGAGTGATCTTACGACGTTTGTTTTCAAACTTCTTATCGTATTCAGCTTTAAGCTCATCGTACTGAGCAGCTAGTTGCTCAAGCTCAGCTTGCTTGTCTTCTTCAGCAAGGCTTTGAGTAAGTAGCTTGTCAGCATTTAATGCTGCAACTGAGTCAGCGTTCAGACCAGCGTCAACAAGTAACTTACGAGCACGCTCTAATACGCCTGCTTCTAAGATACGGAACTCTTCGTTGAAGTCTTTCTTCGCTTCGCGAAGCTGCATGTCTTCAACTTCTAACGCACGCTTATCTTTTTCAACACCGTCACGGGTGAAAACTTGTACGTCGATTACAGTACCAGTTACAGAGTTTGGTACACGTAAAGAGCTGTCTTTAACGTCTGACGCTTTCTCACCGAAGATAGCACGTAGTAGCTTTTCTTCTGGTGTTAATTGCGTTTCGCCTTTCGGAGTCACTTTACCTACTAGGATATCGCCGCCTTTAACTTCAGCACCGATATAAACAACGCCTGATTCATCAAGCTTGCCTAGTGCAGATTCACCAACGTTAGGAATATCTGCTGTGATCTCTTCTGGACCTAATTTAGTATCACGTGCGATACATTGTAGTTCTTGAATATGGATAGTCGTTAGACGATCTTCTTGAACTACGCGCTCTGATAATAGGATTGAATCCTCGAAGTTATAACCGTTCCATGGCATGAATGCCACGCGAAGGTTTTGACCAAGTGCTAAGTCACCAAGGTCAGTCGAAGGACCATCTGCTAATACGTCACCACGTGTTACCGGCTCACCAACCATACAAGTTGGTTTTTGGTTAATACATGTATTTTGGTTTGAGCGTGTGTATTTAGTTAAGTTGTAAATATCGATGCCCGCTTCACCTGGGATGCGCTCTTCTTCATTTACATTAACAACGATGCGGCTCGCATCGGCATACATTACTTCACCGCCACGCTTAGCAACGATAGTTACACCAGAATCTTTTGCTAGTGTAAGCTCGATACCTGTACCTACAAGCGGTTTATCCGCGATTAGTGTTGGTACTGCTTGACGTTGCATGTTTGAACCCATCAATGCACGGTTAGCATCATCGTGTTCTAGGAACGGGATAAGTGCTGCCGCTACAGAGATCACCTGCTGTGGTGATACGTCCATATATTGTTGGTCCATTTTGCCCATAAAGGTTGATTCACCTTTGTGACGACATGGAATTAGTTCATCAACAAACTCATTGTTTTCGTCTAGATTCGTGTTCGCCTGTGCGATTACGAACTGACCTTCTTCAATAGCTGATAGGTAATCTACTTCATCAGTTACTACACCGTTTACCACTTTGCGGTAAGGTGTTTCTAAGAAACCATAGTCGTTTGTACGTGCGTACGTAGACAATGAGTTAATTAGACCGATGTTTGGACCCTCAGGCGTTTCGATTGGACATACACGACCATAGTGAGTTACGTGAACGTCTCGAACCTCGAAGCCAGCGCGTTCACGTGTTAAACCACCCGGACCTAATGCAGAAATACGACGCTTGTGCGTTACTTCTGAAAGCGGGTTATTTTGGTCCATGAACTGTGATAACTGAGATGAACCGAAGAACTCTTTAACCGCTGCCGAAATAGGCTTAGCGTTAATAAGATCTTGTGGCATTACAGCGTCAAGGTCACCTAAGCTTAAACGCTCACGTACAGCACGTTCTACACGTACTAGACCAACGCGGAATTGGTTCTCAGCCATTTCGCCAACACTACGGATACGACGGTTGCCTAAGTGGTCGATATCATCAACATCGCCAACACCGTTACGAATAGCGATAAGCACTTTCATAACAGCTACGATGTCTTCTTTCGATAATGTGCCTGGGCCTGTATCTGAGTCATAACCTACACGGCTATTGAACTTCATACGACCAACTGTTGATAAATCGTAACGCTCATCAGAGAAGAACAAGTTATCAAATAAGGCTTCAGCCGCGTCTTTCGTCGGTGGCTCGCCTGGGCGCATCATGCGATAAATTTCTACTAATGCTTCTAAACGGTTGCTTGTTGTGTCGATACGTAATGTATCTGACATGTAGGCGCCGCTGTCCACTTCGTTGATATATAATGTATCAATCTTAGTGTGACCTGCTTTAACCAATTCAGCCATTAGCTCAAGTGATAGCTCATCATTCGCGTTTGCGATGATCTCACCCGTTGACTCGTCAACGTAGTTTCTAGCTACAACACGACCAATGATGTACTCATGTGGTACTTCTAATTGGTTAATACCTTTTTTCTCGATGTTCTTGATGTGACGCGCAGTAATACGACGACCCGCTTCAACAAGGACTTCACCGTCATCGCTCTTGATATCAAAAGCGGCAGTTTCACCACGTAAACGTGAAGGTACAAGTTCCATAAGAACTTTACCGTCAGTTACTTCAAACGCAGTAGTATCGAAGAAGATATCTAGGATTTCTTCTGTAGAGAACTCTAGTGCACGTAAGATGATAGACGCCGGTAATTTACGACGACGGTCAATACGTACATATAGGTTATCTTTTGCATCAAACTCGAAGTCTAACCATGAACCACGGTAAGGAATTACACGCGCGTTATAAAGTACTTTACCTGACGAGTGAGTTTTACCGCGGTCGTTATCAAAGAATACACCAGGGCTACGGTGTAGCTGAGAAACGATAACACGCTCTGTACCATTGATTACAAAGGTACCGGTATCAGTCATGAGCGGAATTTCGCCCATGTAAACTTCTTGCTCTTTAATGTCTTTAACTGTGCCTGGTGCTTCTTTATCCATCACCACAAGACGCAATTTTACGCGAAGTGGAGCAGAATAAGTCACACCGCGAATTTGACATTCTTTTACATCGAATACTGGCTCACCAATACGATAACTTACGTATTGAAGCTCAGAATTTCCCGAGTAGCTTTTGATCGGAAACACAGAACGGAAAGCAGCTTCCAAACCGTGATCGCCATCAGCGTCAGGGACTAAGAATTTTTTAAACGATTCTAACTGCGTTGACAGTAAGAAAGGTATATCCAAAACTTGTGGACGTTTACCAAAATCCTTACGGATACGTTTCTTTTCAGAATAAGAGTAAGCCATGGGGTTCCTCAGCTTGCTGATCTTTGACCCGACCTGTTCTAGTAAGAACAGACTTAACTGGCATCTATGCCAAGATGTACAACATTACATTGTTGTTCTATTTTGCTCTGCCACTTTCAATACCGATTTCGATAACAACTTGAAAGTAAAGAGAAAATTAGATTTTATTTGCGCTACAGGAATGCATCGCTCTATAGCGCAAAAAGGCCGGTGATTAAATAATCACCAGCCCTTGCCTGATTTCTCAGGCAGCGAACCTAGCGTAAGCTAGATTACTTGATCTCAACTTGAGCACCAGCTTCTTCAAGCTCTTTCTTAAGTGCTTCAGCTTCTTCTTTAGATACACCTTCTTTGATAGGTGCAGGAGCTGATTCAACAAGTGCTTTAGCTTCTTTAAGGCCAAGACCAGTTGCGCCACGTACAGCTTTGATAGCTGCAACCTTGTTAGCGCCAGCGCCAGCAAGGATTACGTCGAACTCAGTCTTCTCTTCAGCAGCTTCAGCAGCTGGACCAGCAACAACAGCAGCAGCTGCAGTTACGCCGAATTTTTCTTCCATTGCTTCAACTAGAGCAACAACGTCCATTACTGACATTTCAGCAATAGCATCAAGGATTTGGTCTTTAGTTACAGACATTACAAATTTCCTAATTATTACGGACTAATTTTAGTCCAAAAAAAATATTACACCGAAAGTGAACAAAAAAACAGCTTAAAATTAAGCAGCTTGCTCTTCTTTCTGTACACGTACTGCTTCAATTGTTTTACACAATTTACCTGCAGACGCTTCTTTCATAGCGCTCATTAAGCGTGCAACAGCTTCGTCGTAAGTAGGTAGAGTTGCTAGCATAGCTGCGTCTACTACATTACCTTCAAATGCAGCCGTCTTAACTTCGAATTTCTCGTTCTTCTTCGCGAATTCTTTAAAAATACGCGCAGCAGCACCTGGGTGCTCTGAAGAGAAAGCGATTAAGCTTGGACCAACAAATGAATCAGATAGGCACTCAAAATCTGTACCTTCAACAGCACGTTTAGCTAGAGTGTTACGAACAACTTTCATCCATACACCAGCTTCACGAGCTTCTTTACGAAGGGCAGTGATAGCACCAACTGTTACACCACGAGAATCTGCAACAACTGCAGAAAGAGCACCAGTGGCTGCTTCGTTGACTTCAGCAACAATTGCTTTTTTGCCTTGAAGATTTAAAGCCATGGGTGTTACTCCTGGTTTAATGGGTTGCCGATATTGGCTTCCCGGTTCTACTCTTCCCCATCAATGATGGAGATGCTTTTTACGGCGAGAGCCAGAAGATTAGGAAAAATCTATCTGGGGATTCACACCGTCTACGTAGGTAAAAAACTTATTAAGGCCGAAACCACCTACGGTCTTGGACGGAAGCCCAATTTATCGTTTTTACCCGAAGGCATTACGAAATTATGGGCTTCAACCCGAATTCTTTACTTGTTTTGAAATTAACTTTCTCAACAAAATGGCGCAAAATTATAGTTCAAATTTCACGCCATGTAAACTCTTAATTAAGCTACGTTAGTGCTTAAAGAGTTTTGGTCAACAGCAACACCTGCGCCCATTGTTGTAGAGATAGTTACTTTCTTCACGAAAGTACCTTTAGCTTGTGAAGGTTTAGCCTTCTTAAGCGCAACAATAAGAGCTTCAAGGTTTTGTTGAAGTTGCTCAGCAGTGAAATCAACCTTACCGATAGTAGTATGGATGATACCGTTCTTGTCGTTACGGTAACGAACTTGACCTGCTTTCGCGTTTTTAACTGCTTCTGCAACGTTAGGTGTTACAGTACCAGTTTTAGGGTTTGGCATTAGACCACGTGGACCTAAGATTTGACCTAGTTGACCAACAACACGCATAGCGTCTGGAGATGCAACAACAACGTCAAAGTTCATCTCGCCTTTCTTAACTAGTTCAGCAAGATCTTCCATGCCCACTAATTCAGCACCAGCTTCTTTCGCAGCTTCTGCGTTAGCGCCTTGTGTGAATACAGCAACACGAACTTCACGACCAGTACCGTTAGGTAGTACAGTTGCACCACGAACGTTTTGGTCAGATTTACGAGCATCGATACCAAGGTTAACAGCAACGTCAACACTTTCTACGAATTTAGCTGTCGCTAACTCTTTTAAAAGAGCAACTGCTTCGTTGATTTCGTAATCTTTAGTCGCATCCACTTTTTCGCGGATTGTACGCATACGTTTAGTTAATTTTGCCATTATCTTAGTCCTCTACGTTCAAGCCCATCGCACGCGCAGAACCTGCGATAGTGCGAACTGCAGCTTCCATATCAGCTGCTGTAAGGTCAGGTCGTTTTGTCTCAACGATTTCTTCAAGTTGAGCACGTGTAACTGTACCCACTTTTTCAGTGTTAGGACGGCCAGAACCTGATTTGATGCCTGCAGCTTTCTTAAGTAAGTAAGCAGCCGGTGGAGTTTTCATTTCGAACGTGAAAGAACGGTCACCGTAAACAGAGATCACTACAGGAACTGGAGCGCCTTTTTCGATAGATTCTGTACGTGCGTTGAACGCTTTACAGAATTCCATGATGTTTACACCGTGTTGACCTAGTGCTGGACCTACTGGAGGACTAGGGTTAGCCATACCAGCGGCAACTTGTAGCTTGATAATAGCTTCAACTTTTTTAGCCATAATAAATACCTCATTTGGTGGGTCATAGCCTTGTGCGCGCGAGGACGCGTACTCTAACGGCTTCCCAGTTTAAAAATTGGTTCTCACTTTTTAGTGATAAAACAAGTAGCAACTTGCCCTAACACAAAAAGGCCGCTGATTATAAGTTAATCAGCGGCCTTTTTCAAGCGTATTGCCAAAATATTAATCAATTTTGGCAGCTTTAATTTTTTACTTACTTGTCTTGTTCAACTTGACCAAATTCAAGGTCAACTGGCGTTGAACGACCGAAGATAAGAACAGACACTTTCACGCGGCTCTTCTCGTAATCCACTTCTTCAACAACACCGCTGAAGTCAGCAAATGGACCATCGATAACACGTACAACTTCACCTGGCTCAAATAATGTAGCCGGCTTAGGTGCTTCAGCGTTCTCTTGTAAACGATTTAAGATGCGGTCAGCTTCTTTTTGGCTAATTGGCGCTGGACGATCAGACGTACCACCAATGAAGCCCATAACACGTGCAGTGCTATTAACTAAGTGCCAGCTTGCATCGTTCATGTCCATTTGAACTAGTACGTAACCTGGGAAGAATTTACGCTCAGATTTACGCTTTTGACCAGCGCGCATCTCAACCACTTCTTCAGTTGGTACTAATACTTCACCAAAACTATCTTCCAAACCTTCGATCTTGATGTGCTCAAGAATAGTTTGTGCTACACGCTTCTCGTAACCAGAGAAAGCTTGTACTACGTACCAACGTAGTTTCTTTTCGTTCTTCTCATCCGACATGGGATTAGATCTCCAATCCAGTTAAAAAGCCTACTGCGCGGAATAAAATGCCATCTAATCCCCAAAGGATAAGTGCCATAATCACAGTTGCAACCATTACAATTAATGTCGTATGTGTTGTTTCTTGGCGAGTTGGCCACACAACTTTACGTACTTCGATGCGAGACTCTTTTGCAAACGCAAGGAAAGTACGACCTTTTTCAGTTAATGAGGCAATGCCTAAACCAGCTGCTACAGCAACCACTACACCAATAGCACGTAATAATACAGATTGGTCTGCATACATGTGGTTACCAACGACTGCGCCTGCTAGTAGCGCAATTGCTACAATCCACTTTACTGAATCCATCGCACTTGATGGTGTTTCTACATTCGTGCTCATAATATTTTTACCTTAACTACAGACACAACAACCCTGCGCTCTGGCAGGGTTAATCCATTAAAATCTAAACTTAAAAACTGACTAGTTTAAACCGATTTTTAATTTCAGACTTAACGCACATTGTGTAAAAAGTGGCAGGGGCGGAGAGATTCGAACTCCCAACCGTCGGTTTTGGAGACCGCTGTTCTACCAATTGGAACTACGCCCCTGCAAAGTGGATGCCTATTATACTTACGCAATTCATTAACACAAGAGTAAAAGATACCCATTAGTTAAAATCTCATCAGTTCGTTTAAAAATCAATATTAACATTGATTAAAAAGCAGTTTATTATAACCCCATTAAAGGAACAACAAACCCACATGGATCAGTGTGCAGTCGTTAAGAAACCCTATTTACTTCGTCTTTTATAGTCTCTTTCTGTTGTTGAGTCTAAGCACTGCTGCTCGCTCTTTACATCTGAGTACATTCAGTAGTCAGCAAGGGCTCAGTCAAAATTCTATTACGTGCAGTATCACCGACCAGCAAGGGTTTTTATGGTTTGCTACACAAGGAGGCTTAAACCGCTTTGATGGTTATGAGTTTAAGCGTTTCAAAGCTAACAGCGATGATAAAAGCATTTCAGGGAACTGGATCACCGGCTGTGTTAAAGATAGCAAAAACCAGTTGTGGCTTTCGACTGCAAGCAAAGGGCTTAATAGACTTAACCCTAAAACGGGCCAGTTTGAGGTGTTCTCTACACACCATGACATCAGCCTAAGTGAAGATAAAATTTGGTCTATGGCGATAGCTAAAGACGATGTTCTGTGGCTTGGTCACGAAAACGGTAAGTTAACGCGTTTTGATGTATCAAATAACCGCTTTAAACACTTTCACTATAAATCAGCGCAGCCACTGGTGCGAGACATTGTCATTACGAAAGAATTCATTTGGCTTGCCACGGATAAAGGACTTATTTCATTTGACCCAATCACTGAGCAATTTACTCAGCATGCTCAGATCTCTGCACCGCTCTGGCATCTCAAGTTACTAAATAATGAGAAGCTGATCATTGGAGCTAAACAAGGTCTTTATCTATTAAATTTAGCTACGCAAAGTAGTGAGCAAATCGAACAGTTTAATGGTGCTTGGATAACAGACAGCCTTATTGACCAACAGCAAAACCTCTGGCTTACAAGCTATGGGCAAGGACTCTACTTTTTCCCTGCGGGGGCTGATTTACATGGCGAACACAGCCATTACCGCCACGATAAGCAAGACCCCAACGGCTTAAGCAGCGACTACCTTCTATCTCTTAATCAAGACTCTCAAGGTATTATTTGGCTAGGTACCGATGGCTATGGTGTGCACCGCTATGACCCTAAACAACAGCAGTTCTCTCATCAATTAAAAACCTCTCAAGCAAATTCGTTAAGTCATAACTTTGTTCGCTCAATCATCAAAAGAGCCAATGGGGAGGTGTGGATTGGTACCCGTGATGGACTCAATCGCAAAACAACGTCGGGTTACCAGCACTTTAAAAACGCACTGCCAAATAACAATATATTTGCCCTTCATGAAGACGCTAACCAGCAGTTGTGGATAGGTACCTACGGAGGCGGGTTAATAAAGTATCAAGATGGTCTTAATGAATTTGCAGTTTTTACCATGCAAAGCCACCAGCTAGCGAGTGACCGTGTTTACGCAATTACCAGCGATAAAACAGGTGCGCTTTGGCTTGGCAGTAACCAAGGCTTAACCCGCTTTGAACCAGCCTCTGCCAAAGTGACTCATTATAAGCACAGTGACACGCAAAATAGCCTTGCCAACAACACTGTATTTACTTTGGCTTATGATAATGAAGAGCATGCACTGTGGATTGGCACTCGGGCTGGGCTCAATAAACTGGATATCGATACGGAGCAATTTACTTTAGTCGATGAACAAGGCTCAGACGAGGCTGGGCTTAGCCATAATATGGTCACCTCTTTGTTGCTGAGTGGCGATCATATTTGGGTTGGCACCATGCAAGGCTTAAATCAAGTCAACACGCATAGCCTCACAGTGAAACAGATTACTGAACAGCAAGGTTTAGCTAACGACAATATTTTTGACATTCTTGCCGATAAACAAGGCATGCTTTGGTTAGCAACCAATGGCGGACTCACTCGCTATAACCCCAGTACGCAGCAAATGCAGCAGTTTCTACCAGAAGACGGTATTCAGCATCAATCATTTATACTGGGTGCGAGCTATCAAGCAGACGATGGCGAATTATTTTTTGGTGGTATTAATGGCTACAATCATTTTTACCCCGAGCAATTAAACTTAACGCACACTCCCCCTACTCCAGTGTTAACTGAGTTATTACTTAATAACCGAGCGATTAAAAGTAACCATTTTGATAAACAAACCAATACGCTTGCAAGTGCGACTCAGACATTCTCGTTTGCCAAGTCAGCTGGGGTTATCGGTTTTAAATTTAGCGCCTTAAAAAACGGCGCGACTCCAAAACATTACCAATATGGCTACAAGCTGGCTGGCTTTGATGAGCAATTTTTATATACCGATGCATCCCTTAGACAAATAAACTATCCGCAGCTGCCTGCTGGTCATTACCAGTTATTGCTAAAAGCAAAAGATCAATATGGGCAATGGAGTGACAGTACACAGCTACTAGCGCTTACGGTTGTGCCTCCTTGGTGGCAAACGAAATTAGCCTACAGTATTTACTTCGTGTTTGCTTTAGCACTGACTTGGCTTGTGTTAAATGCCTTGTACAAGCGCAAACTAGCAGAGCAAGAGAAGCAAACCGAAATTGAGCTAAACAAATTAAAAGATCAATTTTTAGATAACATTAGCCACGAACTCAAAACACCACTTAGCTTAATACTTGCTCCGATCAGTCAGTTGCAGCGAAGCAATGCCGATCCAAAAGCTCAAACGCAATTAGCGAGTATCAAACGAAACTGCCAACGCTTACTTGAGCTCATCAATCAACTTTTACAATTGAGTCAACGCCCAAGCACGGCAATTTACACTGTCAGCCCTTATGCTATTACGCCATTTTTAACTGATTTGGTCGCGGATTTCAGGCCTCTGTTTGAGCAAAAACAGCTGCACTTTAGCTTTACTGACAGCACTTCTAAAGCCTTTAAGATAAACCTTGCACCTGAGCATGCTCACTCGATTTTTAGTAACCTGATAAGCAATGCACTTAAGTACACCCCTGCAGGCGGCATAGTCGCTATTCACCTTAGTGAAGTGCAACAAGCGTTACAGTTCAAAATTACGGATACCGGTGTGGGTATTGCCAGTGAGCATCAGCAGTCGGTTTTTCAGCGCTTTACCCGCGTAGCATCATCTGAACCAGGTAGTGGTATCGGCCTAAGCTTAGTAAAACAGCTCGTTGAACAATACGGTGGCTCTATCAGCGTAAGCAGTAAGTTTGCTGAAGGTAGCAGCTTTACTGTGTCATTACCTATGATTGAACGTGCTGATAATCAAGCAAATAGCGCTATGCAAGTTCATACCTCACAACCAACACTGCTGATTGTTGAAGACAATCAGGAAATGGCTGAACTACTCCTTTGTTTGTTTAATACTGAGTTTAACTGCATGTGTGCAACTGATGGTCAGCAAGCTCTCGACCTTTGCCAGACAGACCTGCCTGACCTCATTATCAGCGATGTGATGATGCCGAATATGGATGGTTATCAACTGTTAGCAGCCCTTCGAGCAAACCCAGCCACCAGCCACATTCCGGTATTATTACTTTCTGCTAAAGCGGACACCCACAGTCGCTTAAAAGGGCTGGATTTATTGGCTGATGACTTCTTAAGTAAGCCTTTTGAACCCACTTTACTGATGAGCAGAGTAAAAGGACTGCTTAATCTGAGACAAATTTTAAACCAGCACCTAACAGCACAACTAGCAGCTCCTCTGAATAGTGATACAGCCGCTGTAACAGTACAAAATAAAGATTATTCCTTCACTGAAAAACTTAAGCAGACAGTACAAGCACACTACCAAGATGAAAGCTTCTCGGTTGAGCAGCTAGCCTCTGAGTTATGTTTAAGCCCCCGTGCGCTGCAACTAAAAATGAAAGCCTTGTACTCACAAACGCCTTCTGATTATTTGCGCAATACTCGCTTAGAGTTTGCAAAAAAACAGCTAATCGATAGCGCGTTAGCAATTGGTCAAATCGCAGAACAAACCGGATTTAGCTCGCAAAGCTATTTTGCCCGAAGCTTTAAGAACTATGTTGGCTTATCACCAAAACAGTATCGAGAAAAACATCAAAAATATGCCGAATTTCGCATCAGTGAATAAAGTTTTCGCCTGAGTGCTATTAATAAAATACTGATTTTTATAGCTTATCCATACAAACGCCAATAACAACAAAGCCCATAGTGCGGCGTTATTTACTGCATGAGATATAAGTTAAGGAAAGTCATATGCTCACCAAAACACACAAAGCGATTTCGATTACGTTACTTGCTGCGGCACTGACTGCATGCCAGAGTACTTCGACAACCACCAGCAATAACAACAGCCCTGATATAAACGAAGTTGCCAAGCAACAATACAATGGCCCTAAAGCTCGTATCGCTGTTGCCCGCTTTACTGACAAATCCAATGATTCGCATTGGTGGCGTAAAGAAATTGGTGAAGGGATGGCTGATCAACTCACAACCGCATTAGTCAGTACCAATCGCTTTATTGTTTTAGAGCGACAAGCACTCGATGCTGTATTATCAGAACAAGACCTTGCTGTATCAGGCCGCGTGAGTGCAGCATCAGGTGCTGCGTATGGTGAAATAGAGGGAGCCGAAATTGTTGTGGTTGCCGCAGTCACAGAGTTCGATGATGACAACTCAGGTACTCGTGTCGGCAGCGGCGGATTTATCGGCGATGTATTTAGCTCTGTATCGGCGGGCTTTTCAAGTTCCCACATGGCAATAGATTTACGCTTAATCGACACGCGAACTTCTCGTATTCTCGCCGCTACCAGCGTTGAAGGTGGCAGCAAAGATTTTGACTTTACATCAGCTGCTACCAATTTTGGTGGTGCACTTGTTGGTGGTAACTTAAGTAGCTGGTCAAACACGCCAAAAGAAAAAGCACTGCGTGAAGTGATCGTAAAAGCCGTTGAGTTTTTAGAATCAAAAGTGCCAACAACTTATTATCGCTATAATAGCGACAACACCATTGCTGCAGGCCATACAGCCCCTGCACCACTAAAAGTAACCGCAGCTGCCGCTCCTGCTAAAGCCCCAGTCGCATCGGTTAGCGTTCCAAATCACAGAATGCCTTACTATGAAAAAACAGACTTAGCGATGTCACGACTGAACTTGGTTTGTTTGGGTTATTTGAAAAGGCAGCCTCACTACGAAGAATATGAAGTAGAAGACGTAGAGTACGATGAAGCAACGGTGCTTGCGCTCACTGAGTATCAGCAAGAAAATAAGCTCAAAGTGACAGGTCTTGCTGATGAGACGACCAAAAAATCTCTTGATGATTCAGGGTGTATTGCCAAAACAAACAAATCAAGTTTAGAAAGCTTTGGCAGTATGTTTAAATTTAACTAAGCAAACTAACAGCCAGTGCTAGCACTGGCTGTTGAAAATCTTAGTTTGTGCCTTTCACCAGTGGTACACCATTGTTACCAACAGGAATATAAACAGTTGTATGGTTAGGTGACTCAGCCATCTTTAACTGCGCATTAATAGCTTCATGTTGTAGATAGTTTGGCGTCAAAGTGGCATTAATAATTTTTTGCGCCTGTGCAATACCTTTCGCTTCTTCTACACGGATCTCAGCATCTTTTCGTGCAATTTCTTTTTGCGTTTCTTTTTCAGACAGTAATTGTTGTGCTGCTAATTTTTTCTCAACAGCATTAGCAACGATAGCCGGATAGTTAATATTTCCCACTACGACATTGGCGAGCTTAAATGGCGTTGGTTCTAAATACGCTTTTAATCGGGCTGTTACTTCTGCAGCTATTTTCTCGCGATTGGTTTTTAACACGCCGCTATCGTATTGCTGAACAATATCACGCACATAAGTTCTAAATGTTTCACGAACAAATCGCGGATACCAATCTTCACCACCGTATTGCTCAACCACCGCTCTGACAGAGCCGCTTTCTATTGAAATGACCGCATGAAAATCAAAACTAATATTTAAGTCATCGTTAGCTAAAATCTTAAATGTTTCAGTATACGTGTTCGGGCGCATATCAATATTAATTACTTGATTGCGCCACAGTGACATGCCGTAGTTAGCTGGGCCAATCATAGTGCCTTGATAACCACCTTCGCCAAACACGCGCGGCTTTTCAAATACGTAACCTTCTTCACCCGCGGGTGTACTTGGGTTAGTACACGCAGTGAGCGATACAGCAACTAACCCTGCTAATGCTAAACTTGGAAAAACACTCGATAGAAGTGTTTGCGTCCCTGAACGTTTAAATTTCATTGTTGTTATCTCATTCCATTATAAAATTTGTAATAACTCACCACGATAAAAATCACATAACAACCAAATTTGTTGAAATGGATGGTGCTTAGGCACATCAAGGTGAGTAAGTACTGACTTAAAATCATCGAGGTGCCATATAGTACTGGCATTGCGAATTAATAACCAAGGCTGCGTAGACTCGTAATGTTTTTTGGCTTTTTGTGCCAGCAAGCGATGCAAAGCACAGTGCAAACGTTCGTTACTCGGTGCTAAAGCCATTTCAGCGAGATCGCGTTGCATTGAGATAGACAGAGGCCGACCTAACACCGCCATTGCTTCTGTTTCACTGGCATATAAATGCGCGACTTCAATATCGAGCCGTTCATCACCTTTATAACAACTCACGTCTGGTTTACTCGGCGTGTTATGCCAAATATTACGCATGCTTACGCCAAACTGCTTTTCGTAACAGCGTAAAAACAGCTTTGCTGCGCCATGCTCGAGCGCTATTTTCTCTTGTTCACTTTCACGATTCATTTAATGTTGCATACACATCTTTTAATAACCCAGAAGCGCCAAAACGAAATAGCTCGGGTTGTAAGTACGCTTCACCCATAATTGATTCCGCGAGGGCTAAATACTCAGCAGCATCAGTAACTGTTCTGACCCCGCCCGCCGCTTTAAAACCGACCTTTTTACCACTCGCTTTTATGGTATTTAACATGATGTCAGTTGCAGCTAGCGTTGCATTGACAGCCACTTTACCGGTACTGGTTTTAACAAAATCAGCGCCACCATCAATTGCCAGCTTAGTTGCTGTTGCAATGAGATCATCGCTTAATTCGCCACTTTCGATAATAACTTTAAGTTGCGCTTGGCTGCCACATGCCTCTTTTGACGCTTTGACATACTCTAAAACTTTGCGCTCATCACCGGCGATTAGTGCTTTATAGGGGATCACTAAATCAATTTCATCAGCACCGCGTTCAATGGCAAACAAGGTTTCATTTAGCACTTCCTCTAAAGGCTCATACCCACCAGGAAAGTTAGTGACGGTAGCCACTTTGACTTGCTGTAATTCACGCTCAGCGAGTGCCAGTTTAGCGTCACTGACAAACTGGCTATATACACAAACCGCTGCAGGAATGCCTAACTTAGGCTCAATACTAGCAACCAAGTTATTAATGGTTTCTGTTGTGTCGCTGTCATTTAGTGTTGTTAAGTCCATCAGCGCCACCGCTTGGGCAGCAATTGTTTGTATTTTAGTCATTGCTCTTATTTTTGTGTTGCCATATTAGTGACCTATAGTAGCAAATTTTTATCATTCGGCTATAAATCATAACTAATCACCATAAGGCCCTTTAATTACTTGTAACTCGTCGCAATCCCTTGTTAACTAAGTCTTAAGCCAAAACAAACCACCTGGTATAACTTTTAGTTATATAAACTTGGTTTTAATTATTTTTTACTTTTTTTAGAGCACTATATTCTGCTTGCCTGCAATAAGCAGTTTCGTTGATGTGTTTTAGGGGTGAGAACAAAGTGCAATATTTACCAATCTTTACCAAATTAGACGACAAACCTGTGTTGGTAGTCGGCGGTGGAGATGTCGCGTTACGCAAATGCCGTGCATTTTTAAAAGCACGTGCCAATGTAACGCTAGTCGCGCCTGAATTTTGTGATGAGCTACTTGCTCTTGCTGAGCAAAACGAAGTAAACCTGATCACTGATACATTCAAAGAACAGTATTTAGACAAGCAAATGCTGGTAATCGCCGCGACAGATATCGAAAGCGTGAACAAAGACGTGTTCGAACTTGCGAATGCACGCAATATTTTCGTTAACGTGGTGGATGATCAACCTAAGTGCAGCTTTATTTTTCCATCCATTGTTGACCGTGATCCAATCACAATTGCAATTTCAAGCGCAGGCACAGCACCGGTATTAGCACGTCGTTTACGTGAAAAACTCGAAACGCTTATTCCACAGCATATTGGTCCACTTGCTACGTTAGTTGGTAGCTTTCGCGACAAAGTAAAACAACGCTTTAAACACTTTGCCGATCGTCGCCAGTTTTGGGAAGGCGTATTTGATTCATCAGTCGTTAGCAAAGTACAAGCGGGTAATATCGACGCTGCAACAGCGCAGTTAGAGCAATTGTTAGATGCTAAACCAGAACCTGAAGGCGAAGTGTATGTTGTGGGTGCAGGCCCTGGTGACCCTGAGTTATTAACACTAAAAGCACTGCAATTAATGCAACAAGCTGATGTGGTGGTATATGACTACTTGGTTTCTGATGAAATTATGGATTTAGTACGCCGTGATGCAGACCTAGTTTGTGTAGGTAAACGTTTAGGCGATCACAGTGTGGCGCAAGAAGATACCAACCAGATGTTGGTTGATTTTGCCAAGCAAGGCAAAAAAGTATGCCGTATTAAAGGTGGCGACCCGTTTATTTATGGTCGTGGTGGTGAAGAAGTACAAGTGCTAGCCGCGAATAAAGTACGTTACCAAATCGTACCGGGTATTACTGCTGCTGCAGGTTGTAGCGCTTATGCCGGTATTCCTCTTACTCACAGAGATCACGCACAAGCCATTCAGTTTGTGACTGGTCACTGTAAAAAAGATGGTCAAGAATTGGATTGGCAATCACTCGCCAAGCCAAATCAGACCTTAGCGATTTATATGGGAGTGATTAAATCACCGCATATTCAAGCACAACTATTAAAACATGGCCGCGGTGCAGACACACCGATTGCCATTATCGAAAACGGCACACGTAAAGAACAACGTGTGGTAACAGGGCAATTAGGTGAGCTGGCCGACTTGATTTCGCGCCATAGCATTATTTCACCCGCCTTATTAATTATTGGCGAAGTTGCATCATTGCACCATCAGCTTGCATGGTTTGGTCAAACAGAACAAACCAGCAGCTTTGCCCAGCCAATTTCTGGCGTAGCTTAATTTAACTTTTAATCATTTTAGTAGGACGACTAACAATGGCTTTAACACACCTTCAGCAATTAGAAGCTGAAAGTATCAAAATCATGCGCGAAGTTGCTGCTGAGTTTGAAAACCCGGTGATGCTTTACTCAATCGGTAAAGATTCATCAGTGTTATTACACTTAGCACGTAAAGCGTTTTATCCAGCAAAAATTCCATTTCCACTTTTACACGTTGACACCAACTGGAAGTTTAAGGAAATGATCGAGTTTCGTGACCGCCTAGCTAAAGACTATGGTTTTGATTTAATCGTCCACAAGAACCCTGAAGGGTTAGAGATTGATATCAATCCATTTGTGCACGGCTCAGCAAAGCACACCGACATCATGAAAACGCAAGGCTTAAAGCAAGCGTTAGATAAATACGGCTTTGATGCTGCATTTGGTGGTGCTCGTCGTGACGAAGAGAAATCACGAGCTAAAGAGCGTGTTTACTCATTCCGTGACAAACACCACAGATGGGATCCAAAAAACCAACGTCCAGAGCTTTGGAATACGTACAACAGCCAAGTTAATCCGGGTGAAAGCATACGTGTATTCCCGTTATCTAACTGGACTGAGTTGGATATTTGGCAGTATATCTACCAAGAAAACATTGAAATGGTTCCACTTTACCTTGCCAAAGAACGCCCAGTCGTTGAGCGTAACGGCACGCTAATCATGGTTGATGATGAGCGTATGCCATTAGAAGAAGGCGAAGTACCGCAAATGAAGTCGGTACGTTTTCGTACTCTTGGTTGTTACCCGCTAACGGGTGCTGTGGAATCAACGGCAGGTACCTTAACTGAAATTATTGAAGAAATGCTGCTTTCAACCTCATCTGAGCGTGAAGGCCGCGTGATTGATCACGACTCTGCTGGTTCAATGGAAAAGAAAAAACGTGAGGGCTATTTCTAATGTCTAAAACAAACGACACGATTAATGAAGTAAGAGAGTTAGGCATCGACGCCTACCTTGCGCGTCAACAAGACAAAAGCCTTTTACGCATGCTGACCTGTGGTAGTGTGGATGACGGTAAATCTACGCTGATTGGCCGCCTTTTACATGACAGTCACCAAATTTATGAAGACCAACTTGCAGCCCTGCATAAAGACAATGAAAAAGTTGGTAATGCGGGTGAAGAGCTTGATTTAGCACTTCTTGTCGATGGTCTTCAAGCAGAGCGTGAACAAGGTATTACCATTGACGTTGCTTATCGTTACTTCTCTACAGCAAAACGTAAATTCATTATTGCTGATACGCCAGGACATGAGCAGTACACGCGCAACATGGTGACCGGCGCATCAACCAGTGATGTGGCGATTATCTTAGTTGATGCGCGTTATGGCGTACAAGTACAAACGAAGCGTCATAGCTTTATCTGTGACTCGTTAGGTATCAAGCAGTTTGTTGTTGCTATCAATAAGATGGATATCGTCGATTTCGATGAAACCGTATACGAGAAAATCAAAGCTGACTACCTTAAGTTTGCAGAACAACTAAACGTTACTAATATCAAATTTGTGCCGATGTCAGCGCTGAAAGGTGACAATGTAGTTACTCGCTCAGAGCACACACCTTATTACACAGAAAAGCCACTGCTGGAGTTACTTGAAGACTCACCAGCGGCTGAAATTGATAACGGTTTTGAAGCGCGTCTTCCGGTGCAATATGTAGTACGCCCAAACCTAGACTTCCGTGGTTTCCAAGGTACTTTAACGTCTGGCAAACTTAGCGTGGGTGATGCAGTGAAAGTGTTACCATCAGGTAAAAGCTCAAGCATTAAAGAGATTGTAACTTTCGATGGCAACTTAGATAGCGCTGAAGCAGGTCAAGCAATCACTCTAACGTTAAACGACGAAATTGATATCAGTCGTGGTGATGTGATTGTACCAGCCGCTTCAAAAGCTGCTGTGACAAACCGTATTCAAGCTAAGTTAGTGTGGATGCATGAAGCGCCGCTTGTATTAGGTAAAAGCTATAACTTTAAGTTAGGCAGCAAAAATACCTCAGCAGTGGTAAGAAAAATCGATCACACGATTGATGTAAATACCCTTGAGCATGGTCAAGCAGACTCATTACAACTTAACGAAATTGCGATTGTAACTTTAGAGCTTACAGAAACAATTTTGGCTGATGAGTACCACAACAACCATGAAACAGGTGCGTTCATCCTAATTGACCGCTTATCAAACCTAACCGTTGCGGCAGGTATGATTGAGCAATTACTTAGCACTGAAGAACATCAAAGCAGCTTTAGCGACTTTGAAGTTGAGTTTAACGCTTTAGTACGCAAGCACTTCCCTCATTGGCAAGCGCTTGATATAAGCCAACTTAAATAGGCTAGGTAAGACAATGCTGGCTATAAGACAACAACCGTTTTTAAGCCAGCATTACTATTTATATTTGATTACCACACTCTCACCCCTTTAAATCTATTTCTTTATTTTGAGAGCTTTGGTTTCTCAATGATTGGAGTAAAGACAATGGATGAAAATATCGTTTGGCATAATTACGCCATTAGCAAATCACAGCGTAGTGAGCAAAAAAAGCATAAGCCAACCATTTTATGGTTCACTGGTTTTTCAGGTTCAGGCAAAAGCACTGTTGCAAACGCACTAGAAAGCGCATTAAACCAGTTAGGCGTTCACACCTACCTACTTGATGGCGACAATGTGCGTCATGGCTTATGTAAAGATCTTGGCTTTACTGATGAAGACCGCGTGGAAAACATTCGTCGCGTAGGTGAAACTGCCAAGCTGATGGTCGATGCCGGTCTTGTGGTATTAACCGCATTTATTTCGCCATTCCAAAGCGAACGCGATATGGTAAGAAACTTAGTAGAGGATGGTGAGTTTATTGAGGTATTTTTAGATACCCCGCTCGACGTGTGTGAAACACGCGACCCTAAAGGGCTTTATAAAAAAGCGCGTGCAGGTGAAATTAAGCACTTCACAGGTATCGACTCAGACTATCAAATCCCTACATCGCCAGAAATTAAAATCGATACCAGTAAAAACAGCCTAGACCAATCGGTGCAAGAACTGGTAGCGTATTTAAAACAACAGCAAATTATAGGTTAAGTCATGAATCAAACGGAACTGCTAGAAGAAATATTACTCCTCGCACGCCAAGCCGGCAGTGCAATAATGGGGATTTACGAAAAGGACTTTAATGTTGAGTACAAAGCTGATGAAAGCCCAGTGACCGACGCCGACCTAGCAGCTCACAAAGTGATTGTGAATGGCTTACAACATCTCACCCCTGATGTACCAATTCTAAGCGAAGAAAGCGCTGATATTAGCTGGGATATTCGTCAAACTTGGCAACGCTACTGGTTAGTCGATCCAATTGATGGCACCAAAGAGTTCATCAAAAAGAATGGCGAGTTCACAGTAAACATTGCCTTGATTGAAAAAGGGAAACCGGTATTAGCTGTTGTAGATGCACCGGCATTAGGTGTGTCGTATATTGCTGCTGAAGCAATTGGTGCCTTTAAAGATAAAGGTGATGAGCGCATTGAACTTAAGGTAACCCGTAAGCCAAATAAAGGGCTTATCCGTGTTGTCGGCAGCCGTTCACACCCTTCTCCTGATCTAGCTGAATTCGTAAAACAGTTTGAAGATGTAGAAATGGTTTCAAAGGGCAGCTCACTAAAACTTTGTCTGGTTGCCGAAGGGAGTGCTGATATATACCCACGCCTTGGCCCAACCTGTGAGTGGGATACCGGAGCAGGTCATGCGATTGCCGAAATTGCAGGCGCAACGGTTAGCAAACTAGATGGCAGCCCACTACTGTATAACAGTAAAGAAGAGTATCTGAATCCGTATTTTGTCGTATCGGCATTACAGAACTAAAAGCGTTCCGTTAAATACCGTAGGCTGGGTAGAGCGTAGCGAAACCCAGCATCTCCCCTGTCATAGCAAAATAAATATCCAAATTTCATATTCCCTACTTTATGACCACAATCATATAGCCAATAAGTCCTTGTTCCTATAGTATTTTGCTTTCTTAATCTATTAAAGGAATAACCATGACGACTGTTGAAAAAGCAATTGAAGCCGGCTATGAAGCACAAATTACCGCACTTTATAAAGCCCTTTCACAAGGAGTGCTTGCCGCCAATGGCGATGAAAGTGAAATCACTGCAGCTGAGGCACGTTTTAAGAAAGGTTTAGCATTTGCCGCAGACATTAAAGCTCGCGCACTTGCAGCCGCAGAATAAATACCACAACTGGGCTTTCTAAATAAGCCCAATTCTCTTTCTTTGTAAGTCTCTCCTTACAGCATAGTTATCTAAATACAACGCTAAAACATGCATTCTTAGTCGCTTTTCTATATGCTGCGCGACAATTATTATTCTAATAGTGGAGTGCTAATGAACACACATCAAGATGCTATGCCGTATGATGCATCGACAACAAGTAGTAACTCAAAATGGAATCTTCATGACACCCAATGGGTATTAAGTTTATTTGGCACCGCAGTCGGTGCAGGGATTTTATTCTTACCAATTAATATCGGTATCGGCGGATTTTGGCCTTTAATTATCATGGCATGCCTTGCCTTTCCGATGACTTACTTAGCTCACAGAGGCTTAGCCCGCTTTGTTTTATCATCAAAAAAGCCTGAAGCAGACTTTACCGATGTAGTAGAAGAACACTTTGGCATTAACGCCGGGCGCTTAATCTCTTTACTGTATTTTCTGTCTATCTTCCCTATCTTACTTATTTATGGTGTTGGCTTAACCAATACTGTAGACAGCTTTATCGTTAATCAATTAGGTATGGAGTCCCCCCCACGCGTGGTGTTATCTGGCCTGCTCGTTGGCGGTATGATCAGTTTAATGCTTGGTGGCGAAGCACTCATGTTACGTGCTTTTGCAATCCTTGTTTATCCTCTCGTCGCTATCTTGTTCTTCTTATCTATTTACCTGATCCCAAGCTGGCAAATGCCAGATGTATCAGTCCCTGAGTTTTCAGGATTCATGAAAACACTTTGGTTATCAATACCTATCATTGTATTCTCATTTAGCCATGCTGCAGCAATATCAAGCTTTGTGCATGTACAGCGCGCTCACTACGGCAATAATGCCAAAATGAAGTCAGAAGCAATTCTAAAGCGCACCAGCTTATTATTAATTGTGTTTGTTTTACTGTTTGTATTCTCGTGCGTACTGTCACTATCTACAGAACAAATGGTACAAGCAAAAGCAGATAACGTGTCTATCTTGTCATTCCTTGCCAATATCACTGATAACTCGTTTATTGCTACTCTAGGGCCATTAGTTGCCTTTATCGCGATTACGTCTTCATTCTTAGGCCACTTCTTAGGTGCCCGTGAAAGCTTCAACGGCCTTGTTAGTAAGCAAGCCCATATGAACCCTAAACTCGTTGATAAGATTGGCACTGTTATCATGTTCTTTGCTATTTGGTATTGCTCGGTGATCAACCCAAGTATTTTAGACATGATGGATCAGCTATCAGGCCCTATCATTGCCATGATCCTTTTCATCATGCCAATGATTGCCGTATATAAGGTGCCTAGCTTACACAAATACAGAAATCGTTTGAGCACGTTGTTCGTACTTACAATTGGCGCTCTAGCTGTGTTTGCACTTATCTACAACATGATTAAGTAATCTCATTATTGCTCGATATAGAAGCCCAGCCGGGAAACCGGCTGGGCTTTTTTGTTCGCGAGATGTGGGAGTGGAGTTAGCGAGAGTAAAGTTATCGAGGGGAAAGTTGAAAGAGTAAAGTTTGGAAATCTGGCGTAGGTTGGGTAGAGCGAAGTGAAACCCAACATGAGAAGAGCTATCAGCTTTCAGCCGTCAGCTATCAGTCGCGCGGTGTGGGTGTTTGGTGCAGCGTCTTCTTCTGCCGGGGGCTCTAAGCTCTAAGCTCTAGGCTCTAGGCTCTAGGCTCTAGGCTCTAGGCAAAGTGTACTTGTAGGAATGGCTTTAGCCATGAATATGTTTGTTATGGTCTGATTCGGCACTGAAGTGCCTCCTACGGGGTTTGTTGCTGAGGGTGACTCTGTACTAAACAAACCAACAGTTCAACTTTACCCTTGCTAAC
>NZ_PQBX01000069.1:31062-31445 GCF_002964625.1 Pseudoalteromonas sp. T1lg21
CACGTTGGGTTTCGCTGCGCTCTACCCAACCTACCTGAAGAATGAATAGGGCACGTTGTATGGATAACTCTAAACGCAAAAAAGCCCGACTCTTTCGAATCGGGCTTTCTCTAATTTGGAGCCTGGCGATGTCCTACTTTCACATGGCAAATGCCACACTATCATCGGCGCTGTTTCGTTTCACTACTGAGTTCGGCATGGGGTCAGGTGGGTCCAAAACGCTATTGTCACCAAGCAAATTTGGTTTTAATTCGCTCATCAGAGCAAATTAATAAATCTGGAAATCTGATATCTTCTTACAGCTTAAAGCTTATGGCTTACAGCTTCGTAAAATCTACTTTAGTTTCTTAACTTCTGTCTGTTACGCTGTCATAAAACGCGTT
>NZ_PQBX01000010.1:0-33617 GCF_002964625.1 Pseudoalteromonas sp. T1lg21
AAGAAGGCATGGCACCCTAGGGTATAAAAGTCCCATGCAGTACGAACAATTTAATTAAACCCCGTGTCTACTTTATCGGGGTCAGATCAATTAGACTTCAATCACCGAGATTTTTTAAAATTTTTATTTAACACTATTCTAGGTTCTTCAACACGCTTTTCGTGGTGACAATTTAGTCAAGCAGAACCTAGAACATCTTTAATTACTTATCAGATTTATATTCGTAGTTGTAATAGCCGTAATAGCCGTATGCATTGCTTGCTTTACGAACTACACCATTAAATACAACACCTTTTACGTCTATACCGTTTTGTTCAAAGCGGTTACGAGTAAGTTCAATTTCACGTAAATGGTTTTGGCCAAAGCGTGTTACTAGTAATGTACTACCTGCATGGGCACTCACAATTGCGGGGTCGGTTACCGCTAAAATAGGTGGCGTATCAACAATAATAATGTCGTACTTGCCACTTACCTCTTCAACCATTTTGCTAAAGTTACTATGCATTAATAGCTCAGATGGGTTTGGTGGTATTTGACCTCGGGTGATTACATCTAACCCTTCAACTTGTGACTTTTTAGTCACTTCTTCAAGGTTTAAGCGGCCCGATAATAAATCACTTAAACCATCGTCCCATTTCATACCGAACTGAGTTTGCAAGTAACCTTTACGCATATCTGCATCGATAATCAGTACCTTTTTACCGCTTTGTGCAAGTACTGTTGCTAAGTTTACAGAGATAAATGATTTACCCACGCCAGGGCTTGGGCCAGATATTGCAATAATATTGTTTTTAGCTTCCATCATTGCAAAGTGTAAGCTGGTGCGCAGGCTGCGTAGCGCTTCTACTGATAAATCTGCAGGGTTATCTACCGCTAGTATAGACTTAGGTTTATCTTTAACTTTACGGGCACGGTTAAAGCCAGTGAGCTTATCTTGAAAGTCTGAATACGGTACCGATGCATAGACAGGTAAGCCAATGCTTTCGATCTCGGTTGGGTCTTCAACACCGCGGTGCATTGCTTTTTGAATTAACACAATAGCTACCGCTATAAAACCACCTAACATTGTTGCTACAACAGCAATAAGGGCTTTTTTAGGCTTAACTGGTTCTGTGGTATCTACCGCTGCTGCATCGACCACCCTTACATTACCTACAGTACCAGCGCGTACAATATCAAGCTCTTGTGTTTTACTAAGTAAAAGCATGTAAATTTCGTTGCCTACTTCTACATCGCGGGTTAAGCGCAATAGCTCTTGCTGTGTTTCTGGTAGGTTACCTACTTTAGACGTTAGCTGTTCTTTTTCTGCTTCGACCGCTTTAATTTGCTGTAACACACCTTGGTAGGCAGGGTGCTCACGCTTAAATTTACGGCTTAACTCTAAACGCTTAAGCTCTAGCTCTTGCAAAGTTGTGTCTAGTTCAACAATTTGCTCAAGCACACCTTGGGTTTCAAGGCTAATATTTACCGAGTTACGTTGCTTTTGATAATCGTTAAAACGTTGTTCCGACTCTTCAAGTTGCCTTTTTACTTCGGGTAATTGTACTTCTAAAAAGTCTAATGATTTTTTAGCTTCTGCACTATTACGTTCTACATTACGGCGCACATAAATTTCAGCTACTTTATCAAGCACTTTTTCTGCGTGCTCAGCACTTTTATGCTCATAGCCCATTGCTATAATGCCAGAGTCTTTACCTTTTTCACTCGCACCGATCTCTTGCTGTAACTCAACAATAGTTCTATAGCGATTTCTTTTAATTAGTATAAATTCAGTACCCGGACGAGCTGTTAGATCACGTACAGTTAACTCGTAATAACCTGCAATTTGCTCTTTACCTGCCACACCTTTTAAAACAGACTCACCGTCAGGGTTAAACAGCTCGTAAGTTTTATTTTCACCAATAACTAATACAAATTCTTCGCCTTCAAACGCTTTAGGTATATTAAATCTAAATACATTGATACTCTCACCGCCCCACGCATAACTGCTAAGGCCTAAGAAAGGTTCGGCAATGTCGCCTTCTGATTTTGCAACAAAGCTGCGAAATAGCTTACCACCAATAATTGGAAATAATTTAGGCTCTGCAATGATATCAAGCTTTAAAGTATCGACCGCTTCGCCAATTACCGAACGTGATTTTAACAGTTCTATTTCGGTTACGGCTTCGCTGCTGCTTTCAAACATACCTGCCATATCATCAAGACCAGGTACCGACGGGCTGCTCTCTTCAACTTGTACAAGTGCTGTTGCTTTATATATTGGTGTGCTTAATACCGCAACGGCTACACCAATAATGGCAAATACAGCGGTTACTAATACGATAAACCATTTACGGTCGAGTAACGCGCCTAGTAATGCGAGTAGATCTATTTCTTGCGATTGCGATTCTTGACTTCTATTTTGATTTTTACTTGCTGCTAATGCAGTGGGCTGAGCATTCATCTACTACCCTTTCCTTATAAATACTTTTGCCAAGCGCTACAAGCGCTATCGATTAATGCGTAAACGTGCTCAAAAGCCTCTTGGCTTTGACGGTATGGGTCAGGTATTTCTTTATCACCAACCCATTTACCTAGCAAAAATGTTTTACCACGCGCTTGCGGGTAGCGGGAACATAAGTCGTTTATATGACGTTGTTCCATCACTAAAATAACACTGTGCTGTGCAACAAGGGCTGAGGTTATTTGCCTTCCCTGATGCTCGCTCATATCAATACCATGTTGCGTTGCAATTTGCTGCGCTTGTGCATCTGCGTGCTTGCCTTCAAGGGCCGTTAAACCCGCTGAAGACACACTTACATTTTTGTCTTTTAATTTACTTTTTAATACATATTCGGCGGTTGGGCTTCGGCAAATGTTGCCGGCACATACAACCAATACAGAATCAAACATACAACTTAACCCCTAGTTTGACCCTGTTACATCATCAATTGCATTAACTGAACTAACTGATGGTAATAACAAGCTAATTACGCGGTTCCAACGTGCTAATGGTGCTGACGTTACGTATACAATATCGTGAGGCTGTAACTCAAACTGCTCAGCTAATACCAATGCTGCAACATTTTTTGCGTGCAGTTGGTATACATCAGCAATAATGCCATCAGTTTCTAAGCTGCGTTTACGTAATACAAATACACCATTTGCGTCAGCTGTATTTTCGTTTAAACCACCCGCGTCACTTAAAGCTTGTGCTAAATTTAAACCATAACGATTAACGCCCACTGTACCGGCGCGCTTTACATCACCTAGCACAAACACTTTTTGCATATCGTTACGATTAACATGCACAATATCGCCATGTTTTAACAGGCGGTTTTGTGAGATATCGCCATGTGCATAAAAGTCGTCAAGTTTAATAACTTCTGTTTTATCTCCACGCGTAAATGTAACTGTGCGCCAATCAGCTGAATCTGTTAAACCACCGGCTTGGTTTAGTGCATCAATTAAAGTTAGAGGCACTTCAGTTACAGGGAGCACACCTGGTTTGTTCACCTCACCAGTTACATAGGCTTTTTGGCTTCTAAAGCCAACAATTTTAATGTCTACTTGTGGATCTTCGATCACGCGGCTTAAGCGCTTAACAAGCTCTTTATGAACTTGTTGTACTGTTTTACCCGCTGCTTGAATATCTGGAGCGTAGGCAAAGGTAATTGTGCCGTCGGCTTGAACACGGAAGCCGTCGAACTCAGCGGTACGTTGTACTGCAGCAGGTATGGTTAATTCAGGATGATCCCATACGCCGATTGTGATTACATCGCCAACACCTAATTTGTATTGATAATCAGAGGTGTCGATGCCATCAAGGCTTGATGGTAACGATGGTTTCGTTTTACTTTGCTTTTGTTGGTTGATTAGAGAAGAGTCGATGATTTGAATATTTACTTTATCGAGCTCCTTCTCAAGGTTATCTATTTGTTCGCCCGATTCGATTCCTTCAAAATGGCTACCGGGGATGATTGTACAGCCAGTCATTGCTAGTAACGCAAATGACGTTACAATTGTTTTACAGCTTAGCGCCATTGTTATTTCCCAAATAATTATTCTTAAAACGTCCAGTTAAAATAAAACCACAACTGTTTATTTTTACGCTGCCTAATTAAAGCATGGCATTACAAGGTACGCAAGACTGAGTGTTTAGTAAACGCTCACTTGTGACAGGTTTTTGCAAAATAGTTAATGAATACTTCTAGGTTCTAGGTTCTAGGTTCTAGGTTCTAGGTTCTAGGTTCTAGGTTCTAGGTTCTAGGTTCTAGGTTCTAGGTTCTAGGTTCTAGGTTCTAGGTTCTTCAAGATTGTAAATCGTTGCTTGTGCGTGTTTGCAAGCGGTATCGCGTTATGAATACAGAGGCCAACTTCGCAGGAGGCGTTTTAACGCCGAACATTTTCAAACATTCACGGCTAAAGCTGTTCCTACGGGCTTCTCGCTTCTCGCTTCTCGCTTCTCGCTTCTCGCTTCTCGCTTCTCGCTTCTCGTAACATCTTAAAAGCAAAATTCTTTGCTTGTCTAGCCCTTTGGGCACGCTTCCGCCCCTAGGTTGCAGTTCCTACGTACTGATTTTATTATTATTTTTTACGTGTTAAAGCTTAATGCTTACACTGTAGGAGGCGTTTTAACGCCAATCATTTTAACCCTATTCACGGCTAAAGCCGTTCCTACGTTTTTGCTGTGCTGAATCACGACTTATAAACTGATTTCTTTATTCTCTACACTTACGGCGATTTGCTTATTCAACAAGTTAACTAATAGAATGCTACGCATGTCGCCGTCTGGCTCTTGGTAAATTGCTTGAACATTTTTAAATGACTCTGTGTTTAAATAAACAACGTCACCTGCTTTAGGTAACGTTGATGTTACCTCGCATAAAACACTCATAGATTTAAGCTGTGTAATTAACTGCTCTGGTACAATTTGAAATCTATGACCATAAGCAACAAAGCCACTTACACCACGAGTATTTTTTACCGCAGAAAAGTTACAGTTTTGAGAGTCTAGCTTTATGAATAAATAACTAGGAAAAAGAGGAGATGTACGAATTGATCGGCGACCCTTTACGATTCGCTCAATTTTATGTTCGGGAAAGAACACTTCAAAACCCTGGTTTTGAAGGTTAGCTTGAGCTCTTAGCTCTTGTTTTGATTTACAAAAAAGTAAGTACCAACTTTCCATAGCCACACCTAAAATACTCATTTTCCTTAAAACCAACCCTAAAGGATTGGTTTTTATGAGCCAGCGATTATACGCAGAGAATATAGGCGTGTCTATTACAAAGTTGTTATTACCCCTAGTGAGAACTAGTCACTACCAAACAGGTCTCTGGTGTATACTTTTTCTGCAACATCATCGAGCTCAGTTACCATTCTGTTGGCAATGATTACATCTGCAGATGACTTTAACTCAGCTAAGTCATGGGTCACTCTAGAGTTAAAGAACGTTGTTTCATGTAATTCAGGTTCATAAACTATTACTTCAACACCCTTAGCCTTAACTCGCTTCATAATGCCTTGAATTGCTGATGCTCTAAAGTTATCCGACCCAGCTTTCATAATAAGGCGATGAATACCTAAAACTTTCGGTTTTCTGGCAAGGATTGAATCTGCAATAAAGTCTTTACGAGTTGAATTTGCATCAACAATTGCGCGTATCATGTTGTTTGGCACGTCCTTGTAATTTGCTAATAACTGCTTGGTATCTTTAGGCAAGCAATAGCCACCATAACCAAAAGAAGGATTATTATAATGACCACCAATACGCGGATCTAAACTCACGCCTTCGATTATTTGTTTAGAATTTAAACCATGACTTTCTGCGTAGCTGTCAAGTTCATTAAAGTAAGCAACGCGCATAGCAAGGTAAGTATTTGAAAATAATTTAATGGCTTCTGCTTCGGTCGAATCAGTAAATAAAACTTCAATCCTTTCTTTTATAGCTCCTTGAGCTAGTAAGTTTGCAAATACTTCAGCACGCTCTGAACGTTCACCAACGATAATACGCGATGGGTGCAAATTGTCGTACAGCGCTTTACCTTCTCTTAAAAACTCAGGTGAGAAAATAATATTCTCTGTTTTAAACTTTTGTTTAATGCTTTCGGTAAAACCAACTGGTACCGTTGATTTGATAACCATTACAGCTTTTGGGTTTATTGCTAGTACATCCGCTATAACAGCTTCAACTGACCTTGTATTAAAGTAGTTAGTCTCTGGGTCATAATCGGTAGGTGTTGCAATGATTATAAAATCGGCATTTTGATAGGCCAATTGCTTATCTGAAGTTGCAGTAAAGTTTAGCTCCTTGTTAACAAGAAAATCTTCGATTTCTGCATCTGAAATTGGTGACTTCCCAGCATTCAGCAATGCAACTTTTTCTTCAACAATATCTAGAGCTACTACTATATTTCGCTGGGCTAACAACATAGCATTAGATAAACCAACATAACCGGTTCCAGCTATAGCAATTTTCATAAACTCATCCACTTTTTTTAAACTAAACTCAGATACTAAAAGATAACTCATAGTATGCAAAATGCATAATAGCGTATTTTAGATTTATCTCCCATATTATTTTCCATGTGAGAAAAACTAGTATCAATCACAATTTCAATATACATAAAGTTAACCCTATAACAAGTAAATCACCACAAATGTTAACAAACAATTAAAGATGTAATCAAATAACGAGAGTTTGATTTACTTTGTAACCAAGGTACATATTTAAATTGCAGTACAACTATTAATCACATATTGTTTTATTAAAAATCACTTAAGAAAAATTTAAAATGAAGCAAGTTATTGATGATATGTAGTGATTTAAAGTACAATTACTGTCTGAATTAAAAGTCTGTTCATTAATCCTTCAAACTAAAAAGAAAGTAGCGTGCGTAAAATTTTATCTAACTCCTTCATCTGTCACTTCCTAGGTTTATGCTTTGTAGCACTCATTGTTGCTGTTTTTTCTTTTGGTCAGCACGGGCAAGATTCTGTAAAAAACTCTGCAATTCTAATTAGTCTATGCTACTTGGTCACAGCATTTACATTACCGCTAATTGCTCGATTCTTATTAGTCGAGAGAAAGTACTACATTATTCCTATTATAGTTGCAGTGTATAGTATTGCACTTTTGATTATTGCGCTTTTTAGGATTGATTATTCTGTTGTTATTACTTTTATAGGTGCGGTGTCTAGTTTTAGCTGGTTATTCGCCACAGCTATATTAAGAACAGATCAGAAAAAGTTAACTTTGCATTTAATTGATAATTTTGACTACTCAGAATTAACAGCACACAAAAACCTTAATGTAATAGCTTTAAGCGAGCCATATAAAGAAGCAGATATCAAACATGGGCTTGTAGTAGACTTACATAAGGGGCTTTCAGCTTACCAAGAAAAATTTATTGCTGACTGTAGCCTTCACTCTATTCCCGTTTTTCATGCTGAAAGTATAAAAGAGATGATAAGTGGCAAGGTACAAATAAAGCACCTGTCAGAGAATTCAATCGGTACACTTCAACCTAATCCACTCTATCAACGTTTTAAAAGGGTTTGGGAGTCACTTATTATATTACTGACGTTACCTGCATCACTTTTAATTATGATAATCACGGCAATATTGATCCGTTTAGAGAGCCCAGGACCTGCTTTATTTACTCAAGAACGGGTTGGACAGTCAGGTAAAGTCTTCAAAATTTATAAGTTCAGAAGCATGACTGTAAAAGATGAATCAAACAGTGACAAATTTGCAACTGAAGAACAAGCTAGGATCACAAGAGTTGGCAAGTTCATTCGAAAGTTTCGTATTGATGAATTACCACAGTTTTTTAATGTTTTAAAAGGCGAGATGGCGTTAATTGGCCCAAGGCCAGAGCAAGAGTCTTTTGTTAAATTATTTGAGAATGATATTCCATTCTACGGCTATCGTCATATGGTAAAGCCAGGTATCACTGGATGGGCGCAGACAATCCATGGTTATGCTGATGATGAAGACTCGACAAAAGAGAAGCTAGCTTATGATCTTTATTATATAAAGCATTTATCACTTTGGCTGGACATAAACATTGTGTTTAAAACATTAAGAACTATGCTGACTGGGTTTGGAGCAAAGTAAGTTACTTTGCTCTCCTGAAAAGTTTTAGCGTCTATTTAATTTATATAAAATAAATAAGGCGCGGCTTGGTAAAAGCCTTGGGAATGATCTAATTAAGAAGTAGTACCAAGCTTTTGCTTTGTATTGAGGAAAAAGCTTAGTTTTAACTTTCGTTAAATTTGCTTCATATGTCACGTACTTAAAACCATTCCTTCTAGAAATCATAGCTTTACCTGTACGCGCTGCAACAAGAGGCTGTTGAATATTATAGCCTTTAAAACCTTTCTCAAGCATTCTTAACCATAAGTACCAATCTTCCATCAATGGCATATCTTGGTAGCTACCAGAATTAACCACAGCAGACTTTTTAAACATAATAGATACATGGTTAAAAGGGTTTTTGCCGATTGAAGATGACAAGATTTTTGGGTGATACTCTGGTACTTTTCTAACAGAAATAAGCTCTTCAGTTTCTGAGTCAATTTCGTCGATATTTGAACCGCAGATAGATAACTCAGGATCTGAAGCGAAAACCTCAAGCTGCCTAGCAAAGCGTTCAGGAAAACATATATCATCAGAATCCATTCTTGCGACCAGATCATAATTACAATGTTTCAGGCCATGTTTAAGTGCTAAACCTAAACCAACATTCTTTTCTAGCTGAACTTTGACTATATTAAGAGGAGGTTGCCACTGATCAATTACCTCATGTAGCTCCCTACTTATTGGCCCATCAATAACCAGAACAACTTCTGTTGCCTTATGAGTTTGTTTAAATAAGCTTGCTAAACATGCATCTAAATAAGCTGGCGTTTCTCTATGGTAGACAGACATTAATACAGAAAAATTCATCTTCAACCCTTTTCTACTAAATTTGAAACTTCAAGCAGGTTAGTAATTTTATTGAACTCACTCGATGAAATCGGTTGCTCTGAGAAGTAGTCACAGTTGACTAAGTAACTATGAATATATTTTTTCATTAGTTCATAATTAAAGTTTGTATAGATAGCACGACCCAACACAGTTAATGGTTTATTGTATATTAGCGCTTCTAAACCGACTGTAGAGTTAATAGTTACAATTTTATTTGCCTTCTTTATTAACTCTGTTGTGTTGGCATCAACTAGTTTAAAGTTTAACTCATCACGAAGTACTTGATACCTTTTAAGCATTTCAACATCAGTTTCTGCTGGGTGCACTTTAACATAAAGTTGGCAGTTTCTTTCAATGGCGATCTCAGCGGCTTTCCTTATCGCTTGTTCATTATTTACATCGCTATTAAGGATAAGCTGTGAATCAAAGCGAACCTGGGTTGGGAAAAACACATAATCAGTACTTAGATCATAGCTATCTGTTGATAAGCTTAAACTTTTCTTTGATTTAGATAAGCTCAAGGTTGTCATAATCTTAATAAATGGATTTATAAGATTCTCTTCTCTGAGCCCCTTACCAAGTAAAGAATAAAAGTAATCTCCAATATAAGCCTTTATAAATACACCTTTAAGCTTACCCTGTGGAATTGGCGATTGTTTGTATTCTTCGTATTCATGAATCCATTTTGAGTGAATATCATCTTCTACACTTGGGAGTTTTTCTAAAATACTCGGTGATTTATATAGTATCGATTTAGCATTTACACCTTGCGCATCAAATAAAACTTTGTTGGGTAAATTACTAATCTCAGAGAACATTGAGCCAATACCATGATCCGCAAAAAACTTCACAAATGCTTTCTGTGAAGCAGAATTACCATTAAAGACTAGCGCTAATCGAAACTGTTTAATCGGAAGGCTAAGCTTTTTAAGGTATTGCAAAACATTGCGGTAGATGAATTTAGCATGCTCCTGTGACTGAGTTCCACGGTGAACATAAGTAAGCTCTTGTGTATTAGATAAGCTTTCGGTTTCAGTTACATCACTTTCTTTACTAATTAAAAATACAAACTGACAATGCTTACTGAGAAAGTTATATACTGAATGTTTAGTTGTGAAGAAGTAACTCTCCTCCTGGCTTGCTTGCGCTAACCTCAAGAAGAAAGTTGCTCGCTCATAATTATCTACATAAATAGCTATCATAAAAAACTCTATAAACGCCCTACTGCTGGAGGGGCTTTCTCATACTCTTTGTGGAGCAACTCAACCACATTCAAGGATAATGTTTCAGGCGTAAGTGACTTTGAAGACAATACACCAAATACAATTATGTTTTGTGGTAAGGCAAAAATTAAAAATAACGAAAGGTAAATAAATAGCCTATTAACTTTATTTCTGTAGCTTTGGATACCTAAAAGCACTATTGGCAAGAAGAAAAATAAGCCAAAGTATATATACCTTTCATTAAGTGTTCTTGAGAAAACTGCCAAAAAAGCAATTGGCATGATATAAAAAGCGGTATTATACAGCCGACCAATTACTAATAACAATTTTTGATTGGAGAATATTCTTTCACTATCTAAGTTATAAAAGCATTTTTTTATTCTAATCATACAGAATATTAAAATAGAAAACTTCAAAAAAGCTATAATAAAAAATTCAAAATCCCTTCGTTCAACATATTGGCTCCACGGACCTGTTAAGAAAAATACTAGCTTATTTTGAATGTGGACAATAAAGGAGCCAATAAAACTTAATGGCAATAAAGTAAACATAACAATAACTGAAAATGCAGAAATTGAGAGTAAGGTTTTATATTTGTAAAAACGACTGAAAAGTAGTGCAGGGAGCATCATCGCTGAATACAAAATCGCTGCAGGATGAACCAGTGGGGCCAGTACTAAGATTAACAACGAGCGCTTCTTTTTATCTACACAAAACAAGTACAGTGCTAGATATACAAGAGTAAATGAAAACATTGACTCATAATTGCCAATTGCAGTACTTGGATATAAAAGCACAACCAAAATAAAAGCTAATATAAAATCAACTTTTCTTCTTTTTGAAAAGATATCAACAAACCTTAAACTCACAAATAAGATAGTAAAGAAGTTGATGAACAGCGTGATCCCTGTATAGAGCTGAGGTTCAAATCCAAAAAAAGAAATAAACTGAAATATTAGATAACGATAAAGCTTGCCTAACACTAAGATATTTATATCTGGCTGATAAAAAGTTAAGTAATACCTAGAGTAATCCCCGATGTATGAAACGGGATCCATTGCCATTCCGTAAAAGAGGAAAAATAGCGAAAAAACAAACGCTATAAAAATATAGTTTCTTCTATTTAAGAAAAATATCGAAAAAAACGATATAAACAATGATGTCTGTACTGGAGAGAAAAAAAGAGCAACTAAGTAAAGTACACTCCCCAGAACAAAAAAATGCTTACTTTTTGAGTACATAAGAACTAACAGCTTTAAATAAAAGCAACTCGAATGTGTTTAAGTCGTCAACTGGAGCAATACTTCTACATTTACTGTAGAGGGATATCCTATTTTTAAGCATATACCAGCTTTGTTTAGGTGTAAGGGTATATTTATCTTTTATGTAACTATTGAACAAACAAAAGGCCTTATAAGCACGTAAATGCTGCTCAGCTGTTTTCAAATCTGTAATTTGACCTTGACCATGGTCTTTGTTCCAAATAGCAACTTGCTCATCAATGAAGAGTACTTTAAATTTTTTTATTAGCTCTAGGTGAAGCTGAGTATCTTGAAACTTAGGTAACTTTTCATAAAATTCTAAAGTATTAAAAACACTTCTTCTGATCAGAGAGCCATTAGTATGTAGCCCACCTATCGAAAAAAAATCTGTAACCTTTTTTTCATGCTGTAGTGATTTTCGCTCTGTACTGCCAAGCACTTTACCGAAGATCGCATGCATTTCAGGGTATTTATCAAAATAACAAAGCAGCTGTTTTATCTTATCCTTACTATATGTATCATCGTCATCAAGGAAGCAGACAAACTGACCTTTTGAAGCTTTAACACCAATGTTACGTGAAGCTCCCCCTCCCATCCTCTTGCTATTGTGGATTAAAGTAATTGGTAATGAGTACTCACTTTTATCAACCACAACTTTTGAATCTGAACAGTCATCAACGATTATCAGCTCAACATTACTATAGCTTTGCTCTTCTACAGATTTTATTGCATTGCCTAGCATCCCACTTCTATTTAGAGTAGGTACAATCACGCTTATTAATGGTTTATTTTGCATTTGCTAGGCTCTTTCTCTGTAATGTTTGCCGGTAAAAAACGCAAGAGATGTATATTTTAGTTTTTGCACATCTTTTGACGAAATCGTTTGGTAGGCAAGTCTAAATATGTAATATAAAGATTTAGCTAACGGGAAATAGTATCGCCATTGAAGCCCTACATCATAACAACGTTCTTTTTTTCTGAAGTCTGTTACCGCTTTCTCCTCAGTCTCTAATCTAGATAACGAGTGCTCTATATAACTTAATAGCTGGATATCTTTGTTAAAATTTAGCTGTTTAATTCGATAGAAAAATGTTGTATCAATTCCATATAGATAAAATTTTTCATCGAAAATATCACCAAATTTACTTTTTATTGCTTCTAGCTTTTTGCATCCAACGGCAAGCCCACTACCGATACTTAATATAAAATCACCATCTTTAAGTACCTTATAATCTTCACCAATAACTTTGCCATTTACCTTTGGAGCTTCGATTTTATTGTAAGACTTGATAAAAGGAACACCGATACTAGAGCTGTCTGTTTTGAATAGTGACTCAAGGTAGTTTTCGCCTACAACTGAATCATCATCCAAGAAGACAAAAACATTTGCTCTAACCATTGAACTAAACTGATTATAAACACTTGATAATTTTATATTATTTAGCGTTTCAACAATTTTTATATCGAAAGGCTCTTCATCAACAGAATGAGTCGCTTGCTCTGAGAACTTTTTAGGCCCATTATTCCAAAGCACAATTTGGCAGTTTGTTTCAGGTTTTAAACTAGCCAACAAACTATTCAAGGTCTTAGATTCATAGATATCTTTTTTATAATAAAGAATTAAAATAGCAAAGTCGTAATCCACTAAAGCACCTTATATATATAAAACATCACAGCTGATGAAACTAACATTGGTAGCATTTTGAAGAAAAATTTACCAAGGGACTCCTTAAAAACACAAAGGTATAAAATTATATAAACTTGAAAAAAGTTTATATAAATAGCAATAACTAGCATTTCACAAATTGCGTTAAGACTTTGTAGATATACCCCGTAAACTATCGCTGAAATCATGGTGAAAGAAGAGAGTAAGCCACTTACAAACAATAGCTTTACTCTATTTAAGGCTTGAAAAAAGCCCCCACTTGTTGATGAAACCACTTGCGCAGGAATTGAAATAGCCAGTATAGCAAGAATCGGACTTACACTTTGCCAATCATCACCAAGCAAGATCGTCACGATTAAATCTGAAAAGGTAAAAATTCCAACCGAAACCAAAACCCCTAAAAGTGACAACTTGAATGTAAAATCTCGATGAATTGACTCGACCTTTGCTATGTCTGCTTTGTGCTTTCGTAAGTATGGCTGAATCGCAGGAGCCATAGAAAACGTCAGAAGCATTAAAGGGTATCGCATCAATTGATAAGATTTATCATAAATACCTAAGTAAAAAGGCCCCAAATATTTACCAATTAGTAAGCTATCAAGATTCCTAGAAAAGAAGTTTATGAAGTTAAAGCTAAATTGATACAGTGAAAAGCCAAATAAAGGCTTAATAGCTGAAAGCTTGCTGCCAACCCTTGGGCGACCAAATTCATTTTGAGCTGAAAAGTAATATAGACAAATAAAGTTAACTAATGAACTCACTGCATATTTAGATGCTAATGCGCTTATCTCTGATGTATATGAAAATAGTATTACTGTCGTTATAGTTGATAAAACTTCGGCGGCAACACCGGCATTAGCTATTCTAAAATGAGACTGCTGTCTGAGTAATAATGCATTTGGTAGTATTGAAGCTGAAAATAAAAATATTGCTACAGCCAAGTAAGGAATCACTTTACCAATAGCATCTTCGTTATAAAAAGCCACAATTACATCAGACATAGCTAAGAATGCTGTGCCTAATACTACTCCTAATAAAAGCGTAACTGAGAATACTCCATCACGCTCTTTGCTATCGAAGCTATCAAGATTAATAACGGCTGGTCCAAGCCCTGCCTCAGAGAACAATTTGAAGAAGATGTAGACTACGAATACAGAAGCAATAACACCATAAACATTAGGTGAAAACATCCTCGCAAGGATCATTAATGATACTAAGTTGCAAAGATAAACCGAATAACGGCCAGCCATACTACGAGCTACAGCTGAGTATAATCCTTTGTTAATGATCATTTTGAGTTACTTTTAAAAAAGTACCTTACTATGAAAAATAGAATAGCGCCAGTTAAGCCTAAAAATGTTAGCGCTATACATATAAGTGCTCTTCTTGGTTGGCTTTTTTCTTCTGGAACAATTGCCGGATCAACAGTTTTAAAGACATACTCATCTCTAATTTCAGAAAACATGATCGTTTTTGTTTGTTCTTCGATTAAATCAAATAAAACAGACTTAATTTCTGCAACTGATGTTTTCTCAATTTGCTGAGTCAGAAATTGCATGCTTTTACCAGCTTCACTAACATCACGCTCTTTCATCTCGCTGTTTATATCCTCAACAAGATAATCGACCCATTTCTTTGCTACAACTGGTGACAGGTGTTCGATACTAATAGTAATCAAACCGGTATCATCATCTTTTTTAATATCAAACGCTTTCTTAAATGCTTTGGTTGCTTCTTGAATCGATGGTTTTGGCTTCTTAGGAAATTTAACCTTTCTTACCCACTCGCGTTTATCAACATCATAAAGATCGGGATCTAAAACTAATGTATTTGAGCTTTGCTCCCATTTATCGACAGCCATTAACTCAACAAGTATGTCCCGCTTGGTAATGAACTCACCAATAAACTTTCTTGATTGAATAATTTCAAACGCTAAATCTGATGAAGTTGACGAGCTGCTTCCTACGTTAATTCCAGCTAAGCTAGCAAGCCCACCAAACTGGCTTGCTAGTGCAGAAACACCACCTTCCGCTTTATTCTCTGCAGGTACGACAAGCGCTTCAGAGGTATATTTGTTTGGTAATGAAATTGCAATTATTACAGAGATGACAGCAAACAAGCCTGCAACCAAAATTATCCAAAGCTTCTTACTCCAGACATAACTACATAACTCTCTAAAGTCTACTTCTTCTCTTTCAAAGAACTGTTCTAATTCAGACATATTCTCTTTCATTTGGAATTTACACCTAAACTTGGCTGTTATTGATCTTATTGCTAAATACTACTAATTGCAGCTAACGCTACACCTAACTGATAAACAATCTGCGTTGCTGTGCTCCACAGAGTTAGGTTATCCATGTAGTCAGAGTTCATAGGTACAACTATCGTATCGCCAGCCTCTAATAGCTTAGAGTCATTCACCGCGAACCAAGTACCCGCATTTGGTATGGTTACAGAACCATTTGCTTTAATGATGTAAATTCTGTCTTCGTCCGCACGCTCTTTTAGACCACCACTTAGGTCAATATATTGATCGACACTCACTCCAGGCTTATATAAATGCGACGTGGTGTAATTGACTTCACCAATTACACTGATTGAGTCTCGTAGACTCGGAACATAAAGCGTATCACCATTTTGTAACACTAGATTTTGTTTATTCTCTGCAATGAGAGGTAAGTCAATGACTAAACGGCCTACAGCTTCAACATTTGCCAAATCAAGTAATAGCTTATTCATTTCATCATAAGAAAGTCGCGTGCTACTAACTGATTTTTCGAAGCTTTTCGTTGCAATATCTCTTCGTAAATCTTCCGCGAGCTTAGCTAATTGCTTTTGCTCTTGTTGACGAATCGACTCACGTGTAAAAATGGCAGCATCTGGTTCTGCAAATTCAGAGAAGCCACCAGCTCGTTCTAATAAATTAGTTAATGTTTCTCCACGACGAATGGTATAAATACCAGGGAATTTAACTTCACCTTTGAGCTCAACCTTTACATTTTCTTGCCAATTAGGAATTGAGAAAATATTAATGCTATCCTTGCTTCTCAGAGCTTTGTTTTCCGCAATTTCACCAACCATAGCCTGAGCTAAGTTAAACTTAATATGCTCAACTTTAGAGCCTTCACCTGCAACAACACGAGTTATTTCAGCTTGCTCAGTGTAAGCAGACTCTAATAAGCCTCCAGCTGCCGCAATAAGCTCATTGACTTCACTACCTACAGTTAATGGATAAATACCGGGATATGTGACATGACCATTGATTTCAACTAGTTGCATTGCCTTTTGCACAGAAGCTTGTTGCTTTAATTTAGCAATAATAGGCTTTAACAAAGTGTATCGGCTAAATGCAGCGTAATCTTCAGGCTTTAATTCTTGCTCTTCTTCTTTTGCTTTTCTTTTTGAAATCTCAGCAATGCTAAGCTCTTTCTCTTCTTCTTTGAATGGATCTTCTGGTTTTAAAACACCTACGTACCTTTCAAACTCTTTTCTTTGATACTCATGCCATTGCTTAACTTTAATCTGCTGTTGTTGCTGCTCAACAGTTAAAGCCATATTAGCAAGTGCAGACTCTTCTGCCTGCTTTTCCTGGTAACGACTAAACACAAATAGCTTGTCGTTAGCTTTAAGCTCTAAATCATGTTCAGCGGTTTTAACAATGGCTTGTGCAATATCAAATTGAAACACTTCAATATCGCCCGCGATGTTAATTTCTCGCACAAGTAAGCCATAACCCAAGTCAGCTTGAGGCAGTAAATCACCACGCACTGAAGTTAAAACGTCAGAAATATGCTTCCCCTCAAACCACTGATAATGGCCAGGACGAGCTACAGCACCAATTAAGCTAATACTGTTTTGATACTGGAAGCTTACAGGATTAAAACGAATACGGTCGCCATCTCGAGGAATATAATTAATTTGATTACCACTAAAGTCCACTGATAACACTTCTTTCATATTATTGTTATTGAAGCGTTCAACAATTGCTTTTTTAGCATAAGCTTGCGGTTTTAAACCACCCGCCATTTTTAATAACTGTGCGGCTGTTTCACCTTTTTTTAGCTCAAAAATAGCAGGACGTTTCACTAAGCCTTCAACAGCGACTTGAGAACCCACTGATGGGATAAACACAACATCACCCGGCTTTAAGATGATATCGTTGCTGCTATCACCATTGATTAGTAGATCGTACAAGTCAAAATTTGCGACAACTTTACCAGCGCGTTTTATTTGAATATTTCGTAAAGAGGCAATATCTGATACCCCACCACTTACGAAAAGTGCATGTGAAACTGTCGCAAGAGAAGAAACACTATAGCTGCCTGGCTTATACGCTTCACCCAAAACCAAGATACGAATACTACGTAGCCTACCAACAGACACAAACGCTTTAACACCGATAACTTCTTGCTCAACTTTAGCTTTAATAAGCTCTTTGACTTCCATAAAAGTTAAACCAGCTACCTGCACAGGGCTCAAGTTCGGTATATTAATGCGGCCTTCACGATCTACAATTAAATCATAACTTTCACTTTCTTTACCGTAAAAGTTAATATTTAACTCATCACCACGACCTATTAAATAGGTATCAGGAACAGCTGCATTCTCGGTAGGCATAAATGAAGTAGGCTCACCGGCGAAGATATCATAACCGAAAGGCTCTACTTCACTTTCTTTCGGGGCGAAACGCTCTTCATCTGTTAGTTGCTCTTCCTCTTTCTCGAGTCGCGGTTGGATTGTAGATTCAACTTCAAGTGATTCTTCACTGGTTGCTTTGCCAGTGATAGTTGATAGATCAACACCATATTGCCTTGCAAGTGCTTCTTGTTGAGCCTTTGGAAGCTTTTTGAATTGCTCTATTTGAGCTGCAGAAGGAGTAAATGCAAGTACCGATGAAGTGGTTAGAAACAAAAAAGTAAGGAATAATCTTTTAAATAACATCACAAGTAGGTATATCCATAGTTCTACAGTCAAAAAGATTGTGTATTCTACCTGAAACTCAAGGAAATAAAAAAGGGACTTTCGTCCCTTTTTGTCATTAAAATGTCAACAAAACGATTTATTTAGTTAAAAACTGTAAACCAGCGTTAGTGACGTTTCTGTATCTGTGTTTTCTTTATCATCCGCAACATCTGAGTTGTGGGTGATGTTGTAAGCCACTTTCATTTGTAGTGAGCCGTTGATTTTAGCAAGGATTGCAGACTCTGAACGTGTTTTAGTATTGGTATCACCGTATTCAACGGATACTAACTGAGTAAAACGTGCACTGTCTGAAATTTGCCAGTTGTAATCAACTTTACCTAACGCGATAACTTCACCTTCGCGCTCACCTGCGCGTGAATTGCCGTTTTCATCAACTTCAGTGCTGTCGTCTGGGTATTGAAAGTACTTATAACCCGGACCGATTTCAGCGTTTAACCACATATCAGAACGGTCGATTACACGTAAACCATAACCCGCTGAGATAACTGATTCGTTACGGTATGCACCAAAGTAATCAGATACGTGCGAGCCGTAGATGAATAAGTGTGAGTGCTTTTCGTTTAACTTGTAGTTACCTTGTGCAGAGATTGAGTACTTTTCGTTAGTACGTTGAGTTTCTTTAACGCCTTGGTCGTTTTCGATCTCATCTTCTTTATAAAGACCGTCTAACTTGTACTCGTTATTCCAGTTTTCTAGGTTATGTAAAACCTTAACACCACCTTTTAGTGTTGTTGTTTCAGTGTTACCGCTCGTTACGATAGCACCTAATTCACTGGTTACATCCCAAGTTTTGGTTTCATCTGCTGCGAATGCGCTAGTTGCAGCGCTTGCTGCAACTAGAATTGATAAAGCTTTTAATTTCATTAAAAAATAACCTTTACTACTTGTAAGTTAGACTTATTAGTCTTCTTTGTGCAAATGAACATCCATTTGCGGGAATGGGATAGTGATGTTGGCATCGTCTAATGCGATCTTAATGTTTTCCATTAGGTCGAAATACGTTGGCCAGTAATCAGCTGAGTTAACCCATGGGCGAACTACAAAGTTTACGCTTGAATCTGCAAGTTCAGATACAGCGACTGTGTATGCAGGGTCTTTTAATAAACGAGACTCTTTGTCTAATACAGACTTAAGAACAGCTTTTGCTTCTTTAAGGTCTGCATCGTAACCAACACCGATAACTAAATCGATACGACGAGTTGATTCACGAGAGAAGTTTGTAATTGGGCTGCCCATGATTGATGAGTTAGGCATGATAATTACTTTGTTATCTGGTGTACGTAATTCAGTAGAGAAGATTTCGATTTTCTTAACTGTACCCGCTTTACCACCTGCTTCTACATAGTCACCTGATTTGAAAGGGCGAAGTAAGATGATTAAAACACCTGAAGCAAAGTTAGACAGTGAACCTTGTAGTGCTAAACCTACTGCTAAACCAGCCGCACCTAAAATAGCAATGAATGAGGTTGTCTCAATACCTAATTGAGATAGAGCCATTAAGATTGTTGCAGCAAATACAATTGCATAAACAATGCTAGCAACGAATGAACCTACAGCTTTATCGACTTTCTTTTTATCAAATGCTTTTTCAGTCATCCCTTCGCAGAACTTCGCGATGCGACTACCGATAAAGAAAATGATTAGCGCTAGAACCGCCTGAACGGCGTAATGTATGATTAAACCTGAATTCTCGTTGATCCAGTTCATTATTGTATCCATGTTCTCTCCTGAAGTTCATTTTTAGCATAACGCTGTACAAATTATATATGATCTTTGGTTAAAAAATCATTAAATTACGCGCAAAACTACGAAATGAGTATTTGCTCAATTACAAAAACCGCAAGTCTAATCTGCGAAACTGAACGCGAGCTGACCATGAAGGCATTTCTGAATTTTCTGAGGTAAGTAAGTTTTTTCTACTTTTTTCAATTTAGGGGTTCACAAGCTTAGTTTAATTATGTAATATGCGCGCCACACCAAACGAGGTGTATCTCAGTGGCGGCTGTAGCTCAGTTGGTAGAGCCCCGGATTGTGATTCCGGTTGTCGTGGGTTCAAGCCCCATCAGTCGCCCCACTCTTCCCCCTTAGTAAATCTCTATATTTTCCTTAATTTTTCTATTTTAAATTCCAAGATTTATCTTTAAAACCTGTTTTCAATTCAAAAAGCCGTCAGCTTTCAGCTGTCAATTTTGAGCCGAACTGTGTTGTTTGTGGGTAATAGTCTTAAGCCATAAGCTGTAAGCTTAATTATTTTGTTTGCTGGAACCGTATTGTTTTGCTGTTTGGGTATTGAATATATGACGCGCCAAGCAAGCGTGACGCCTACGATGTAGGAGGTACTTTAGTGCCGAAGTCAGTAGGTGATTCATGTAGGATGTACTTTATTGCCGAAGTCTTTAGGATAATTCACGGCTAAAGCCGTTCCCACAAGATGAGAGATGCGAAATATCGTAGGCGTGAAATTTATTTCGCGCGAAAACCTAGCTCCTAGCTCCTAGCTCCTAGCTCCTAGCTCCTAGCTCCTAGCTCCTAGCTCCTAGCTCCTAGCTCCTAGCCCCTATTTTCAAAACCCAGACAAAAAAATGCCACCTTTCGGTGGCATTACACACGGGATTATTTCTATTTACTAGAAATGCTTTTCGAAGTTTAAGGCGATGTGCTTCACACCTAACCTCAAACTCATAATTACTTCCAACTTTTCATCTTGTGGCCTTTAACAGCATAGAAAAGTATGAATAAATAACAAGGCAACATTACAATATAAGCCATTTGTTGTGCTTCAGCGCTTTTCACACCGCCACTTGCTAGGCCCCAAAATAATGGACCGAATGCGCCACCGGCTATACCCATAATAAGTAGACCAGAGCCTACACTAGTTAGCTTGCCTAAACCAGATAATGCGAGCGGCCAAACTGCAGGCCAAACAATCGCATTAGCAAAGCCTAGCACAGCAATGAGCAATAAGGTATCAGGCAGTACCGATTTTAGGCCAAATAATGTTGATATAAATACAGTTTCATTACTACCAGTGACTATCGCTAGGGTTAACACACAGCCCAATACCGCTGAAATAGTTAACGCGGTTTGTTGTGACAACACTCGTGGGATAAGTAACACCCCTAAAAAGTAACCTAGCACCATACAACCCATGGTGTATGACGTCATAACACTATATTTTTCAACACCTAATGACAACGCAAAGCTACCAATGGTATCGCCTGCGATGACTTCAACGGCTACATAAACAAAAAGGGCCACAATCCCTAGCGCAAGACTCGGATGGCTCAGCGCTTCTTTTACCTGCCCCGGCTTTTGTTCATCTACATCATCAATTAACTCTGGCAATGGCATTTTGGTAACTGCAAAGCCGAGTATACCAATAAAAATAGCCATCCCTAAATACGGTAAAATTAAGCCATTGGCCATGGCGTCAATGTCTGTTTGGCTAAGTTCTTTACCTACAAAGCCTTCAAAATCGCTTAGTATCAGTGCAGTAAACACGATTGGTGCTACAACTCCCGCACCTTTATTTAATATACCCATAATACTGACGCGAGCCGCGGCTGATTCTTCAGGGCCGATTCTGACTACGTATGGGTTAACCGCTGTTTGCAATAATGTTTGCCCAGCCCCCATAACAAGCTGCGCGAATAAAAACAGTGCAAACAGTTGTGTTTTTGCCGCTGGGATAAACAGTAAACCTGCCACCATCATGGTTGCCATGCCCAGCGCCATACCGTTTTTATAACCTACCTTTCTGATGATCATCGCCGAAGGGAGAGCCGTAAAAGTCACGGCGATATAAAACGAGAAAATGATCAGCGATGCCTGAAATGGTGAAAGCTGCAAAATTTGCTGTAAAAATGGCATCAGTGAACCATTCAACCACGTAGCAAAACCCAGTATAAAAAACAGCGTGGCAACAATCGCCATGGGCACTACACTGCTTTGTTTATTCATTTCAGACATAACATTTCCCATAACAGCACAGCTCGACTCTACAGCGCTGCTGATTCAGATGATTATACAAAAGAGATATTAAATATTTATAACACTATCGCAACAAAAATGACAGCGCTGACATATTTCTTTTAGATACCGTTGGTGTGAAATGTATTTCGGGCGATGAATTTTGATTAGCCGTCAGCTTTCAGCTGTAAGTTTTGAGACGAACGGTGTTGAATGTAAAACGCGCCAAGCAAGCGTGACGCCTACGAGGTGCGAGGTGCGAGGCGCGAGGCGCGAGGCGCGAAATATTGTAGGCGTGAAATTTATTTCACGCGAAGTTTTGGGATTAGCTGTCAGTTTTGAGCCGAAAAATGTTGAATGCAAAACGCGCCAAGCAAGCGTGACGCCTACGCTTTGCTGTAGGCGCCAAATTTATTTATCGCAAAAACATTACTCACCCACAACGGTCACGCGGCTGGTTTGCTGTGCGTTTAAGCGGGTGCGTAGCGCAACTTTTGCATTGTTATCAACCTTCACAGGCTCAGCGTAGGTTTGCCAGCTTTGCCCGTTGTCTAGGCTGTACTCAATGCTCAAATATGCAAATGCACTGTTGGCATATAACTTACCATTTTCAATCACGCCGCCCGGTACTGGTAAGTGCAGATTGATGCCATCTTTGGCTAACTTATCAAGCTCTTTCAAACCGACTGCACTTGAGAACTCAGCCCAGTCTTTTGCTTGTTTTTTACTATCGACAGTTTCGCCTTCCCAATCAGCTTTATGCCATGCGCGCTCTGCAACAGACAAAATACGCGGGAAGATCATTGCTAATACTTGCTCTTCAGTACGGATTGTTTCTGACCATACCTGACCTTGCATACCCAAAATATTCTCAGGCTTTTCAAGTTTAGGTAACGGGCGACCCACCAACGCTTCTAAATTAACGATTGGCTCACGAGTGCGGGTGTAATCAGCATTGGCATAAACGTCATCTGGCATGTAATTAAAGGCTTTTTTAGTATCTGTGTAACGAGTTGCCCAGTAATAACCACGCTCTTCAGGGCATGCTTCGTATGGGTGGTCAAAGTACAAATGCGTACCGTGTGATAACACCACTTGGTAACCAGCATTTGCTAGGCGGTATGCTCTATCTGCAACACCCCACTCCCAAATATTATCCCAAGTATTTACGGTAAAGGTTTTATTAGGGAACTCATCACGTTTAAACGAATTTTCACGGTCGTACATGATACCGTCTTCCCAAATACCCGGAGAAATACCACGTTTTTCAAGTAAGGTAGCAACACGTTGTGTGAAGTAAGGTTTTAAATCAGCTGGGCCGGATACACCGTTATTTGGATCGGCAAATAACGCCTGACAGATTGGCGAACCTATCCACGAACCTGCTCCAACTTCATCACCACCAATATGCAGGTTCTTTAACTGAACACCTGCTTCGCGGTACATCTGCTGAAGTTCATAAGTCACTTTATCTAAAAATGCGTAGGTTGAGTCCATACACACATTCATCGAGTTATCTTTGTAGTTTTGTACCGTCATGTACACAGAGGTATCTTTAGGATCGGTAAGCAAGTATTGCGTTGCCGGTCCCATATCTATGTGTTGAATTTCTTTATTTGCTGAGCGCGTTTTAATGTTGTTCTTAGCGGCTTTCTCAGCTTCTTCTAACATGTTGTGATAACGTGCTTCCATCGCTTTGATTGAGGCACGCGCATGACCGGGCCCTTCAACTTCAGGGATGATTTGAATGTGGCGGTCTTTCGCAAACTTTAATAACTCAACAAACTCATCACGTTTCAAATAACCATTACCTGAGCCTGATTTAAACGGCCCAGTGCCAAGCTGAGTCAATAAACACTCGCGCTCTTCTAAATCAAAGCAGCGATAGCCGCCAACGTCAGTGAGTTCAGGTAGGCCTGGGATCTCAAGTCGCCAACCTTCATCTTCTGAAAAGTGCCAGTGTAGCTTATTCATTTTATAGCGAGCCATTTGCTCAACCAGCTTGAACATTGCCTCTTTGCCATGGTAATTACGACCATTATCGTAGTGCATGCCACGCCAACCATAGCGCGGTGAATCTTCAAGTTCTAGCTGCGGTAAGTTGGCACTACCTTGGCTGTTTGCAGGAATGAGGTTCAATAAGCTTTGCATCGCATAAAACACACCGGCGTTATCGCTACCTACGATGGTGATCACTTCATCATCAATCTCTAGGGTGTAGCTTTCTGCTTTTGCATTATTGAGTTTAGGGTCAACTTTAAAGCGAATTACTTTATCTTTGCCGACATTGATATGATCAGGCTGTGCTTTAAGGCTAATGCCATAGTCATCTTGTAAGTCTTGCATAAACACCATAACTTCGTGTTTAAGCTGCCCTTGATAACTAATTTGCCAATTATTGTTTAGCGTCGCACTACCACGATTAAACTCAACGTTACGTGGCTTCGGAATAATACGCTTTAAAGCATCGTCTTTACTAACCGACACCTTGTCAGCGCTATTACGTTCATAGCGGACTTTTGCCGTTGCTAAAACAGATAAATCTTTTGGCTCATTGTAACGACGTAACTGGTTTTCGCGGGTAAATGGCGTAACAAACTGTTTAAAGTCTTCAGTGTCAGTATTAGCAAATACAGCGGGTTTATTCTTGCCCGAAACAAAAAATGCCCGTGGCATAAAGTCACTGTAAGCAACAATCCACACTTGCGCATCGAACGGCAGCTCTAAGCTTTCACCTGCAGCTAAACCTTTAAACGAGCTCGTTGGTACGATACGATGAAGGTCACCATTAACGTGTTCAATGTTTAGGCCTGCGACATGCTCGGTTGAAATTTTACGAACGGAGTGAATATAAAGCTGCCAATCGCTCTCGCCTGCAGGTAACGCCACATCAGAGCCATTGTTGAGGGTAATTTTTCCTAAAAAGCCCGCATCTTTATTACGAAAGTTATCTTCTACCGAAAACAGCAGTTCGGTACCTTTCGCAAACTGATCAACTTGCGATTGAGTTAATGCTGCACTAGCCATTAAAGGCGCAGTCGCTAGCATTACCGCGAATAGTGACTTCTTAAAATCCATTACTTTCTCCTCGTTTAAGCCCTGAGTGTACGGTATTTCTGCGTACTATTTTTCATTTTTGTTAATAATTCGTTCCTATCATATAAAAACTAAAATGACAGCGCTATCATTTTATGAAAAATAAAGGCAAGGAGTTAGCTATCAGCTATCAGCTATCAGGCTGACGGCTGACGGCTGACGGCTGACGGCTGACGGCTGACGGCTGACGGTTGACGGCTGACGGCTGACGGCTGACGGCTGACGGCTGACGGCTGACGGCTCAAACCTTAACACAAAGATACTTCTCTTCTAGGTACTCATCTAACCCTTGGTGACCGCCTTCTCGGCCTAAGCCAGACTGTTTAACGCCGCCAAATGGCGCTACGGGGTTTGAAATAAGACCTTCGTTAATACCTATCATGCCGTATTCGAGTGCTTCGCTTACGCGATAAACTTGCTTGATGTTTTCACTATAAAAATATGCAGCTAAACCATAAGGTACGTCGTTCGCAAGCTTAAGTACTTCTTCTTCATCATCAAAAGCGATGATGCTGACTACAGGACCAAACACTTCATCATGATAGATATCCATCTCTGGTGTCACATCAGTTAAAATTAATGGCGCTTGAAAACTGCCTTCAAGCTCACTGTTATCACCGATTAACGACGCCCCTTTATCAACTGCATCTTGCACAAGCGTTTGAACTTTCTCTTTTGCTTTAGGGTAAATTAATGGGCCGATATCTACCCCGTCATCAAGACCATTACCTACCTTTAACTCAGCTACTTTGTCAGTGAGTTTTTCAAGCACAGTTTCAAGCACTGAGCGCTGAACAAAAATTCGGTTAGCGGCAACACAAGTTTGCCCTGCGTTTCTGAATTTAGCCCCCATTAGGCCAGCAACAGCTTCATCTAAATCGGCATTATCAAAGATAATGAACGGGGCATTGCCGCCAAGCTCCATTGACGTTTGTTTAATTGTTGAGGCACACTGCGATAGTAACTGCTTACCTACACCGGTTGAGCCAGTGAATGTGAACTTACGAACACGCTCCGACTCGGTCATGATCTCACCCACCATTTTTGCGTTTTCAGAGACCACCACGTTCAGCGCTCCTTTTACAAATCCTGCTTTATCAGCAAGGTAGGCTAAGGCAATAGCGCATAATGGCGTATGCTCCGAAGGTTTAATCACAAAACTACAACCCGCGGCATAAGCGGGTGCCACTTTACGGGTGATCATAGCAATCGGGAAATTCCAAGGTGTAATACCAGCCACCACACCGATTGGTTGCTTTATCGTTGTTAAACGATGCTTGCTGTCAGTAGCTGGAATAGTATCGCCATAACTGCGCTTTGCTTCTTCACTAAACCATTTAATAAAGCCTGCACCGTATTCCACTTCGCCTAAGGCTTCTTTTAAAGGCTTACCTTGCTCTTTAGTCATTAACTCAGCAAGTTGTTGCTTGTGCTCAATAACCAACTCATACCAGCGACGCAACGTTTCACTGCGCTCGGTTGCTGTTGTTTGCTTTAGTTTGCTAAATGCCTCGTCAGCACTTTTTAAAGCCTGCTCAACTCCAGCTTCATCAATATCAGAGACCTGAGTAATTACCTCTGCGGTTGCGGGGTTATCTACACTAAAACGCTGGCTCGTAGAGTAAAAGTCACCGTCGATAAACGAATCAGAAAAAACCAAATCAGACATAGAACCTCCAAAATCAGCTATCAGCTATCAGCTATCAGCTATCAGCTATCAGCTATCAGCTATCAGCTATCAGCTATCAGCTATCAGCTATCAAAAACATAAAGTCTGAGAAATGAATGTAAAGCTATTGCTGCTCAAAAAACACAAATAACTGAAACACCCTCTCAATTTGCTAAAAACTGACGTTTGAAAGCTGACAGCTTTTAATAGATCTAAAAAGCATACAACGTTACTACTGTTCAAAAACACTAATAACTGAACCACCCTGTCGATCTGCTAAAAACTGACGGCTGAAAGCTGACAGCTCTAAAAAACAAAAAACCGCTGTAGAGACCAAGCAACTACAGCGGTTTTTACGAAATCAAAGCCGTTAAAAATTAATGCTCTTCATTAACGATATTGAGATTATACTTTGGAATTTCAACCACTAAATCTTCATCTTTAATCACAGCTTGGCAACCAAGACGTGACTCAGGCTCAAGACCCCATGCTTTATCTAGCATATCGTCTTCAAGCTCATCACTCTCATCTAAAGAGTCAAAGCCTTCACGAATGATTAAGTGGCATGTTGTACACGCACATGACTTTTCACAAGCATGTGGAATGCTAATACCATTTTTTAGTGCAACATCTAATACTGTTTCACCTGCAGGTGCTTCAATTGCTGCGCCTTCTGGGCATAATTCTGCATGGGGAAGAAAAATAATTTGTGGCATACCTTACCTCGTTAAACTTCGTCTACTGACTGCCCTTGCAGCGCTTTTTTGATTGATGCATCCATTCTACGAGCAGCAAATTCGCTACTTGCATTGTCTACAGCTTCAATCGCTGCTTTAATTTCTGTAGGTGTTGTTGCGCTTTCACGTACGGCAACAAGTTTAGCAATTTCTGCTTTTAACGCACCTAATTCTTGTTCATCAAGTAATGCACTGTCGGTTGCCAGTGATGCATCAAGCGCTTCAACAACACGTAACGCTTCAACTTGCTGCTCTTTAAGCATCCGAGCTTGCATATCGTCTTTTGCGTTAGTCATTGATTCTTTTAGCATGTTAGCAACTTGGTCGTCCGATAAACCAAACGATGGTTTAACCTGAATTTCAGCTTGCACACCGGTTGATTTTTCCATTGCCGATACACTTAATAGGCCGTCTGCATCTACTTTAAAGGTTACGCGAATGTGCGCAGCACCTGCTGCCATTGCCGGAATACCTTTTAAGCTGAACTTAGCCAGTGAACGACAATCGTCAACCAACTCACGCTCACCTTGTAATACATGCAGTGACATTGCCGTTTGACCATCTTTGAAAGTGGTGAACTCTTGTGCACGTGCTACAGGGATCGTGGTATTACGTGGAATAATTTTCTCAACCAAGCCACCCATGGTTTCAAGACCTAGCGACAGTGGTAATACGTCTAATAACAACATGTCTGAATCTGGCTTATTGCCAACCAATACATCTGCTTGTAGTGCGGCACCGAGTGCAACTACGCGATCTGGGTCGATAGAAGTCAGTGGCTCTTTATCAAAAAATGCAGCAACTTGAGAGCGTACAATTGGCATACGTGTCGAGCCGCCAACCATAACTACTTGTAATACTTCTTCGTTCTCGATACCCGCATCTTTTACTGCACGGCGACAAGAACGTAGTGTTTTCTTCACCAAACTAAGAGCAAGCTCATCAAACGTTTCGCGAGTTACTTCAACTTTGTGGCTTTGACCATCAAACTCTAAACCAACATTTACAGTTTGGTATTGGCTTAGTGCTTCTTTACAGGCTTTTGCTTTATTGATGAATAAACGCAATACCGATGCAGAAAGCTCGCTCACACCCGTTTGTTTTTTGAAGTAATCAACTAATAGCGAGTCAAAATCGTCACCACCAAGGCTTGAGTCACCGCCAGTCGCAAGTACTTCGAATACACCTTGGTGTAAACGTAAAATAGAAATATCGAAGGTACCGCCACCTAAATCGTATACGGCGATAATGCCTTCTTGGCCTGAATCAAGACCATACGCAACAGCCGCAGCGGTTGGCTCGTTTAATAAACGTAACACCTTGATACCTGCAAGCTCTGCTGCATCTTTGGTGCTTTGACGCTGTGCATCATCAAAATAGGCTGGCACAGTAATAACGGCCCCCATGATGTCTTGACCTGCAAAGCTGTCTTCGGCGCGTTGCTTTAATGTTTTAAGAATTTCACTCGACGCAGTGACTGGGCTAATTGCACCCGCAACAGTGCTGATTGCTAACGAACCGTCATGCTCGCAGAATTCATACGGTAATTGACCATAGCTGTTTTCGATTTCAGCCTGCGTTTTACCTAAGAAGCGTTTTACCGAGATTAATGTGTTTGCAGGGTCTTGAGTGGCAGCTGCAGCTGCTTGTTCGCCCACCACAATGCTATCTGCTTGGTATTGTACAACTGATGGTAACATCGCATTGCCTGCTAAATCAGTCAGTGTACGAGCTTCGCCGCTTTGTACCGTTGCAACTAACGAGTTAGTTGTACCAAGGTCAATACCGACTGCTAATTTGTGCTCGTGTGGTGCCGCGCTCTGCCCCGGCTCAGCAATTTGCAATAATGCCATAATGCTCTTTTAAACTCTTAAATAGCTGTTGTGTAACAACTAACGATTAATCATCAAATAAACTGTCTTCAATACGCTCTAGTTCTTCGCGTAGCTTATAAACAAACTTTAATTTACGAATATTATCAGCAGCAGCCTGCCATTGTTGCTCATCACTGCTTGCGAGCTGAGCGGCTAATTCGCTACTGTATTGCTTGTCGAGCTGTTTAATTTGCGCTTCGAACTGGGCAATTGCTGCATCAGGATCTGCGGCATTTTCAAGTTCTTCTAATTCTTCACGCAGTTCCATTTGCTGCATTAAGAATAGCGGGTCTTGTAATGTTTGTTGCTCGGCGCGAATATCCACACCTAATTCACTAAGCATGTATTCAGCACGCTTTACCGGGTGTTTTAAGGTTTGTAATGCATCATTGATTTCGGCTGCACTTTGCACTGCAAGTAGCTTGTCGCGACTGCTAGAACTGGCATGACGATCTGGATGAACTGCACGTTGCAGCTCGAGGTAGTGTTTGTTAATTGTCGCTAAATCAATGTTGTAATCTACTGGAATTGCAAATAACTCAAAGTAACGCATTACATAATCCAACTCGGTAAACAGGAAAGAACAAAGCCCTACATAGGCAGGGCTTCAAGCAAAGAAAATTTTAATAGCTTAAACGGTGAAGCTTTCGCCGCAACCACACTCATCGGCTTGGTTCGGGTTGTTAAACTTAAACCCTTCATTCAAACCTTCTTTGGTGTAATCAAGCTCAGTACCATCAATATAAACTAAGCTTTTAGCGTCAACGATCACTTTCACACCACGGCTTTCAAAAATTTCGTCACCGTCTGCTAACTCATCAACAAATTCAAGAACATAAGCAAGACCTGAACAGCCCGTCGTTTTAATGCCAACGCGTAGGCCAATGCCTTTGCCGCGATTTGCTAAAAATGATTCTACGCGGTTTGCTGCCGCATCTGTCAATGTCACTGCCATGAATTTATCTCTTACTTCGCTTGTTTGCTTTTGTAGTCAGCAATTGCTGCTTGAATCGCGTCTTCTGCTAAAATTGAACAGTGAATTTTCACTGGTGGTAATTCAAGCTCAGCACTGATATCAGTGTTTTTGATTGTTGCAGCTTCGTCTAATGTTTTGCCTTTTACCCACTCAGTTACAAGTGAAGAAGAAGCGATTGCGCTACCACAACCATATGTTTTGAATTTTGCATCTTCAATTACACCTTCTGGTGATACTTTGATTTGCAATTTCATTACGTCACCACACGCTGGTGCACCCACCATACCTGTTGCAACTGACGGATCATTTTTGTCTAAAGAACCCACGTTACGTGGATTTTCAACATGATCGATTACTTTATCACTATAAGCCATAATACTATCCTCACTACCTGCTAGCGGCGGCGATCACTGATTAGTGATGCGCCCACTCAACTGAATCTAAATCAATACCTTCTTGATGCATTTCCCATAGAGGAGACATCTCACGTAAACGGCCAATCGAGTTTTTGATTAGTTCGACGGTGTAATCAATCTCTTCTTCAGTCGTAAAGCGGCCAATGCTGAAACGAATTGAGCTGTGTGCTAATTCGTCATTGCGACCTAATGCACGTAGTACATAAGAAGGCTCTAAGCTTGCTGAGGTACAGGCTGAACCTGATGAAACAGCAATGTCTTTAACAGCCATTAATAACGACTCACCTTCAACAAAGTTGAAGCTGATATTTACAATACCCGGAACTGAGTGGCTTGGTTCACCGTTGAAGTAAACTTCGTCCATATCAGCCATGATGCCATCGATCAGACGCTTACGAAGTGCGCTGATGTGTGCATGATCTTTTTCGAAATCTTCTTTAGCGATTCTAAATGCCGCACCCATACCAACTAACTGGTGAGTAGCCAGTGTGCCTGAACGCATACCACGCTCATGACCACCACCGTGCATTTGCGCTTCTAAGCGTGCACGAGGCTTACGGCGAACATACAGTGCGCCTACACCTTTCGGGCCATATACTTTGTGGCCAGAGAATGACATGAAATCTACTTTTAACTGTTGCACGTCGATAAGTACTTTACCTGCGCTTTGTGCAGCGTCTACGTGGAACATAATTTTGCGCTCACGGCACATTTCGCCGATTGTCGCGATATCTTGGATAACACCTAGCTCGTTGTTTACGTGCATTACGCTCACAAGTACTGTGTCGTCACGCATTGCAGCTTCAAGCTTTTTAAGATCAAGTAAACCGTTTTCTTCAACGTCCATATAGGTTACTTCGAAACCTTGACGCTCTAGTTCACGACACGTATCAAGCACCGCTTTGTGCTCTGTTTTAACAGTAATAACGTGCTTGCCTTTCTTTTTATAGAACTGCGCAGCACCTTTAATTGCTAGGTTGTTTGATTCTGTAGCACCTGAAGTGAAAACAATTTCACGCGGGTCAGCGTTGATCAGATCAGCAATATCTGTACGCGCTTGATCAACCGCTTCTTCTGCTTGCCAACCAAAACGGTGTGAGCGTGATGCAGGGTTACCAAAATTACCGTCCATAGTCAGGCATTGCATCATTTCTTTTGCCACACGTTCATCAACAGGCGTGGTTGCTGCGTAATCTAAATAAATCGGTAACTTCATTTCTCTCTCCGCTTTCGTCAAGCTACAGTTGACAGCTTACTTGAATGTTTTCCAGTTGCTTAATTGCAGTGTTGATGCTGTTATCTTGGCGTGATGCGACTTCTTTCACATCTGACTTTTCAACCAATTCAGCAAGGGTAATACTATTTAAAAACTCTTCGATACGTGCGCTTAAGTCCGACCATAAAGTGTGAGTCAAACAACGCATGCCGCTTTGGCAGCCACCCGTTGCATTGTGGCAACGTGTTGCATCAACAGACTCATCAACGGCATTAATCACATCGCCGACAGAAATTTCGTTTGCTTCTCGACCTAATAAATATCCGCCACCTGGGCCACGCACAGAGGTCACAAGGCCATTTTTACGTAAACGGGCGAATAGTTGCTCAAGGTAAGATAACGAAATCTCTTGGCGTTCAGAAATATCGGCAAGAGGCACTGCACCCACATTTGTATGTAGTGCAACATCCAACATGGCGGTTACTGCGTATCTGCCTTTTGATGTTAACTTCATGGAGCCCCCGATGTTACTGCACGCTAAGGTGTGCAAATTTTAATTACCAGACCAAAATAGTCAAGTATTATCACTTGATAAAAATTGATACTTGCCATTGATAAAACCGAATACTTGACAAAAATAGTCAAGTACTGGGTACATTGTAATTACCTGAGTAACTTAGTCAAGTATTCTGGTGAATAAAGCTTATAACCTAAACTTATTAATAGACTTATTAATAGAGGTAAGAATACCGCGTAAGATGTTCATCTCAGCTTCTTCTGGACGCGCGCGATTAAATAAACGACGTAATTTAGTCATCACCATGCCTGGGTGTTGTTTGATGATAAAACCCGTGTCATTTAATGTTTGCTCTAAGTGCTCGTAAAACAGCTCAGTTTGCTTTGCGTTTGGATAGACTGCTTCGTCTTCTTCTTGTACTTTTGGCTGTTTGTTTAAATACGCCATACGTGTTTCATAACACAGCGTTTGCACGGCCATCGCGAGATTTAACGAGCTGTACTCAGGGTTTGCAGGAATACATACGTGGTAGTTACATTGTTGTAGTTCTTCGTTCGTTAAACCACTATTTTCGCGACCAAATACGAGTGCAACAGGACCCTGTTCAGCCTCTGTCACTAACTTCTCACCACATTCACGCGGCTCAACCATAGGCCAAGATAAAGTACGTGAGCGTGCGCTGGTACCAATTGTTAAGCCACAATCAGCAATCGCATCTGCCAGTGTATCAACAACCACTGTTTTACCTAAAACATCAGTTGCACCGGCCGCAAGCGCACTCGCATGACTGTCAATTTCACAAGCAGGATCAACAAGATATAAATTTGATAAGCCCATCGTTTTCATAGCACGTGCCGCTGAGCCAATATTACCAGAATGTGATGTGTTAACTAATACGATACGAATATCATCAAGTGTCATTGCGTTGTTACTTACTGAAAGTCAAAAATTGCGGGGATTATAACATAGGTATCAGCTATCAGCTATCAGCTATCAGCTATCAGCTATCAGCTATCAGCTATCAGCTATCAGCTATCAGCTATCAGCTATCAGCTATCAG